>DASZPQ010000111.1:0-19842 GCA_035550275.1 Gaiellaceae bacterium | reverse complement strand
CGGCCTCGCGCCGGTTGTCGTCAAGCGGCTCGTGCCGACGCTCGCGGCGGTGGCCGAGAGCGGGGTCGGCGTGCTGCTGATCGAGCAGTTCGCACATGTTGCGCTCGAGCTCGCGCAGACGGCGTACGTGCTCGACGGCGGCCGGATCCGCTATCAAGGTGCGGCTCAGGCGCTGAAGGACGACCCCGAGCTGCTCCGCTCGGCCTATCTCTCGTGAGCGCTAGCCGGGGATGAGCACCGCGCGACCGGTCACTTCACCGTCGCGCAGCTTGTCGAGCACGTCGTTCACGTCGTCGAGCGAGTGCGTCTCCGTCTCGAGCACGACCCGGCCCGCGGCGTGCAGTTGGAGCAGCTCCCAGAGATCGATCCAGGTGCCGACGAGGTTCCCGACGACCGCGTGCTCGTTGACAACGAGTGCGTTCGACGAGAGCGAGATCGTGCCGCCGTACCCGATCACCGAGTACGTGCCGCCGCGGGCGAGCATCGCCATCGATTCGGCGTGCGTCTGGTCGGTGCCGACGAAGTCGAACACGAGGTCGGCTCCGCGCCCGCCGGTGATCTCTCGAACCGCATCGACCGACCCGGCGCCTTCGAGCACGTCTGCGGCGCCGAGCCTCGAAGCGAGCCGGCGGCGGCGCTCGTCGGTGTCGATCGCGATCACGCGGCTCGATCCCAGCTCGCGCAGGAGCTGGATCGCGATGTGGCCGACCCCGCCGACGCCGATCGCGACAGCCGTCGTTCCGGGCATGGCGAGCTGCGAAAGACGGCGAACCGCGTGGTAGGCAGTGAGGCCCGCATCGGCGTGGGGCGCAACGGCTGCCGGCTCGACTCCCGGCGGCAGCTTGATCAGCGACCGCTCCGAGACACGGACGTAATCCGCGAAGCCGCCGTCCACCGACAGGCCAGTGAACTGGTGGTGCACGCAATGCATGTCGTTGCCGCGACGGCAGGGGACGCAAAGCCCGCAGCTGAACGGGGGAAAGACGAGCACGGCGTCCCCTTTGGCCACGGTCGTCACGCCGCCGCCAACCTCCTCGACCCAGCCTGCATTCTCGTGGCCGAGCACCCGAGGCAACCGCACGCCGGCCGGCTCCATCAGCCCTTCCATGGCGTGCAGGTCGGTCGCGCAGACGCCCGCGCCGCCGATCCGGATGAGCACGTCGTTCGCGTGCTCGATCTCGGGGGCCGGCCGGTCGATCAGCTCGAGCGGCTGGTGGTACGCGCGCATGAGAGCTGCCTTCACGACTCCTATTCTCTCACCTCGTCATGAGTGACGACAAGCAGCAGATCCGCGAGCTGATCGAGAACTGGGCGATCTGGCGGGACGCCGGAGACTGGGATCGCTTCCGGACGGTCTGGCACGCCGACGGTCAGATGATGGCGACCTGGTTCCAGGGCCCGGCCGAGGAGTTCATCCGCGTCAGCCGGGAAGGATTCGACCGCGGGGTGCGGATCCTCCATTTCCTCGGCGGGATGTCGATCGAGGTCGCCGGGATTCGCGCGATCGCCCAGACGAAGATGACGATCACGCAGCGCGCGTCTGTCCACGATGTGATCTGCGACGTCGTCTGCACCGGCCGTTTCTACGATTTCCTCGAGCGGCGGAACGGGACGTGGGGGATTGTCCTGCGCCAGCCGATCTACGAGCAGGACCGGCTCGACCCTGTCGATCCAGCGGCGAGTCTCGCGCTCGATGCCACGGTGCTCGAGCGCTTCCCCGTCGGCTATCGCCATCTCGCCTATCTCCAGACGCAGGTCGGCTTCACGGTCAAGCCGGACATGCCGGGGCTGACCGGGCCCGCAGTCGAGGAGCTGTATGCGCGCGGTGAGACCTGGCTCGAAGGCGGGCGCTGAGGTGGGGCGCTGTGAGGGGAAGGTCGTCGTGGTCACCGGTGCGGCGGGTGGGCAGGGCGCGGCCGATGCGATCGCGCTCGCGGCCGAGGGCGCGACGGTGGTTGCGACGGATCTTCACGGCGAGGCGCCTGTGCTTCCTGCGGGGATCGTCTATCGACCCCTCGACGTCTCTCGGCCGGACGATTGGAGCGCGTTCGCCAAATGGCTGGCGGAGGCCCACGGGCGAGTCGACGGCCTCGTCAACAACGCCGGGATCCCATCGCGCTCCCGCCTGGGGGAGGTGACGCTCGACGACTGGGATCGCGTGCTCGGCGTGAACTTGACCGGCGCGTTGCTCGGGATCCAGACGGTCGCGCCGCTGATGGGCGCAGGCGGCTCGATCGTGAACGTCAGCTCCGTTGCCGGGCTGACCGGCTACCACGGGGCTGCGTACACCGTCAGCAAATGGGGCCTCCGCGGGCTCTCGCGAGTCGCCAGTCTCGAGCTCGGCGCGCGTGGGATTCGCGTGAACACGATTTGCCCCGGTTACATCGAGACGCCGATGACCGCGACTGCGCATGAGAGCTTTCGTGAGGCGAACATCGCCGAGACGCCGCTCGGGCGCACGGGAACCGTCGACGACATCGCGCCGCTCGTCGTCTTCCTGATCTCCGACGAGTCGTCGTATCTGAGCGGCGCCGAGATTCCGGTCGACGGCGGTCTCTCGGCGCACGGCGGCGCAAAGTCTCTGTCCGACGCTGCAAGGGAGGGAGCATGACCACCGTCGAAACCGTGCGCGGCCCAGTCGAGGTCGACCGGCTCGGGCCGACGCTCGCCCACGAGCATGTCTTCGTCCTTCAGCCGGAGGCGCTGCAGAACTACGGCCATGTCTGGGGTGCCAGCTACTGGGACGAGGAGCTGCGCGTCGCCGACGCGATCGAGAAGCTGAGCGCGCTCCGCGCTGCCGGGATCGAGACGATCGTCGATCCGACCGTGCCCGGCCTCGGCCGCTACATCCCCCGGCTCCAGCGGATCAACGCCGAGGTCGACCTGAACATCATCGTCGCGACCGGCGTCTACGCCTTTCTCGAGCTGCCGAACTTCCTCGGCTACCGAAGCCCCGAGGCAATTGCTGAGCTCTTCGTGCGCGAGATCCGCGTCGGGATCGACGACACGGGCGTGAAGGCTGCGTTCCTGAAGTGCGCCGTCGAGCAGCACGGACTGGCTGGCGACGTGCCGCGGATCCTCGCCGCGGTGGCGCTGACTGCGAACGAGACCGGGGTGCCCGTGATGGTGCACACGAACGCCGCGGTTCAGACGGGCAGGCTCGCGCTCGAGGCGCTCACGAGTGCAGGCGTCGACCCGGCGAGGATCGTGATCGCCCACGCCGGCGACAGCAACGATCTCGACTACCTGCGCGAGCTCGCCGGCAGCGGCGCGGCGCTCGGCTTCGACCGGTTCAACATCCCGCACTTCAACCCCGACGCCGACCGAATCGCGACGCTGACGGCGCTCGTCGCCGAGGGCTACGCGGGTCAGATTCACCTCGGTCACGACGCCGCCTGCTTCTACGACTTCATGACCGGCGATCCGAACTTCGCGAACGAGCAGCCGGACTATCTCCACATCTCGACGACGATCCTGCCGGCCTTGCTCGAGGCCGGGGTCACGCAGGAGCAGGTCGATCAGATGCTGATCGAAAACCCACGGAATTTCTTCTCATGAGGGGCTGAAAATGCGCCACTACCTGTGTACAGTCTCACTCAACAAGCGCCTCGAATCACGAGCGGGGAGGAAGCGATGACGGAGTCGGCTGCTGCGGAGAAACCAGCGTCTCGGTACTACACCGAGCCGAGCCGGATTCAGGTCGGAGATCTGGACGTCGCCTACCGGCGCAAGGGCTCCGGCGAGCCCGTGATGTTCCTGCACGGCGCCGGCACGACGCGCCTGTGGCTGCCGTTCTACGAGCGCATGTCGGAGTCGGTCGACTTCATCGCGCCCGAGCATCCAGGCTTCGGCGAGACCGCCTTCCCGGACTGGCTGGACGGCTGGAGCGACCTGATCCTCCACTACCGGGATCTGCTCGACGCCCTCGAGCTCGACCGCGTCCATCTGATCGGCTTCTCGCTCGGCGGCTGGCTCGCCTCCGAGCTCGCGGTCTATTTCCCGGAGCGCTTGAAGAGCCTGACGCTGATCACGCCGATCGGGATCAGCATCGAGGGCGCGCCCCGCGCGAACCTGTTCGCGATGCCGCCGGAGGCGATCCCGGAGATGCTCTTCAGCGGCGACTTCCTGCCCTACGTCGACTTCCTGCCGAACCCGAACAGCCTCGACGACATCGTGAACGCCTACGGCGAGCTCGGCACGTTCGCGCGCCTGACCTGGACGCGCGGCTACAACCCGAAGCTCGAGCGGCACCTGTCAAACGTGGACGTGCCGACGCTCGTCGTCGGCGCGAGCGACGACTGGATCGTCCCGAACGTCTACGCCGACCGCTTCGCCGAGCTGATCCCCGGCGCGAAGCTCGAGCGCATCCCGAACACGGGGCACGCCGCGATCGTCCAAGAGCCCGACCGCGCCGCAGAGCTGATCAGCGGCTTCATCGAAGGAGTTGCCCGGTGAACAAGCTCCAGTTCTACTCGCTGATGTTCATGCCGTACCCGTTCATCCCGCCGGCTGCGGATCTGCCGTCGACGTGGGTCAACCTGCCGAACTCGCTCTACGACCCGAAGGTCGGGCACCGCCTCTACAACGAGTTCCTCGAGCTGAACGTGCTCACGGAGCGCCTCGGCTACGACGGCGTGCTCGTGAACGAGCACCACCAGACGGCCTACGGGACGATGCCGAGCCCGAACATCATGGCCTCCTACATCGTCGCGAAGACCGAGCGGATCAAGGTCGGCGTGATCGGCAACGCACTGCCGCTGCACGGAAACCCGCTGCGCGTGGCCGAGGAGATCGCGATGCTGGACGTGATCTCGGGCGGCCGGATGATCTCCGGCTTCGTGCGCGGCACCGGCAACGAGTACTTCTCGTACGGCATCGACCCGAGCACGTCGCGCGAGCGCTTCTGGGAGGCGCACGACCTGATCCTGAAGGCGTGGACCGAGCCGGGCCCGTTTGCCTGGGAGGGCAAGTACTTCAACCTGCCGTTCGTGAACCCCTGGCCGCAGCCGCTGCAGCAGCCGCATCCGCCGATCTGGCTGCCGGGGTTCGCATCGCTCGAGACGATCGACGAGGCGGCAAAGCGCCACTACACCTTCATGCAGGTCTTCTCACCGCGGGTCGTGCTGAAGAAGGCGCTCGACACCTATCGCCGCCTGGCCGAGGAGAAGTACGGCTACGAGGCGAAGCGCGAGAACCTCGGCGCGGCGATCCTGATCTACGTCGCGGAGACCGACGAGCAGGCCCACCGTGAGGCGCGGCCGCACATCACCTGGCTCTTCCGCGAAGGGTTGAAGCACCCGAACTACTTCGCGGGGCCTCCCGGCTACCAGTCACAGGCCTCGTTCCGGAACTTCCTCGGCACGATCATCGAGAAGGGCATTCCGGACATCTACGACCTCCAGTACGAGTACCTGATCGACAACGGCTACGCGATCGTCGGCTCGCCGGACACGGTGATCGAGGAGCTCACGAAGCTGACCGACGACCTCGGCACGGGCGTCGTCACGGGCGCCGGTGGCCAGTGGGGCGCGATGCCGCACTGGATGGCGATCAAGAACATGACGCTGATGGCCGAAGAGGTGATGCCGCACTTCCGCGAGCCCGACGGCAAGCCGATGTGGGCGAAGGAAGAGCGGCTCGGCAAGCACACGCTCACCGAGCACTCGGCGCAGGTCGGCAAGCCGAAGATCGACCCGAGCATCCCGTGGGGTGACGATGGGATGCGGATCGATCCGCGGATCGCCCACCTGCCCGAGCTGGTCGACGAAGCCGTCGCCGAGTACGAGCGCTAGCCGAGCAGCGAATCGAGCGCGGCAAGCGCCGGCGCGTAATCCGGCTCTTCGGTGAGCTCCGGCACGACCTGGGCGTAGGCGATCTTGCCGTCGGCGTCGAGCACGAAGACCGAGCGCGCGAGCCGGCCTGACTCCTGGATGACGAGGCCCCAGGACTCGCCGAACGAGTGGTCAGGCTCGTCCGAGAGCGTCTCCATGTTCTCGATCCCGTTCGTGCTGCAGAAGTGCGCCTGTAGATCCGGTGGATCGAGGCTGATCGTGTAGGCGGCGACGCTGTCCCCATAGGCGGCGAGCTTGTCGTTGAAGGCCCGCGTCTGGAGCGTGCACGTCTTCGTCTCGATCGCCGGAACGACGCTGAACAGCCGCGGCTTCCGGGGTAGATCAGCGAGGGTCACCTGCTCCGGCCCCTTCCGGAGCGTGAAGTCGGGAGCGGTGTCGCCCGCGTGTGGTGGTTCACCCGAGAGGTGCAGGGTGTCCCCTTTGGCTGTGATCTCCATCATGCGCACGATTGTACGGAGAGCGAACGCTCTGGCAAATCAGGCGACGGTGTTCGCCGGCCGCACGCCGTCGAGGAGGACGGCTCGCAGGGCCGAGACCGCCAGCATCCCCATCGCCTCGCGCGTCGCGAGTGTTGCGCTGCCAAGGTGTGGGGTCAGGACAACGTTCTCGATCTCGAGCAGCCCCTCGGTCACGTTGGGCTCGAATTCGTGGACATCGAGCGCCGCGCCGGCGATCGTGCCGCTGCGCAGGGCGGCGAGGAGTGCCTGCTCGTCCACGACCGGCCCGCGCGCCGTGTTCACGAGCACCGCCGTCGGCCGCATCCTTTCGAAGGCCGCCGCGTCGATGAGATGGTGTGTCTCCTCCGTCAGCGGACAGTGGAGGCTGACGACGTCCGCCTCTCCGAGCAGCTCGTCGAGCTTGCCGCGCCCGGCGAAGATCGCCGTCGCGCCGAAGGCCTCCGCCAGGCGCGCCGTCTCGCGACCGATCTTGCCCGGCCCGACGATGCCGAACACCTTCCCGTCGAGGCTCTCGCCGAGCATGAACTCGAGCTCGAACTTCCACGGCGTGCGACTGCGGATCAGCCGGTCTCCTTCGGTCACGCGTCGCAGGAGCGAGAGTGTGAGCGTGATCGCCAGCTCCGCTGTCGCCTTGGTGAGCACGTCGGGCGTGTTCGTGACCACGACGCCGCGGGCCTGCGCCGCAGGAAGGTCGATGTTGTTCACGCCGACCGCGTAGTTCGCGACGACTTTCAGCTGCGGCCCCGCGTGCTCGAGGTAGCGGTCGTCGACGGCCGTCGTCAGCAGGCTGAGCACTCCGTCGGCGCCGCGGAGCTGGGCGACCAGCTCGAAGTCCTCGCGGAGAGCTGCCTCGATCGCCTCGGGGATAGCTCCTGCGACATGCACCTTGGGCCGGCTCACGCTCCAATACTGCCTCGGAGACCGGTGCTCGGCACGCGCACAGGTGTGCGCTGTGGTTGCAATCCGCGCAGAAAAACGTTAAGTAGGACTGCTCAGTCGTTGCTCATTCGGCTTGGATAGGAGGACCGCGTGCTGACCGTAGACCCGTCCGTGGATTTTGGCGTGCTCAACGACCGTTTGGCCGGCGATGTCGTCACGCAGAGCGACGAGGCCTTCGATGCCTCCCGCCTGGCCTGGAACCTCTCCGTCGACCAGCAGCCGGTCGCCGTCGTCTACCCCGAGGCGGCTGCCGACGTCGTCGCGATTGTCGAATTCGCCGCCGAGCACGGGCTGCGCGTCGCGTTTCAGGGCGGAGGCCACAACGCCGGCCCGATCACCTGGACGGATCACGCGATCCTGCTGAAGACTGAGCGCATGCGCGGGATCGAAATCGATCCGGTGGGGCAGCGCGCACGGGTCGAGGCGGGCGTGCTCGCAGACGAGCTCGCGACCGCGGCAGGCAAGCACGGCCTCTGTTACCTCGCCGGCACCTCCCCCGACGTCGGCGTCGTCGGCTACATGATCGGCGGCGGGATCAGCTGGATGGTGCGCAAGTACGGGCTGGCCGCAAACAGCATCCTCGCCGCCGAGCTCGTGACCGCCGACGGGCAGCTCCGCCGCGTCGACGCCGAGAACGACCCGGACCTGTTCTGGGCGATCCGCGGCGGTGGCGGCAACTTCGGTGCGATCACGGCGCTCGAGGTTCAGCTCTATCCGATCACCGAGATCTACGCCGGCTGCCTCTTCTGGCCGATCGAGCGCGCGGTCGAGATCCTGAAGGCCTGGCGGGCCTGGATCGACACCGTGCCCGAGGAGTGCTCGTCGCTCGGCCGGTTGCTGAAGCTGCCCGACCTGCCGTTCATCCCCGATCATCTGAAGGCGCGCGACTTTGTGATGATCGAGCCGGCCTTCCTGGGTAGCGAAGAGGACGGCGCGGCGCTCGTCCAGCCGCTGCGTGACCTCGAGCCCGAGTTCGACACGGTCGCGATGATCCCGACGAGCCAGCTCAGCACGGTGAACATGGATCCGGCTGAGCCCGTGCCGTACCACGGCGAAGGGATCCACATGCACGCCTTCGACGACGAGTGCATCGAGAAGCTCGTCGACGTGATCCTCGACACGCCGCTGATGCATTCCGAGGTGCGCCAGCTCGGCGGAGCGGCGGGCCGCTCGGCTGCCGGGCACGGAGCGCTCGACAAGATCGACTCGGCCTTCACGACCCTCACGTTTGGGCTTGCGCTCGATGCGGAGATGAAGGCGGACATGGAGCGCCATCTGGTTCGCCTGCACGAGACGCTCGGCGACTGGGACAGCGGCTTCCGCTACCTCAACTTCGCCGAGTCCTCGATGGACGTGGAGATGATCTATCCGCCGTCGAGCTTCCGGAGGCTCTCCGAGATCAAGGGTCGCGTCGACCCGAACCACGTGTTCCTCGCGAATCACCCGATTCGATCGGCCGGTTGAGCATGAGCGCCGCCGACGTCACGGGCAGCCTGTTCGACGTCCGCGGCCAGCGCGCGATCGTGACCGGCGCGGCCAGCGGTCTTGGTCTCGCGTTTGCCGAGGTGCTCGCCGACTGCGGCGCGCGCGTGACGCTCACCGACATCGACGCGGAGCGTCTGGAGGCGGAGACGGCGCGGCTGGCCGGGCGCGGTTGCGACGTCCGCTCGACGCTCGTCGACGTGGCCGATCCGGCGTCCGTGGATGCGTGCTTCGACGAGCTGGTCGAGGTTCAGGGCGGAGTCGACATCGCGTTTGCGAACGCCGGGATCGCCGGTGTTCCAGGCTTCTCGGTGCCCGGCGGCGAGGAGCTGCACACGGTCGACGACCGGGTCTGGCGGGACGTGCTCTCGATCAACCAGGACGGCGTCCTCTACACGCTGCGCGCGGCTGCGGCTGTGATGAAGCCACAGGGCTCCGGACGGATCGTCGTCACCGCGTCGACAGCCGGCCTCACCCCCGAGTCGGCGGTCTGTTACGCGTATGCGGCGGCGAAGGCGTCGGTGGTCATGGTCGCGAGGCAGGCAGCGCGCGAGCTCGCGCCGCACGGAGTCCACGTGAACGTGATCGCGCCCGGCCCGGTGAAGACCCGCATCGCCGGCGGGGTCACGCCCGAGGCCGAGCAGATGTGGAAGGCATTGATCCCGATCGGGCGGATGGGCGAGCCCGACGAGCTGAAGGGCCTCGCGCTGCTCCTCGCCTCACCGGCGGCGAGCTTCATCACCGGCGGCGTGTTCCCGATCGACGGCGGCCAGCTGCTCGGCCAGCCGGGCGACTGGTGAGCCGGACCGGCTAGTCGGTCCACCAGTTCGGTGCGACCTCGGCCTCGGTCGGGTCGTCACCGGCGCCGAAGGCGAGGTACTCGACTCCATTCGGTCCAGCCTCGACGTTCCGCATCGTGTCCTTGTCGAAGCGGATCGCTTCCCACGCGCCGACGTCGACGATCTCCTCCTTATCGCCGCTTTCGACCCTCACTCGAGCCGAGCCTCGAACCACGACGTAGACCTCTTCCTGGCTTGCGTGCTTGTGCCCGAAGGGGACGCGGAAGTTCGGTGCCAGCTTCATGAGGCTGAGGCCGAGCGTCTCACCGCCGATTGCCGTCCGCGCGAAGCGCGCCTCGAGCCCCGGCGGCATGTCGAACTTCGGTGCCTGATCCTCGACCTCCCAGAGGTTCTTCTTTGTGTATCCAGCCATGGCTGGGAAGCTACCCGGCGCCGGTCGGATCGAACCTTCGTCAGCGATCGCCGGCGAGCAGCTCCATCAGGAGGCTGTCGTGCCAACCGGCGCCATCGGCGTCGCGCTCGGCGAGCCGCATCACGCCGACCGGGTTGAAGCCGGCCTTTTCGTAGGCCCGGACGGCGGCCACGTTCGCAACGGCCGGGTCGATCGTGATCCGGTGATGGCCGCGCTCCTCGATCAGCAGCCGCGCGACCTGCCGCACGGCTTCCGTGCCGATCCCGTGCCCATGGAGCGCTGGGTCGAGGAAGAGGTCGATGCCCGCGTGCCGGTACTTCGGCTCGTGCTCCTCGGTGAACTGGATCATTCCCGCGACGGCGCCGTCGACCTCGATCACGAAGCGCGTCGCCTCCGGCTCGTCCGTCCAGGGAAAGCCCTCGGCCGGCTCGTCCCACCACCGCATGACCTCCGGCGTCGCGTGGATGCGCAGCAACTCGGCTTCGTCGCCGGGAGCGAGCGGGCGCAGGTTCACGAAATCGACACTACTGAACGACGTGGTTCAGGGACAATGCCGCCATGACATCCTTTCCCGAATCTCACGCCGACCTGCTCGACGCGCAGGTCGCCTCGTTCGCGACGATCGACTCCGAAGGCTTCCCGCAGGTCACAGAAGTCTGGTTTCTCCACGAAGACGGCGAGCTGAAGCTCTCGCTGAACGGCTCGCGGGCCAAGACGAAGAATCTCGCGGCTCGGCCTGAGTGCAGCCTCTTCCTGCTCGATCTCGCCAATCCCTACCGCTACCTCGAGGTGCGCGGCCGCGCGAGGATCGAGAGCGACGCCGACTACGCCTTCGCCAACAAGGTCGGCGCGAAATACAACGCCGACCTGAAGGCCTACGACGGGCCGGGCGACAGCCGCGTCGTCGTGACGATCGACCCGGTGAAGATCCACCCGGTCAACATGGGCGGCTAAGCCCTACTAGGCCGCCTGGGCGTGACGGTGCACGCGGAACCGCGGGCGGCCGTGCGACTTGCGCTGCGCGGCGAGCTCGTCGGCCTCGGGGCGCGGCCGCGACGACGTACGGGTCGGCAGCGGCGCGCGACGGTGCCAGAGCATCGACGGCTCATGCCCCTCGTGGAGCAGCCAGCCGGGCTGGTCGGTCAGGAGACCATCGAAGGCGGTCACGGGCATCCAGATCGGTGCGTAGCAATTCGAGCTCTTGCACTCGCAGAAGAATGCGATCGGATCGTTCCCGGCAACCGATTCGGAGCGGCGCCGGAGATTGGTGTTGACGCTTCTCATCAGATTCGAGTCGCGGGTGCTGGGATGCGTGAGCCGGTCTTCCATGGGGGCCTCCTGGCCGAGTAAGTCAGTGAAGCCTGAATGCACCCCATGAGAGCCTTCTAAACCTCCGATAAGAAGAAGGTAAAACCGGTTCGGCTCACTCCATGACGACAATCGCCCGGCCGACGATCTCGCGCCGGGCGAGAGCGGCGTACGCCTCGGCCGCGTGCTCGAGCGAGAACCGCCGGGTCAGGCTCGCTGCCGGGTCGATCACCCCGTCTTCGACGAGCGACAGGAGCTGCGGCATGTCGGAGCGGACACGTGCCCCGTACGAGCCGACGATTCGCAGACTGCGCCGCACGAGCCTCGTGATCTCGACCGGCGCCGTCGCCCCCGCCGGCGCAATGCCGACCGCGACCATCCGTCCGCCGTCGCGGACCATCAGGAGCGCCTGCGTGAAGGTCTGCTCGCCGCCGATCACCTCGAAGACGACGTCGCCGCCTCCGCCCGTCAGCTCGACGACCCGTGCGACGGGGTCGCCGGCGGCTGCATCGACCACGTCCGTTGCGCCCAGCCGTCGCGCTGCCTCGAGCTTCTCCGGCCCGATGTCGACGGCGACGATCTGCTCGGCACCCTCTGCGCGAGCGAGCTGCACGACGAGCGAGCCGACTCCGCCGATCGCGACGACGACCACGCGGTCGCCGATCCGCACGCCTCCCGCGTGCTTGACCGCACCGTAAGCCGTCATCGCCGCGCACCCGATGATCGCCGACTCCTCGAGCGGGAGCGAATCCGGCAGCGCGTAGACGCCCGTCGCAGGAACAACCGCGTACTCGGCCAGCCCGCCCATCGAGTACATCGCAAGCGGAGTCCCGTCGTCCCGGTTGAGGCGCGTCTCGCCGTCGTACAGGACCCCACGCAGCCGGTTCAGCTCGAAGAAGCGCGGGCAGAGATCGTCTCGACCGGCTGCGCAGGCTTCGCATTCGCCGCAGGGCATGATGAACGTCCCGACGACGCGCGTCCCGACCGGCGGCCCGTCGACTCCTTCGCCGAGCTCCACCACCGTTCCCGAGATCTCATGCCCGAGCACGGCGGGGGTCGGGAACGCGACCTCGCCCTTGATCACGTGCAGATCGGTGTGGCAGACGCCGCAGGCCGCGACCCGGACGAGGATCTCGCCACGGCGTGGTGACGGCACCGGAATGCGTTCGATCTGAAGCGGCTGCCCCGGCGCGGGCAGCACCGCAGCCAGCATGTGAGAGCCGGGCCGGTCGTCAGCCAACGAGCGCACGACGGCGAAGGCTCGTCGAGATCTGCTCTGCCGTGTCGAGCAGGGCCGGCAAGACGCGGTCTTTCAGCTCGTCGGTCGAGACGCGCGAAGCCGAACCGAAGACGTTCATCGCGGCGATCGTGCGGCCGTCGCGATCGGTGATTGGAGCGGCGACGCTCCGCAGGCCGACCTCGAGCTCCTGGTCGCTGACCGTCCAGCCCTGGGTGCGCACCGTCGCGACCGCCTTCCCGAGCCGGGCGGGATCGGTGATCGTCTGCGAGGTGAACCGCTCGAGCGTCGTCGTGCTGAGGAACGCGGCGAGCTCGGGCTCGGGCAATCCCGCGAGCAGCACTCGTCCCGTACAGGTCGCGTGCACGGGCAAGCGCATGCCCGGGCCGACCGTCACGTTCACGATCCGGCGGCTCTGCACCTCGGCGACATAGACGACATCGGGCAGGTCGAGCGTCCCGATCGAGCACGACTCGCCGGTGTGCTCTGCGAGCTCCTCCATCAGCGGCTGCGCGGCCTCCCAGATGTTCAACGACGAGAGGTACGCCCAGCCGAGCGAGAGCACGCGCGGCGTCAGCGAGAAGAGCCGGCCGTCGGAGCGGACGTAGCCGAGCTCCTCCAGCGTGAGCAGGATCCGGCGCGCCGTCGCGCGCGTGATCCCCGTCAGGCGTGCGACATCGCTTAGGGTCAGAGCAGGATGCGACGCCGAGAAGACCTGGATCACCGCAAGTCCACGTTCGAGCGACTGGAGCGACTGTTTTTTCTCCGTCACAGGCGTACTGATATCAGGGTCGGCCCGCGATTGGAAACAGGAGTGGGCGCTGAGCTACGCTCTGTAGGCGCACACGTGTGTGTAGAGCGAACATTTCAGAGCGTCGATGCGGACGCTCGTCGCGGGATCGGGAGGGTCGCGTGACGGGCGCCGAATCGACTCAGGACGCCCATGAGCTGGTCGTCGGGCTCCAGGAGTTCACCGCGTCGATGGCGGCCTTTCCCACCGGCGTCACGATCGTGACGACGCTCGACGAGGAAGGCCTCCCGGTTGGGCTCACCTGCAACGCGTTCATGTCGGTCTCGGTCGACCCACCGCTCGTGCTCGTGTCGGTCGACCGCTCGAGCAACACGCTGCCCGCGCTGCAGAGCTCGCACCATTTCGTCGTCAACTTCCTCGCCGCCGGGCGGGAAGCGCTCGCGCTGCATTTCGCGGGCAAGTCGGCCGACAAGTTCGCCGAGCGCGTCTGGGCGCCGAGCGAGGCGCACGGCCTGCCGGTGCTCCACGACGACTCGGTCGCCCACATCGCCTGCGAGGTCGTGAACGAGATCGAGGCAGGCGACCACATCCTCTTCCTCGGCCGCGTCTACCACGCCTCGCCGCCGGAAGCCGACTCACGCCCGCTCCTCTACTACCGCCGCACCTTCGACCGCTGGCCGCCTGAATGAGCGACAACGCCTTCGCCACGATCGAGGAAGCGCTGGAGGAGATCCGCGCCGGCAAGGCGGTCGTCGTCGTCGACGACAAGGATCGCGAGAACGAGGGCGACGTCACGATCGCCGCCCAGTTCGCGACCCCGGCGGCGATCAACTTCATGGCCAGCCACGCGCGCGGCCTGATCTGCCTCTGCCTCACCGAGGAGCGCTGCGACGAGCTCGGCCTGCGCCAGATGACCGAGCACAACGAGACGCCCTACGGCACCGCGTTCACCGTCTCGATCGAGGCGCGCGAAGGCGTGACGACCGGCATCTCGGCCGCCGACCGCTCGCGCACGATCCAGGTCGCGATCGATCCCACGAAGGACGCCCGCGACATCGTCGCCCCTGGCCACGTCTTTCCGCTTCGCGCCCGGGCCGGCGGGGTGCTCCAACGTGCTGGGCAGACCGAGGCTGCGGTCGATCTCGCGCGCCTCGCTGGGCTCGCGCCGGCAGGCGTGATCTGCGAGGTGATGAACGACGACGGCACGATGGCCCGCGTCCCCGACCTGATCGAGTTCTGCAAGAAGCACGAACTGAAGCTCGTCTCGGTCGCCGACCTGATCGAGTACCGCCGCGCCCACGAGAACCTCGTCGAGCGCGTCACCTCAGTGCGGCTCCCGACCGCCTACGGCGAGTTCCAGGCCGTCTCGTTTCGCGAGCGGCTGACCGGCAAGCTCCATATCGCGCTCGTGAAGGGGGACGTCGACGGTGCCGAGGACGTCCTCGTCCGCGTTCACTCCGAGTGCCTCACCGGCGACGTCTTCCACTCGCTCCGCTGCGACTGCCGCGAGCAGCTCGAGATCGCCCTGCGCCGCATCGGCTCCGAGGAGAAAGGCGTCGTCCTCTATCTCTCCCAGGAGGGCCGCGGCATCGGCCTGCTCGCGAAGCTGAAGGCGTACGAGCTCCAGGAGCAGGGTCTCGACACGGTCGACGCGAACCTCCAGCTCGGCTACCCGGAGGACGCGCGCGAGTACGGCATCGGCTCGCAGATCCTCGCCGACCTCGGCCTGACCACGATCCGCGTGCTCACGAACAACCCGAAGAAGATCGCCGGGATCGAGGGCTTCGGCCTGCACGTCACCGGCCAGGAGCCGATCGAGGTGAAGCCGAACGCCGAGAACGTCCGCTACCTGAGCACGAAGCGCGACCGGATGGGCCACGAGATCATGCGGATCCACCACCAGAGCCTCCGCTTCGGCGACGACTGGGAAGACCGCGACGAGGATTGGCCGTCGCACCACGCCTGAGAACCTCGGTGGGCATCGTCGGGGCGGGTCCTGCCGGCCTGATGATCGGGAACCTGCTGCGCCAGCGCGGGATCGACTGCATCGTGCTCGACAAGCACACGCGAGCCGAGACCTACGCCCGCTCGCGGGCGGGCTTCATCGAATGGCGGAACAAGCTTCTGCTGGAAGAGGCGGGGGTCGCGACGCGGATGCTCGCCGAGGGCGAGGGCCACGGCCGCTGCGAGTTCCGCAGCCATGGCCATCGCCACATCCTCGACTACTCGGAACTCGCCGGTGGCCGGACGCACTGGGTCTATCCCCAGCACGAGCTCGTCGCCGACATGGCCGACGCGTACGTCGAGGCCGGTGGCGACCTGCGGGACGGCCTCGGGTGCGTCTCCGTTCTCGACCATGGCAGGCCGCGGATCCTCTGCAGCGACGGCAGGGAGCTGGATTGCGAGCTGCTGGCCGGCTGCGACGGCTTTCACGGTGCGGTTCGTCCCTCGTTCCCGGAGGGCACGCTCACCGAGCACACGATCGACCACGGCTGGCAATGGCTCGCGGTGCTCGTCGACGCGCCACCTTCGTCCGACCATCTGATCTACGCGCTGCACGAGAACGGCTTCGCGGCGCACATGATGCGCAGTCCGCATCTCTGCCGCTACTACCTCCAGTGCGCGCCCGGCGATACGGTCGACGACTGGCCCGATGACCGGATCTGGTGGGAGCTGAGCGCCCGCTTGGCGGCCGATGGCTTCGAGTTGGAAGAGGGGCCGATCATCGACCGCTCGACGCTGATCCTCCGCAGCGTCGTCTTCGACCCGATGCAGTACAAGCAGGTGCTGCTCGCGGGCGACGCGGCGCACGTGATCACCCCGTGCGGTGCGAAGGGGATGAACCTGGCGTTGCAAGATGCCGCGCTGATCGCGGAACTGGCCGAGCGCTACCTCGGGGGTGAGCAGAACGCGCTGGCCGAATACACCGAGCGCCGCCTGCCCGACGTCTGGCGCTCGCAGGAGTTCTCGCACTGGATGCTTCACATGCTCCACAACTACGAGCCGGGTGAGGGGAGCTCGTTCCTGCAGGGCCTCCAGAGCACCCGGCTGCGCAACCTCGAAGAGTCACCGGAATTCGCGCGGCACTTTGCTCTCGCCTACGTCGGCGCCGAATAGACTAGGTCCTATGACACAGAGACTGAGTCCTCCGTATCGCGCCGACCACGTCGGCAGCCTGCTTCGCCCGGCAAATCTTCTGGCAGCACGCGCCGAGTTCAAGGCCGGAAAGCTTTCGGCCGACGAGCTGCGCGCGATCGAGGACGACGCGATCCTCGCCGTCGTCCAGATGCAGGAGGCGATCGGTCTCCAGCTCGCCACCGACGGCGAGTTCCGCCGCACCTCGTGGCACATGGACTTCATCTACTCGCTCGGCGGCATCGTCCAGACCGACGACAAGATCCACGTCAAGTTCCACAACGAGCAGGGCGACCTCGACTACGCCCCGCCGGCCACGCGCGTCGCGGATCGCATCGTCCTGAACGACACGGTCTTCGCCGACCACTTCACCTACCTGCAGCAGTGCGTGACCACGGCGACCCCGAAGCTGACGATCCCGTCGCCGAACATGGTCCATTATCGCGGCGGCCGCGCGGCGATCGACGAGGACGTCTACCCGGATCTGGACGAGTTCTGGGCCGACCTCACCGCCGCCTATCGCGACCAGGTGCAGCGGGTGAATGCGCTCGGCTGCAACTACCTCCAGCTCGACGACACGAGCCTCGCCTACCTGAACGACCCGACCCAGCGCGAGTACGTCGCCTCGATCGGCGGCGACAAGGAGCACCAGCACGAGATCTACATCCGCCACTTCAATGAAGCCATCTCCGGGCATCCAGAAGGCATGGCGATCACGACCCACCTCTGCCGCGGCAACTTCCGCTCCTCGTGGGCGGCCGAGGGCAGCTACGAGTTCGTGGCGGAGGCGCTCTTCAACGAGCTCGAGGTCGACGGCTTCTTCCTGGAGTACGACGACGTCGGCCGCACGGGCGGCTTCGAGCCACTCCGCTTCGTCCCGAAGGGCAAGCAGGTCGTGCTCGGCCTCGTCACGACGAAGAAGGGCGACCTCGAGACCAAAGATGAGCTGAAGCGCCGGATCGAGGAGGCGACGCAGTTCGTCGACCTCGACCAGCTTTGCCTCTCACCCCAATGCGGGTTTTCCTCGACGGTCGACGGCAACTCCCTCACCTACGAGGAAGAAGTCGCCAAGCTGGAGCTGATCGTCGAGACCGCCCGCGAGGTCTGGGGCTAGCGGAAGCCGGGCAGAAGAGTCTTCACGACCATGGCCATCCGAGGCGTACGGGTCTGGCTCATCGCTCTGGCTGCAGCGGGGTTGTACGTTCCGGCGGTCGCCCGGGCAGACGCGGGAACGGACGCAGCAGTAAAGATCCTTGGCCAGCTGACCGAGCTCCACGTGCAGCGATTTGACATCTTCTGCATTCCCGATGCCGACCTTCAGGCCTTCGAGCCTCCACGCCCGGGAGACATCACCGTCGGAGCCGCCCGGATTCATGGGAGTGCGTTGTATCTCGGCCGCTCGATCATTTGCGATGCGCTTTTGTCCTGGTATGACAAGCCGCAAGGAGCTACGCCGGACATGTCGCCGGCTCTCTTGGCGGCGTTGGAGACGATCTCCGGGACGTATGGATTTACGCTCGGGCTGAAGAGATACCCCGTTGTCGAGTGCTACGCAGCCCGTGTCGTTTGGAAGTGGGTGCTCCGCTCTGACCCAGGCTACAAAGTCGCCGCTGCGGCGCGTACATATCTTCTCGACAACAGCTATCGCCCACCGGGATACAAGCTCAAGTCAACGTGCACGCTGAGCAAGCCGCCCCTGAACCTCTAGGTGCTTTCTAGTAGCGGTAGTGGTCGGGCTTGTACGGCCCGTCGACCGGAACGCCGAGATAGTCGGCCTGCTCGGGCGTGAGCTCGGTGAGCTTCGCCCCGAGCGCCTCGACGTGCAGGCGCGCGACCTTCTCGTCGAGGTGCTTCGGCAGCACGTGCACTCCCAACTCGTACGCATCTTTTCTGGTGAAGAGCTCGATCTGCGCGATCGTCTGGTTCGAGAAGGAGTTGCTCATCACGAAGCTCGGGTGACCCGTCGCGTTGCCGAGGTTCAGCAGCCGGCCCTCGGAGAGGACGATCACCGCGTGGCCGTCGGGGAAGACCCACTGGTCGACCTGCGGCTTGATGTTGATCCGCTGAATGCCCGGCACCTGGGCGAGCTCGGCCATGTCGATCTCGTTATCGAAGTGCCCGATGTTCCCGACGACGGCGTTGTGCTTCATCTTCCCAATCTGGGCGGCGGTGACGATGCTCTTGTTGCCGGTCGTCGTGATCACGACGTCGGCCTCGCCGATCACGTCCTCGAGCGTCACGACCTCATAGCCCTCCATCAGGGCCTGGAGCGCGCAGATCGGGTCGATCTCGGTGATCGCGACGCGCGCGCCTTGTGCTCTGAGTGAGGCCGCGGATCCTTTGCCGACGTCGCCGTACCCGCAGACGACGCAGAGCTTGCCGGAGAGCATCAGGTCGACGGCCCGGTTGATCCCGTCGACGAGCGAGTGCCGGCAGCCGTAGAGGTTGTCGAACTTGCTCTTCGTGACGGAGTCGTTGACGTTGATCGCGGGGAAGAGCAGCGTTCCGGCTTCGGCCATCTGGTAGAGGCGGTGAACGCCGGTCGTCGTCTCCTCGGTGACGCCCTTGATCTCAGCTGCGGCGCGTGTCCACTTGGTCGGGTCCTCGGCGAGCGAGCGCTGGAGGGTGGCGAGCACGATCTGGAACTCCTCGGAGTCGGCGCTTGCCGGATCGGGCACTGCGCCGGCGGCCTCGTACTCGACGCCCTTGTGCACGAGCAGCGTCGCGTCGCCGCCGTCGTCGAGCAGCATGTTCGGCCCACCATCGGGCCAGGTCAGCGCCTGCTCGGTGCACCACCAGTACTCCTCGAGCGTCTCGCCCTTCCAGGCGAAGACGGGGATGCCGCGCGGCTGGTCGGGCGTGCCGTCGGGCCCGACGGCAATCGCAGCGGCGGCATGATCCTGGGTGGAGAAGATGTTGCAGGACGCCCAGCGAACCTCAGCTCCGAGCGCAACGAGCGTCTCGATCAGTACGGCTGTCTGAATCGTCATGTGCAGCGAGCCGGTGATGCGAGCACCTCTGAGTGGCTGAGAGGCGCCAAACTCGCGGCGCAGCGACATCAGCCCCGGCATCTCGTGCTCGGCAAGCCCGATCTCCTTGCGGCCGAAGTCGGCGAGCGAAATGTCGGCGACGCGGTAGTCGGTTGTCGTGAGCGGGCGGATAGCTGTGTCGGTCATCTGAACTCCTTGTGATCTCGCCCGCCGGCTTGGTTACTTGAAGTTGGCGAGGCGCCCAAATCTTGTGTGGTGGATTATGAAGGTTCGGTCGAGGATTGAGAGGGGCACGAACTGCCAGCGGCTACCTCGTCCAAATATGGAAGGTGGCCCCGTTTGGCGCGTATCAATCTACGCGCGCGTTGGGCGCGCTTGACCTGGAGGATCAAGCCGTCGCTGTTCGACAAGCCGACGGTCAACGTCCTTCTTGACCTTCGAGACGTACTGCTCCGGAGTGATGGTGCCTTTCAGAAGG
>DASZPQ010000110.1:0-3424 GCA_035550275.1 Gaiellaceae bacterium | reverse complement strand
GCTCGCCGGCGGCGTCACGCTCGACGACTCCGCCCGCAACCTCGAGGTCGCCGCCTGCGAGCTCGAGCCCAGCCGAGTTGACCCAGAGCGAGTGGTAGTCCTTCGCGATCAGCGCCGTAGGCGTCTCGCCGGTAACGGCGTCCAGCTGCTCCCTGGTCGGATCGACGCCGCCCGCCCAGTCGCCGCTGCGCCAGCCGTAGCCGCGGATCCAGGTGCCGCTGCCGCGCGGGGCGCGCTCGACACGGGCGAGTGCCTCCTGAAGCGAGGTGCAGCCGTCGAGCTTCACCTCGGTTTGCGCGAGCGCCCAGGTCGGGAAGTGGACGTGCGCGTCGCTGAAGCCCGGCACGACGACCCGCCCGGCGAGATTGACGGTCTCCGGGGACGCAAGCGCGCGCTCGTGCACACCGACTCCGCCCGCGATCAGGTCGCCCGCGATCGCCAGGGCCCGCTGTGCCGGCACGTGCGGGTCGAGCGTGCGGACGAGCCCGTTCTCGAGGATCACGGCACGGAATCTACAATCGGCCCGTGCACGAGCTCCTTGTCTTCACGGGCGTGGCCGTTCTCGTCACGCTGACGCCCGGCCCAGCGACTGCGATGGTGGTACGGAGCGCCCTCCGCGGCGGTAGGCGGGATGCGCTCCGGACGACCCTCGGCAACTCGATCGGTGTCCTCTTCTGGGGCTTCGCCTCGGCGGTGGGCATCTCGGCGCTCGTCGCCGCCTCCGAGGTCGCGTTCGTCGTCTTGAAGGTGGCCGGAGCCGTCGTGCTCGTCTCGCTCGGCGTCCAGGCGTTCGTGCACAGCCGGCAGAAGACGGATCTGGTCGAGGACGCGGAGATCGTCGTTCCCACGACACGGGCATTCCGCGACGGCCTCGTCACCTCGCTGGCGAACCCGAAGCTCGCGATCTTCTTCGTTGCGCTCTTTCCCCAGTTCATCCCGAAAGGCGATCCGGTGCTGCCGCGGGCGCTCGGGATGTCGGTGCTGATCGTGGCGCTCGACCTCGTTTGGTACTCGGTGGTCGCGCTCGCGGTGACCCGCGCACAGCGCGTTCTTGCCGAGAGCATGTGGCCGGGCCGCCTGGAACGGATCACGGGCGGCCTGATGGTCGGGCTCGGGCTTCGGCTCGCGCTCGAAGCCCGTTGAGAGAACGCTGTGACTTTTGCCCGGAAGGGCCGATCGAATGGCTATCTTCAGGGCGTGTATGGTCCCCGGAGAATCGGAACTTCGCGGTCGGCTTGGACGGTCGCGGTCGCGATCTGCGCTCTGGCGGGAATCGCCGCCGGTTCGGGCCTTGCAGCTTCGGTCAGAGTCTCCGACACGCCGGACCTGGCCAAGCTGCTCTTGACGCCAACTCAGGTCGGCCCGGGCTACCGCCTGATGCAGCGGCCCGACGGTCACGGGGTCAAGGGCTTCGTCACGCTCGACATGTGTGGCTACAAGTTCGGGAGCGAGAAGCTTCGGACCAATCGGCTGCAGGTCAACTATGTCCACTCCGGCAACGCGGTGACGCTTTCGAACGAGATCGTCACCTATCGGCCCGGCGGAGCAGTGCAGGCGCTCGAGGAGGTCGCGTATGCCGCAAGCCACTGTCCGAGCACGCCGTTGCGGAGCATGGCAAAGGGCATCTCCACCGTCTCGTTCAAGGTCTCGCCGGTACCGCTGATGGAACCTCTCCCGGCGGGATCGGTCGCCTACGCGGTCACTGTTTCGCTCACCTACAAGGGCAAGCAGACCAAGGAGAACGACATCGTCGTGTACCAGATCCGCGGCAATGTGCTCTCGGGTGTCTACGGCTTCGGCGGCACACTGGCCGCGCGGACCCGGGCGACCCTGGCGTCCGCCATGAAGAGCGCGCGGGATCTCAGGCAGATCGAGCTCGTTCCCGCCAACATCGCCTGAGCCGGCAGCGATGACGGTCGAGCTGTCGAGCGGCGACCGCGTCCTCTTTCCGGACGACGGGATCACGAAGCGCGATCTCTTCGAGTACTACCGGGCCGTCGCGCCCGCGATCCTGCCGCACCTGCACGACCGGCCCTTCACGATGAAGCGCTGGCGCGAGGGGATTCCGGGCGGCGCCTTCTTCCAGAAACAGGCGCCGAAAGGGATGCCGTCGTGGATTCCGACCCGGCAGTTCCGCACGTGGCCACGAGAGGGCGAGTCGCGGCTCGTCGACTTTCCGCTGGTGAACTCGGTCGACGCGCTGCTCTGGATGGTGCAGATGCACTGCATCGACATGAACGCCTGGTACTCGCGGATCGACAAGCCGGAGCGGCCGGACTTCGTCCTCTTCGATCTCGATCCCCCGGACGGTGAGGGCGGGTTTCCCATGGCGGTGCGGGTCGCTCATCTGATTCACGCGGCGCTGGATGCGCTCGACCTGCGGTCGTACGTGAAGACGAGCGGCGCCGACGGGATCCACGTGCTCGTCCCGATCACGCGCCGGTCGAGCTTTGGCGACACCTACGAGTTCGCCGAGCTGCTCGCCCGGCGGCTCGAGGCGGCCTATCCGGGTGAGGTGACGGCAGAGTGGCTGAAGAAGAAGCGCTCCGGCGTGCTCGTCGACCACCGCCAGAACGGGCACGGAAAGACGATCGCGTCGGCCTACTCGGTGCGCCCGAAGCCGGGTGCGCCGGTTTCGACGCCGCTCCACTGGGACGAGCTGACGGAGCAAATCCGCCCGCGTGATTTCACGATGCAGGTCGCGCTCGACCGCGTTGCAACGCACGGCGACCTGTTCGAACCGGTGCTTCAAGGCGGCCAGGCGCTGGCGCCGGCACTGCGCGCGCTCCGCAGCCACGCTGAACGTTAGGCCGTGGGCGTTAGGGTAGGGCGATGGTCGCCCGGCTCGTGCTCGGTCTTGCTGCGCTCGCGCTGATCCTCGCGGCGGCGGCCTCCGGCGGTGGCTTCAAGGCGCCGAACGCGCATCTCTTGCCTGCGGACCCGACTGCGGCGGGTGCGTACGGCGAAAGCGTGGCCGTCTCGGCAGATGGGAGCACCGCACTTGTCGGAGGCGATCGCTCGGGCACGTCGACCGCGGTGGCTGTCTATCTCCGCTCAGGCTCGACCTGGACGAAGCAGGCCGAGCTGACGCCGGGCGACCTGACGACGAACGGCGGCTTTGGAGCATCCGTGGCGCTCTCTGCCGACGGGAGCAACGCGATCGTCGGCGATACCGGCTTGAAGACAGTTGCCGAATGCGCGCCGGGCGGCAGCTGCTCCTCGGCATCCGGCCTGCCGTCGGCCGTCTGGTTGTTCACCCGTTCCGGGACGACCTGGACGCAGCAGGGCCCCGCCCTCAGCCCGCCCAGTGCGCGTGGCGTCTCGGGCTTCGGATCGAGCGTCGCGCTCTCGGCCGACGGGAGCACAGCCCTCGTCGGTGCGCACCTCGAGGGGCATACCGGCGTCGCCTGGGTGTTCACGCGGG
>DASZPQ010000109.1:0-40887 GCA_035550275.1 Gaiellaceae bacterium | reverse complement strand
GGACTACATCGAGCACCTGTTCGTCGCGTCGACGCACGACTACATCCTGTTCTTCACCAGCGTCGGCAAGGTCTACCGCCTCAAGGTGCACGAGCTGCCGCTCGGGTCGCGCCAGTCGAAGGGCCGCGCGATCGTCAACCTGCTGCCGCTCCGCCAGGGTGAGAACGTGCGCGCCGTCATCCAGACGCGCAACTTCGAGGAGGCGAAGTACCTCCTCTTCGCGACGAAGAACGGTGTCGTGAAGAAGACGAAGCTCGCGGAGTACAACACGCCGCTGAAGGCCGACGGGATCATCGCGATCAAGATGCGCGAAGGCGACGAGCTCGTTGCCGTGCGTCACTGTTCGCCCGGCGACGACATCCTGCTCGTCTCCAGGAAGGGCCAGGCGATCCGCTTCAACGAGCAGGCTGCGCGCGCGATGGGCCGCGCGACCGAAGGCGTGCGCGGGATGACGCTGCGCGCCGAGGACGAAGTGATCGCCGCGGAGATCGCCCAGCCCGATGCCGACCTGCTCGTCGTGACCGAGAACGGGTTCGGGAAGCGCACCCGGGTCTCGGAGTATCCGGCGAAGGGTCGAGGCGGTATGGGCGTGTTGACCGTGAAGCTGACCGAGGCGCGCGGCTACCTCGTTGGCGCGCGGGTCGTCAGAGACGGCTATCAGATGATGTTGATCTCGACCGGCGGCACGATGATCAAGATGCCCGTCGAGGACGTGAAGCGTCTCGGCCGCTCGACGCAGGGCGTGATCGTGATGCGCCTTCGCGACGGCGAAACCGTCTCATCGCTGGCGCCGGTGATCGACTCGGGCGATGAGGACGGCGAGGAGCCGGTAGCTGCCGCGGCCGCCAGCGAAGCGCCAACCGGTCTCGTCGAGGAGCCTGAGGACGACGAGTTCGAGCTCGACGAGCCCGACGACGAAGAGCCTGACGACGAGCTCGACGACGGGGAAGACGAGGACGAGGACTAGGTTTTCCCGGCTCGCCCCTTTCCTTTCGCGGATCGGAGGGATATAAGTCGCAACAAGGGCAGTGCGACTGGGGGCTGCAATGGGGTATCCGAAGCAGGTCGATGTGCTGGAGCCTGTCGATCTGGGCGAGCATCTGGCCAAGGTCGAGCTCTACCTCGGACAGGTGTGCCGTCTGGCCGGCATCTCGAAGATGCAGCTCGACTACTGGACGAACAAGGCCCAGATCCAGACGAAGGGCAAGAAGCAGCGCATCTACGACCGGGACGCGATCGAGACCGTGATGCTGATCAAGCAGGGCAAGGACAAGGGCCTGAACCTCGCCGCGGCGATCGACGCAGCGCGCCGGTTCCGCGAGCTGCACCCCTCCTAGGAGGCCTTGTCGCCTTTCGGCATGAAGGCCGCGAGGATGTCGACCGGCGCCGGGAAGACGATCGTCGTCGACGCCGACGGGCCGAGCTCGAGCAAGGTCTGGAGGTACCTGAGCTGCAGGGCGACCGGGTGCGCCTCGATCACGAGCGCCGCATCCTTCAGCCGCTCCGAGGCCTGGAACTCACCCTCGGCGTTGATCACCTTCGCGCGCCGCTCGCGTTCTGCTTCCGCCTGGCGCGCCATTGCGCGCTGCATCCCTTGCGGGATCTCGACGTCCTTCACCTCGACGACGGTGACCTTGATCCCCCAGGGCGCGGTCTGCTCGTCAATGATCCCTTGCAGGATCGTGTTGATCTGAACCCGCTCCGACAGCAGCTCGTCGAGCGAATGCTGGCCGAGCACCGAGCGCAGCGTCGTCTGCGCGATCTGCGAGGTCGCGACCATGTAGTTCTCGATCTGCACGATCGCCGACTTCGGATCGACAATCCGGAAATAGGCGACGGCGTTCACGCGCACCGGGACGTTGTCCTTCGTGATCACTTCCTGGGGCGGAATCTGGAGCGTGATCGTCCGCAGGTCGACCTTCACGAGCTTGTCGACGACGGGGATCTTGAAGAAGAGACCAGGCCCCTTCGGGTCAGGAAGGAGCCGGCCGAGCCTGAAGACGATCGCGCGCTCGTACTCGCGGACGATCCGGATCGCGTTGATCAGAAAGAGCGCCAGCAGGAAGAGAACGACAGCGAGCGCGATCAGCGCGGCATTCATGGGCCGAGCCTACACACGGTGCACGTCCAGAGTGAGACCGCTCAAGCCGTCGACGCGCACGCGCTCCCCCAGTGCGAGCGGCTCGTCTGCGCGGGCCCGCCAGAGCTCTCCGCGCACGAGCACGAGCCCGCCGTCGCGCACCACACCCTCCATGCCGATGATCTCGTCGGGCCCGACCGAGACGGGCTGGTGGCGTGCTGCCATCGCCTTGCTGAGCGCGAACGCCCAGAAGCCCCCGATCAGCGCGGTGAAGACGATGATCACCGGCACGGAGGTGTGGTAGGGCGCCGGCGCGTTGTGGAAGAGCGTTGCGAGCCCGATTCCGAGCGCGATCAGCCCCGAGACCGTCAGCGCGCCATGCGACTGCACGTGCACGTCGGCTCCGAGCAGGAAGATGCCGAGCAGCAGGAGTGCCAGTCCCGTCCACGAGATCGGCAGCACCGAGAATCCGAAGAGCGCAGTCAGCAGCGCGACTGCTCCGAGCGCGCCGGGAAGGACGATTCCCGGATGGAAGATCTCGAAGGCGATCCCGGCGATACCGGCCAGGAAGAGCAGGCCGACGATCGTCGGGTCGATCAGCGTCGAGAGGAACCGCGTGAAGAATCCCGGCCGCGACTCGATGATCGTGGCGCCGGCCGTGTGGAGCGTGAACGCCCGCGTCCCCGCCTTCGTGTGGCGACCGTCGATCTGCCTCAGCAGCGCGGGCAGCGTCGGTGCGATCAGATCGATCACGTGCATCCGCAGGGCCTCGGTCGCCGTGAGGTTGGAGGCCACCCGGACTGCCGCATCCGCCCAGGCGGCATTCCGGCCATGGATCTGAGCGAGCCCCCGCAGGGAGGCCGCTGAGTCGTTGATCTCCTTGCGGCGGAGGTCGCTGCCGATGTTCTGCCCGCTCGACTGGATCGGAGTCGATGAGCCGATGTTCGTGCCAGGCGCCATCGCGAGCACGTCGGCCGCCTCGGAGACCCAGACGCCGGCGGACGCGCCGCGCGCTCCGGCGGGCGCGATGTAGACGATCACCGGGATCCGCAGGCCGAGCTCCTTCTGGACGATCTTGCGCATCGAATCCTCGAGCCCGCCCGGCGTGTCGAGGACGATCACCGCGGCGCTGTAGCCACCGTTCTCGGCTCGCGACAGCTGACTGTCGAGCCAGTCCTGCGTGACCGGATCGATGTCGCTCGTGAAGTGGATCGCGAGCACCCTGGGCGGGGCAGCCGCCGCCGCAGTTGCTCCCGTCGCGGCGATGGCGGCGATCGCAAGCCCGAGCAGGAGCACGTATTTCACAGTCGCCGGGATTCTATTCGCGAAAGGGTCTCAGGCCTCGAGCGCGAAGCCGACCGGAGTCGTCCCACGATCGCCGACGTCATGAAGAAGGCCCTCATCGCCAGCGCGATTGCGCTTGTGTTCCCCGCAGCCGCCCAGGCAGGACTCGTCACGATGGTTTCCAGGGACGTTCCGCTCGGGCCACGGGCACTCCAGGCGGCCGTCCCGCCGATGCGGTTCAACATGATCGGCATCCACTGGCAGGGCTCGGGCCAGGTCGAATACCGGACGGAATCGGTTCACGGCACGTGGAGCTCCTGGATCGTCGCCGACGCGGACACCGGGCCAGACGAGGGCTCGAGCGAGCAGCGCTCGGCGTGGCACGACGGCAACCTCGACTGGGTCGGCGCCTCGCAGCAGGTCAGGTTCAAGACCGAGGGCCAGGTCTCGCGAGTGCGCGCCTACTACCTCAACTCCCGCATTACGAAGCAACCGGCGCGGACGCTTGCCGTCGCCGGACTGCCGGCGATCGTTCCGCGCGCGTCGTGGCAGGCCGATGAGGCGATCACGCACGGGAAGACGCAATACGCGCCGGCGCTGAAGCTCGCGATCGTCCATCACACGGCAGGCTCGAACAACTACACGGAGGCGGAGGCGCCGGCGATCGTGCGCGGGATCGAGGTCTACCACGTGCAGGGAAACGGCTGGAACGACATTGGCTACAACTTCCTCGTCGACCGCTTCGGAACGGTGTACGAAGGACGGGCGGGAGGCATCGACAAGAACGTGATCGGGGCTCAGGCCGAAGGCTTCAACACCGGCTCCGTGGGTGTCGCGTTGATCGGGAACTTCGCCAGGGCCACGCCTCCGCCTGCGATGCAGAACGCCCTCGTCAACCTGCTCGCCTGGCGCCTCGACGTCGCGCACATCGATCCGCTCTCGACGCTGATCGACAAGTCGCGGGGCAACTACAAGTACAAGCTCGGAACGCCGGTGAAGCTCCGCGCGATTTCGGGCCACCGTGACACGGGCCCGAGCGATTGCCCGGGCAACGCGGCCTACGCGCTGCTGCCGACGATCGCGCAGCGCGTCTCGATGACGGGCCTCCCCAAGCTGTATTCGCCGCTCGTGTCCGGCAAGCTTGGCGGGGACGTGCGCTTCCAGGGCCGGCTCTCCTCGGCGTTGCCCTGGACCGTGACGGTGAGCAACGCTGCCGGGACACAGGTCGCACAGGGAAAGGGCCACGCGGCGACGGTCGCGTGGACCTGGAATGCAACGAAGGCCGGGAGCGGTCCGTATCGCTGGGAGATCGACGCCGGGTCATCCGTGCTGCCCGCGTCGGGGACGCTCGGAGTCGGCAAGGTGACCGTTCCTCCCCCGGCGCCCGTTGCCGTTCCGGTGCCCGGAGCCGTCGACACGACGGCCTTGTCACTCACGGGCCTGGTCGCAACGCCGAGCGTGATCACCCCGAATCCCGACGGCACCGGCGGCTATTCCACCGTCGACTTCTCGCTTTCGCTGGCGGCTGTCGTGACCGTGAAGATCGTCGGCACGACCTCGGAATCGCCCTCCACGACCCTTCTCTCGGCGCATCTTCCGGCCGGCGACAATTCGTTCGAGTGGAACCTCGCCGCGTTGCCGAACGGGGCCTACAACATTGTCGTGACCGCAAAGCCGGTTGGGCAGCCTCAGGTGTCGCAACAGGTCGGAGTGACGATCGATCGCACCGTGACGGGGCTCACGGTGACGCCTGCGCTGATCTCGCCCAACGGCGACGGGTCGTCCGACACGACGACGATCGGCTTCACGCTTGCGCAGCCGGTCACGGCCACTGTGCTCGTCGAGCGGCAGGGCTCAGTTGTTGCGACGGCATTCTCGGGCCAGCTGGGCGCCGGGCAGCAGTCGGTCGTCTGGAGCGGGCTGGGCAACGGCGCCCGCGTGCCAGACGGCGCCTACGACGTCGTGGTTCAGGTCTCCGACGCGCTCGGCACGGTTGCAGTCTCGGCTCCGCTCACCCTCGACACGACTCCCCCGGTGCTGACCCTGCTCGACGCGGCGACCCTGCGCTTCCAGTTGACCGAACCGGCGCTCGTGACCGCAACGGTCAACGGGACGGCCGTCAGCGTGCTCGAGCCAGCCGGTGTGTTCACGATTCCCTGGCAGGCGGGCCCGGTCACCACCGTCTCCGCCCAGGCCGGCGACTCGGCCGGGAACCTGAGCGCGCCTGCGACGAGCCCCTAGCTCTCTGCCCAGGCGTTGTAGGCGAGCTCGACGCGGTCGAGGATCTCGACCAGCAGCTCGAGCCGGTCTGCCTCGACGAACCCGGCTCCCTCCCACGGCGCGGAGCCGACATTGACGCCGATCCCGATCACGACGTGGCCGGAGGACTCGGCGAGAATGCCTGCGACCTTGCGGCCCGCGACGAAGACGTCGTTCGGATGCTTGATCGTTGCGCCCGGTCCGATTGCGTCGGCAACGGCGTGTGCGACGACCAGCGTCAGCTCCGGCCAGCGCGCGACCGGCAGCTGCGGGAAGAGGAGCACCGAGAACGAAAGGCCGGTGCCGGCCTCGTCGACCCAGACTCGTCCAAGGCGTCCGCGCCCTGCCGTCTGGTGCTCCGCGAGCGCGACTGCGCCGTGTTCAGCGCCGGGCGGGAACATCTGCTGCGTCGTGCTCGTGGTCTGCGCGTAGTGATATTCGCGGCCAAAGCTCCCGCGCAGCCGGGGCAGGACAGCGGCGGGCACGAGCGACACGCCGTCTAGAGTAGGCGGTCGTGCAACTTCCTTCGGGACAGACACGTCCAATCCACGGTGCGCAACTCGTCTACGAGAAGCTCTCGGACCCGATCTTGGTGACCAGAGCGAAAGACGGTGACCAACGGGCGCTTGCCGCGCTCTGCGAACGCCATGCGCCCAGGGTCGAGAAGCTCGCGCTCCATCTGACGCGCGATCCCGAGGACGCTCGCGACGCGGCCCAGGAGTCGCTCGCGAAGCTCTGCGTGCGAATTCGCCAGTTCCGCGGCGAGTCGCAGTTCTCCACCTGGCTGCATCGCCTCGTCGTGAACACGTGCAAGGACATGGCGCAGGCGCGGAGCGCGCGTCGCACCGAGCCGCTGCTCGAGGACGAGCGGCCGGCCCGCGACGGAGATCCGCTCGCCGCGGCCACCTCAGCCGAGACACGCCGTGAGCTCGGCCGCTGCCTGGCGGAGCTCCCGGCGGCACAGGCGACGGTCGTGGCGCTGAAGGACGCGTTCGATCTCGGCTTCGACGAGATCTCCTCGGCGACCGGACTGCCCGTCGGCACCGCCAAGTGTTACGCCCATCGCGGCCGGTCGAGGCTGCGCGAACGACTTTCGGCATGAGCGACGTCGTCCTCGACAAGGCCGGGATCGAAGCGATCCTGCCGCACCGCGATCCCTTTCTCCTGATCGACGAGGTGCTCGAGCTCGTTCCGGGCGAGAAGGTCGTCGCGCGGAAGACCGTCACCGAGGACGATTGCGCCGGCCACTTTCCCGGCAACCCGATCATGCCCGGCGTGAAGATGGTCGAGGCGCTAGCCCAGTGCGGCGCCGTTGCGGTGCTCTCGCAACCGGAGAATCACGGCAAGCTCGTGCTCTTCGCGGGGATCGACGATGTCCGCTTCAAGCGGATCGTCAGGCCGGGCGAGGTGCTCGACCTGAGCTGCGAGGTGGAAGCTGTCCGCGGCCCGGTCGGTCGCGGCAAGGTTCGCGCGTCCGTGGGCGGGCAGCTCGCGGTGCGGGGGACGCTGATGTTCGCGGTGGGTGACGAGTGATCGGCTCCTCGAACGACGTCCGCATCTCGATCACCGGCCTCGGCTGCCACGCGCCGGGCAAGGTGCTCACAAACGACGACCTTTCTCAGATGATGGACACGAACGACGAGTGGATCCGCGATCGCACCGGGATTCGCGAGCGGCGCATCGCGACTCAGGACGAGGCCGTCTCCGACATCGCGCTTCCGGCTTGCCGGCGGGCACTCGAGATGGCGGGCGTCGCGCCCGGAGACATCGACCTGCTGATCGTGGCGACGATTACGCCCGACATGGTCTTTCCCTCGACGGCGGCGATTCTCGCCGACGTACTCGGGATGCCTGCCGCAGGTGCCTACGACCTCTCCGCCGGCTGCACGGGCTTCATGTACGCGCTCGCTCAGGCCTACGGGATGATGGCGAGCGGGCTGTCCAGCCGCGCACTCGTGGTGGGCGCGGACCTACTGTCGAAGATCGTCGACTGGAGCGACCGCTCGACGGCCGTCCTCTTCGGCGACGGCGCGGGTGCCGTCGTCCTGGAGCGGGTCGAGCAGGGCGGGTTCCTCGGTTTCGAGCTCGGCGCGGACGGCGGCGGCGGCATGAATCTCTCGCTCCCGAGCAGCGGCTCGCGGCATTTTCCGAACGGTGAGCAGTTCATCCAGATGAACGGCCGTGAGGTCTTCAAGTTCGCGACCCGAGTGATGGTCACCTCGGCGGAGGCGATCCTCGGTCAGTGCAACAAGACAGTCGAGGACGTAGATGTTTATGTTCCGCATCAGGCAAATGTCCGCATCATCGACCATGCTGCGAAGAAGCTCGGATTTCCGGAGGAGAAAGTCGTCGTGAACGTCGATCGCTATGGCAACACCTCATCGGGATCGATCCCGCTGGCGCTTGCCGACGCGGCCGACGACGGACGCCTCGAGCCCGGAAAGCTGGTGTTGATGACCGGAATGGGCGCAGGTCTCACGTGGGGCTCGGCGCTGATCGAATGGACACACGCGACGAAGGGTGCGACCGCATGACCAAGATCGCTTTCATGTTCCCGGGGCAGGGCTCGATCGAGCCGGGAATGGGCCGTGAGATCGCCGAGGCAGAGCCTGCCGCGATGGCCGTGTACGACATCGGGAGCGAGGCGACGGGCCTCGATCTCAAGGCGCTTTGCTTCGAGGGCTCGCTCGAAGAGCTGGTTCAGACAGAGCTGCAGCAGCCTGCGCTGATGGCGACGAGCCTCGCGATCGACGCGGCGCTGCGCGCCCGCGGGATCTCTCCGCACTTCGTGGTCGGCCACTCGGTGGGCGAGTTCGCCGCGCTCGGCTCGGCCCAGTCGCTTGGGCTCGACGAGGCGATGGGGCTCGTGCGCGAGCGCGGCCTCTTGATGGCGGCTGCCGCAAAGGAGCGTCCCGGCTCGATGGCTGCGATCCTCGGGCTCGCCGACGACGTCGTCGAGGCGCTCTGCCGGAAGATCGCGAACGTGTGGCCGGCGAACTACAACTGCCCGGGCCAGATCGTGATCTCGGGTCAGACGCTGTCCGTCGACGAATGCTGCGAGGACGCGACGCTCGAGGGCGCCCGGCGGGCGATCCGGCTGAAGGTCTCCGGCGCGTTCCACTCGCCGCTCGTCGAGCATGCGGCAGAGCTGCTGCGGCCGGCGATCGAGCGGATCGACTTCAAGGAGCCGACCGCGAACTTCGTCTCGACGGTGACCGCGAAGCTCGAAGGCGCACACCGGCTGCCGGGGCTGCTCGTCGAGCAGCTGACCGCCCCGGTGCGCTTCGCGCAGGCCGCAGGAGAGCTGATCAGCGAAGGCGTCACCACGTTCGTCGAGGTGGGCCCGGGCAACGTCCTGGCCGGTTTACTGAAGAGGATCGACAGCTCCGTCCGCGCGATCTCGGTCAACGACCTCAAGTCTCTGGACGCGGCAGTCAACGAACTTGGCTGAGCACGGGGGAAACCGGGTTTCCCCCGTGGGCCCCCTCCTTTTTGCCGTAGCGTCGCAACCGGAGTTGCGGCTCCCGCCGGGCCGAGCCCGGCTCCGCCGGCGACCGGGTGCGCTCTCGCAGATGAACACGCCATGACCTTTTGCTCGCTCGAAGGAAAGCTCGCGCTTGTCACCGGCGGATCGCGGGGAATCGGCGCTTCAATCGCCTGGTCACTTGCCGCTGCCGGAGCCGAAGTCGTCGTCGGGTTCAACTCCGGCGCCGATGAGGCCGGGGCGCTTGCGGCCGAGATCGGCGGCCGCGCGATTCAGGCTGACGTCTCTTCGGCCGAGGATGCCGCCCGGCTGGTCGAGGAGGCCGGCGAGCTCGACATCCTGGTCAACAACGCGGGCCTCACCCGTGACGGGCTGCTGGCGCGGATGTCCGACGAGGACTGGCAGACCGTGATCGAGACCAATCTCAGCTCGGTCTTCTACACGTGTCGCGCCGTGGCTCGCCCGATGATGAAGAAGCGCGCCGGCGCGATCGTGAACGTCAGCTCGATCGTCGGAATCCACGGCAACTGGGGGCAGACGAACTACGCCGCGTCGAAGGCCGGGATCATCGGCTTCACGAAGTCGCTCGCGCGCGAGCTCGGCTCGCGCGGCGTTCGCGCGAACGTCGTCGCGCCGGGGTACGTCCAGACCCGCTTGACCGACGTGCTGCCGGACGAGGCGAAGGCTGCGATGCTGACCGCCACACCCCTCGGCCGCCTAGGCGAACCGGATGACATCGCCGGAGCGGTACGGTTCCTCTGCTCCGACGAGGCCTCGTTCATCACGGGCGAGGTGCTGCAGGTCGACGGCGGATTGGGGATGTAAGGCATGGCAGACGAAAACGGACGCAGACGAGTCGTGGTCACCGGGCTCGGCATGGTCACGTCGATCGGAAACGATGTCGACTCGACCTGGCGCGCGCTTCTTGCGGGCGAGTCGGGCGCGGGCGAGATCACGCTCTTCGATCACAGCGACCCCGGCTACGAGGTGCACTTCGCCTGCGAGCTGAAAGATTTCGACCCGACGGTCTGGGTCGACCGCAAGTCGACGCGCCGCATGGACAGGTTCACCCAGATGATCCTCGCGGCCGCGCGTCAGGCCGAGCACGACAGCGGCATCGACGTGCGCGCAGAGGACGCCGAGCGGATCGGCGCCTCGATCGCGACCGGGATCGGCGGCCTCCAGTCCTTTCAGGACTGTTACGACACCCTCCGAGACCGAGGCCCCGACCGGGTCAGCCCGTTCTCGATCCCGTCGATCATCCCGAACATGGGCGCAGGCTGGGTATCGATCGAGCTCGGCACGAAGGGGCCGCTGATGAGCGAGTGCACGGCGTGCGCCGCCTCGAACATGGCGATCGGCGATGCGCTCGACGAGATCCGGATGGGCCGCGCCGATGTGATGTTTGCCGGCGGCAGCGAGGCGCCGATCACCCGCGTCGGCGTCGCCGGCTTCGACTCGATGCGGGCGCTCTCTCGCCGGAACGACGACCCGAAGCGCGCGTCACGCCCGTTTGACGCCGATCGCGACGGGCTCGTGATGGGCGAGGCCGCCGCGGTGCTCGTCCTGGAGGAATACGAGCGCGCGAAGGCTCGCGGCGCCAAGATCTACGCCGAGTTGCTCGGCTACGGAATGTCCGCGGACGCATCGCACATCACCGAGCCCGACCCGACCGGGGCCAGTCCGTCGCGGTCGATGAAGATGGCGCTTGCGGATGCCCGCGTCGACCCGACCGAAATTGGGTACGTGAACGCGCATGCAACGGCGACCCCAGTCGGCGACTCGGCGGAAACGCGTGTGATCAAGCTTGCGCTCGGCGAGGAGCATGCGCGCAGCATTCCGATCTCCTCCACGAAGGGCGCGACCGGCCACTGTTTCGGCGCGGCCGGCGCAATCGAGGCCGTGTTCACGACCTTGGCGTTGCGAGACCAGATCGTTCCCCCGACGATCAACCTCGATACTCCTGATCCAGCTTGCGATCTCGACTATGTGCCGAACGTGGCGCGGCCCGCTCCCGACTTGCGGGTCGCTCTCTCGAACTCGTTCGGCTTTGGCGGCCATAACGCGTCGATCGTGCTGAGGCGCTGGGAGGAATAGCCATCGCTCGCTGGGCGACGTTCGACTGTTACGGCACGCTGATCGACTGGCAGGCCGGGATCCGCGCCGAGCTGGCCCGGGTCTTTGGGGAAGATCGCGCCGATGACCAGCTTGCGCGCTACCACGAGCTCGAGCCCGAGCTTCAGAGCACCGGGCAGCTCAGCTACCGCGAGGTGATGACCGAGGCGATGCGCCACCTGGGCGCGCCGGCTGGCGAAGAAGAAGGTCTCGCCGAGTCGCTTCCGTCATGGAACCCGTTTCCGGAGGTCGCTGCTGCGCTCGAGGATCTCTGGCGCCGCGGCTGGCAGCTCGCGATCCTCTCCAATTCCGACCGCGACCTGATCGCGGCGTCGAAGGACCGGATCGGCGTGCCGTTCGACCAGACCGTTGTGGCGCAGGAGATCCGCTCCTACAAGCCGGCCTTTCGGCACTGGGAGGAGTTCAGCGCCCGCAGCGGGGCCGACCCGAAGCGCCACGTCCATGTGGCGGCCAGCCTCTTTCACGACATCGTCCCCGCCAGTGCGCTTGGCCTGCCGACCGTGTGGATCAACCGCCTCAAGGAGACCGCGGGCCGGGTCCGGCCGACCAGGGAGCTGGCAGACCTGAGCGAGCTCCCCGACCTGCTTGACGAGCTGCTCCCTGAATAGACGGGTGTAACCGGCCGGCGCGAGTCGCGGTCTAAGATCCTGGTGGCCATGGCCGAAACACGAATCGACGTTCAGGTCGAGCACAAGCACCAGGCGCCGGCGGAGCAGAAGAAGCATCCGAATACCTGCCCGAGTTGCCAATCGCATTTCCGCGACGACGAGCTCGCCGCGGCCTTGTACGTCTGCACCCACTGCGGCCACCATTTTCCGATGCCGGCGCTGGCGCGGATCGAGTGGCTTTCCGACCCGGGAACGTTCGTCGAGGAGGCAGCTGAGGTTCATTCGGCCGACCCGCTCCACTTCTACGATCTGCGCCCGTACGTCGAGCGGCTGAGCGAAGCCGAGCTGAACACCGGGCTTGGCGAGGCGATCATCGTCGGCCAGGGGAAGGTCGACGGGCTCCCGCTGGAGTTTGCCGTGATGGATTTCTCGTTCATGGGCGGCTCGATGGGGAGCGCCGTCGCCGAGAAGTACGCCCGCGCGTGCGAGTCCGCGATCGAGCATCGCTCCCCGCTCTTGACCGTCTCGAGCTCGGGCGGGGCGCGGATGCAGGAGGGAATCCTCTCGCTGATGACGCTGCCGAAGACGATCGGCGCGCTCGAGGACCTGCGCGACGCCGGCCTGCCGATGTTCGTCGTGATGGCACATCCGACGACGGGTGGCGTCCTCGCCAGCTTTGCATCGCTCGGAGACGTGACCATCGCAGAGCCGGGCGCGCTGATCGCGTTCGCCGGCCCGCGGGTCGTCCAGCAGACGACCCGCGAGAAGCTTCCCGAGGGTTTCGGGCTCGCCGAGCACAACCTTCGCTTCGGCCATCTCGACGGCGTCGTCCCGCGACCGGAGCAGCGCGCCTATCTGTCCCGGCTCTTGAGGCTCTTTGACCGATAACGCAGAGACCGGCCTGCGGGCCCGGCTCGGGAAGCTCTCGACACTGCCGCTCCTCCGCGGGTCAGGCGTCTCGGGCGAGCAGGATCGCCTGCGCCGGCAGCTGGAGAACCTGTCGAGCGAGCCCGCGGCGTCAGAGGACGAGATCTGGCGCTCGGTCGAGCTCGCGCGGCACCCGGACCGGCCGTACACGCTGGATTACGTCGAGCGGATTCTCGACGACTGGGTCGAGCTCCACGGCGACCGCGGCCGTGCGGACGACGGCGCGATCGTCGCCGGTCTCGGCAAGCTGAACGGCCGCACGATCGCGCTGATCGGCCAGCAGAAGGGCCGCGACCTGAAGGAGCGCCTCGACCGCCAGTACGGGATGGCCCATCCAGAGGGCTACCTCAAGGCGATGCGCGTGATGCAGCTCGCCGACCACTTTCGCTTCCCGATCGTGACCTTCATCGACACTCCCGGCGCCTATCCCGGGATCGCGGCCGAGCAGCACGGGCAGGGAGGGGCGATCGCCCGCTCACAGGCGCTGATGGCCCGGCTGACGGTGCCGACGGTCGCGTGTGTGATCGGCGAGGGCGGGTCCGGCGGCGCCGTGGCCCTTGCCGTGGCCGACCGTGTCCTGATGCAGGAGAACTCGATCTACTGCGTGATCTCCCCCGAAGGGTGCGCGGCGATCCTCTGGCGTGACGACGGCCAGAAGAAGAAGGCCGCGGCTGCGTTCAAGCCGGACGCCCTTCATTCGCTCGAGCTCGGCGTGATCGACGGGATCGTCCCGGAGCCTCTGGGAGGCGCTCACACCGACATCGACGAGGCTGCGCGGCTCCTGAAGGCCGCGCTCGACGCCGAGATCGCGGAGCTCTCAGAACAGCCCGGCGACGAGTTGCGCCGCTCCCGCCGTGCGAAGTTCCGCGCGATCGGCGTCTACTCGACCGTCTGAGCTTCTCCACAGCGTCCACAGAGTTTTCAACCGCCGAACGAGCTGCCCGAACGCATCTAAATGCTGCGTTTGCGGGGTTTTCCCCGGCTCGGATGTGGATAACTCGCCTCAGGTCAGGCTGCGCACGCCGTTGACAACAAGCTGGACGGCAATTGCCGAAAGCAACAGCCCGAAGACACGGGTGAAGAAGGACAGGATCGACGGGCTCACGGCACGCGTGACCCGCTCGGCGAGTAGCAAGCAGGCGCCGACGCAGGCGACTGCCGCGAGGATCGCGGCAATGACCGCGACGTGACCGCCGGCATGCGGATGCGACCGCCAGAGCACGATTGCAGTCGCAATTGCGCCTGGTCCGGCGACCAGCGGTGTCGCGAGCGGCACGAGCGCCACGTCTTCTGACTCTCCGGTCGGGAAATCGGTGCCGCGCAGCATCTCGAGCGCCACGATCAGAAGCAGGAGCCCGCCTGCGATCGAGAGGCTTCCAATCGAGACGTGGAGGTAGCGCAGCACGATCTCGCCGAAGATCGCGAAGCCGACAATCAGGCTGCCGGCCGCGATCACGGCGCGGATCGCGGCTCGTTGCCGCTCGGCCGGCTCGAGCTTGCGGGTGATCGTCAGGAAGACGGGCGCGTTGCCGAGCGGGTCGGTGATGACGAGAAACGTGACGAAGGTCTCGCCGAAGGCGCGCAGGATCACTCGGCGATCCTATGACCTATCCTCGGCGTGTGCCTGCGATCGAGATCGAGCACCTTCGGGTCACGCGCGGGCGCACGCTCGTGTTGCCCGACGTCTCGGTTGGCGTCGAGGCCGGCACGGTCACCGGCCTGCTCGGCCCGAGCGGCTCGGGAAAGTCGACGCTGCTCCGCGCAATCGTCGGCGTCCAGATCGTCGAGAGCGGCCGCGTCGAGGTGCTCGGGCTCCCGGCCGGTTCGCCGGAGCTTCGGGCGCACGTCGGCTATCTGACGCAGGCGCCCTCCGTCTACGGGGATCTCACGGTGCGTGAAAACCTCGCCTACTTCGGCCGGGTTCTCAACGCGCCGGCGTCCCGGATCCACGAGGTGCTCGAAATCGTCGGCATGGCCGAGCTTGCCGGCCGGCTGGTTCGGACGCTCTCGGGCGGTCAGCTCTCTCGAGTCTCGCTCGCGACGGCGCTGCTCGGCGAGCCAGAGGTGCTCGTCCTCGACGAGCCGACCGTCGGCCTCGACCCGCTGCTGCGCCGCGACCTCTGGTCGACCTTTCGAATGCTCGCCGAGAAGGGGACGACGCTGCTCGTCTCGTCGCACGTGATGGACGAGGCCGACCGGTGCGATCGGCTGCTCCTGATGCGCGAGGGTGGGATCCTCGCCGACGAGACTCCCGCGGACCTACGAACGCAGACCGGCTGCGACAGTCTCGACGACGCGTTTCTCGCGCTCGTGGAGGCTTCATGAGCAGTCGCGTCACCGGGGCGACCGTCGTGCGCGTCCTGCAGCAGCTCCGCCGCGACCCGCGCACGCTCGGCCTCATCTTCGTCGTCCCGCCGGCGTTGATCACCCTGTTCCGCTACGTGTTCGAAGGGGACGTGGCCACGTTCAACCGGATCGGCGGCCTGATGATCGGCATCTTCCCGTTCTCGTCGATGTTCGTCGTCACGTCGATCGCGATGCTGCGCGAGCGGACCACGGGGACGCTCGAGCGGCTGATGACGATGCCGCTTGCGAAGGCGGACATCCTGTTCGGATACGGGATCGCGTTTGCGGGCGTTGCTGCCCTTCAGGCGTCGATCACGGCGACGGTGGCCTTCGAGCTGCTCGGGCTGCACGTCGCCGGAACCCCGCTGGTCGTCGTGGGCCTGGCCGTGGCGAACGCCGTGCTCGGGATGTCCCTCGGCCTCCTGGCGAGCGCGTTTGCGAAGACGGAGTTTCAGGCGGTCCAGTTCATGCCCGCAGTCGTCTTCCCGCAGCTGCTGCTGTGCGGATTGCTCGTGCCGCGCACGCATATGGCCCACGTTCTCGACGTGATCTCCTACGCGCTGCCATTGACCTGGTCTGTCGATGCCCTGTCGCATGCGGTTCGCGGCGGCGGCAACGGAATCATCATTCGCGACGCCATAGTCGTGGTCGGCGTCACGCTGAGCGCGCTGGCGCTGGCGGCGACGACCTTGCGCCGCCGGACGCCCTGACGAGCCGTTCGAGGAAGGTCAGCGCCCCGGCCTTGTCCAGCATGTCGTTCAGGTTCCCGCACTTCGGGCTCTGGACGCAGGAGGGGCAGCCGTCGTGGCACGGACAGCCCGCCAGCATGGCCGCGGTATCCGCGACCCAGCCCTCGAACTGCGCGAACCCGCGCTCGGTGATCCCGATCCCACCAGGGTGCCCGTCGTAGACGAAGACGGTTGGCCTGCCGGTCTGGAGATGGACATTGGTCGAGAGGCCGCCGATGTCCCAGCGGTCGCACATCGCCCAGAGCGGCAGCATCGCGATCAGGCTGTGCTCGGCTGCGTGCAGGGTGGCGAGGAGCTTCGGCATCTGGTCGAGGCCGGCGAGCTGCTCGGGCTCGGGCGAGAACCAGATCGCCTCGGTCGCGAAGGTCGATTGCGGCAGATCGAGAGGCACGAGCTCAATCCGCTCCTGCGAGCTGACCGTCTTCCGCTCGTAGGCGACCACCTGCTCGCTGACCTCGATCTCGCCGAAGACAAGGTCGAGCCCGGCGCGGCGCTCTTCGCGGAGCGGCTGGATGATCGCCGTGTTCGTGTCCTTCTTCACCTGCGTGTACCAATCGCCGTTGAACGGCTCGACGATCGCATGCATCGCCGTGTGGTCGAGCTCGCGGACGAGGAAGGCCTCGCCGAGGTGGAGATAGACCGCTCCCTCGTGAACGGTCGAATAGGCGCGGGCGCTCTCGACGATTCCGAGCAGCGCGCCCGTTCCGGCCTCGACGATCGTGAACGCGTCGGTCTCGGCGGAGCGCAGCGGCGTGTGCGCCGCGGGAGAGTCCTTGCCGCCCCACACGAAGCCACGCGGAGTCGCTTTCAGCGCCGGATCGGCTGCAGCGGCCTCGAGCGCCTCGGGGCCGAGCGTCTCGCTGTCGCGTTCGTCGATCGGCGCCTCGTAGGCAGCGGCCCTGACATGTCCGGCGAGCACTCGCGGATTCGCGTGGTCGAGGATCGCGGCCTCGACCCGGCGGCCGAGCAGCTTGTCGGGCTCGCGCATGAAGTACTGATCGAGAGCGTCCTCCGAGGCGACGAGGATCGCAAGGCCGTGCCCACGACGGCCGGCGCGGCCCCACTGCTGGCGCAGCGACGCGACTGTGCCCGGGAAGCCGACCGAGATCACGGCGTCGAGGAGCCCGACATCGATTCCGAGCTCGAGCGCGTTTGTCGCCGAGACACCGAGCAGCTCGCCTTCGCCGAGACGGCGCTCGATCTCGCGCCGCTGCTGCGCGGTGTAGCCGGCGCGATAGGGCGAGAGGCGCGAGTCGTCGCCGAGCCGCGCGGCGGTGAAGCGGTGGATCAGCTCCGCGGCCTTCCGGGACTTCGCGAAGGTGAGCGTGCGCAAGCCGCGCTGGACGAGCTCGGCCTGGAGCCGCGCCGCCTCGGCAAGCGCGGAACCGCGTAAGCCAAGCTCGGCATCGAGCAGCGGGGGGTTCCAGAGCGCAACTGTCCGGTCGGCGCGAGGCGCGCCGTCGTCTCCGACCACCGTCACCGGCACGCCGAGGAGCCGCTGGCCGAGCTCGCCGGGGTTCGAGATCGTCGCCGAGGCGAGCAGGAACTGCGGCTCCGCGCCGTAGATCCGAGCCAGGCGCCGCAGACGGCGGAGGACGTTCCCGACATGCGAGCCGAAGACGCCGCGATAGACGTGCGCCTCGTCAACGACGACGTACCGAAGGTTCGCCAGCACGTCGCCCCAGCGGTCGTGATGCGGCAGCACGCCGATGTGGACCAGGTCCGGGTTCGTCAGGATCACGTTCGCCCAGCTGCGGATCTGGCGGCGCTGCTCGGTCGGTGTGTCTCCGTCGTAGATCGCCGGCCGGAGGTTCGGCGAGCCGTAGGCCGAAAGTGCCCGGAACTGATCCTGGGCGAGCGCCTTCGTCGGGTAGAGGTAAAGAGCACGATGCTTCGGATCGCGTGCGAGCGCATCGAGCACGGGCAGGTTGAACGCGAGCGTCTTGCCCGATGCCGTTCCTGTCGTGACGACGAGATGCTCACCGCGCGCGGCGGCGTCCCAGGCGGTGCGCTGGTGGGTGTAGAGCTCGGGCACTCCGATCGCTGCGGCAACGCGCCCGTCGAGCTCCGGCGGCAACGCGATCGTTCGCGCAGCACGCGCGGGCTCCGTGTCGAGATAGGCCAGCTCTTCGCCGTCGAGCAGCCCTGCCCATCCCGCCAGCTCGACTTTTGCCATGCCTCCGATGCTAGCCTCGGCCTACCGGGGTGCCCTGCTGGGGGCTGAGATCACACCCGTAGAACCTGATCCGGGTCATGCCGGCGAAGGGAGTCGAGTTGCACTCATCAGTCGAGAAGGAAGCAGCATCTGGCGGCGAAGCCGGGCTTGGCCCGGCGGGAGCCTCGCTGCGATTGTCGATGCGCAAAGGAAGGGGCCCGCGGGGGAACCATGGGTTCCTCCGCGTTACTGATCCGGGTCATGCCGGCGAAGGGAGTGTGCGTGGCGGTTCCAAGAGCGCTGACCATTGCGACATCTGACTCGGGCGGCGGCGCGGGCATTCAGGCCGATCTGAAGGCGTTCGCTGCTGCGGGCGCTCATGGCATGTCCGTTCTGGTCGCCTTGACAGCGCAGAACACGCGCGAGGTCTCGGCGATCCACGAGCTGCCGCCGGAGTTCGTCACCGCACAGTTGGACGCGGTCTGGTCGGACATCGGCGTCGATGCGGCGAAGACCGGAATGCTCTTTTCGACCCGGCAGATCGAGACCGTTGCCGATTTCCTCGAGACGCATCCCGTGCCGCTGGTCGTCGATCCGGTGATGGTCGCCAGCTCCGGCGCCCGGCTGCTCGAGGAGAACGCCGTCAACGCATTGATCGTTCGTCTCTTCCCGCTCGCGACGGTGATCACCCCGAACCTGCACGAAGCCGCCGCGATCGTCGGTCGCAGCGGCACAAAACAGGAGTTGGCAGAGCATCTGCACGACCTCGGTGCGCCGGCGGTGATCGTGACCGGCGGGCACGGGGAGGCTGTCGATCACCTCTTCGACGGCAGCGAGCACGTCGAGATTCCCGTGGCCCGTCACGAGTCCCACGCGAGCCACGGTGCCGGCTGTACTCACTCGGCGACGCTGACGGCGCTGCTTGCTGCCGGCTTCTCGCTCGTGGGCGCCGCGGTCGGGGCCGCCAGGGCCGCGTCGGAGGCCGTTCGCCACGGCCTCTCCGAGCTCGGGGCCGGGGAGGGCCCCGTCGACGTCTTCAACCTGAAAGGAGCCCTGTGAACGCCGGAACGTCGCTCGCGAAGCTGCGTGAGAGCAAGCCGCTGATCCATCAGATCACGAACTACGTCGTCATGAACGAGACGGCGAACGCGACGCTCGCCCTGGGCGCGCTGCCCGTAATGGCCCACGCCCGCGAGGAAGTCGAGGAGATGGCCGGGTACGCAGGCGCGCTCGTGCTGAACATCGGGACGTTGTCTCCGGACTGGGTCCGAGCGATGATCGTCGCGGGCCGCGCGGCGAACGAACGCGGCGTCCCGGTCGTCCTCGACCCGGTCGGAGTCGGCGCGACGACGTATCGCACCGAGACCGCCAAGCGGATCCTCGCCGAGGTCGACGTGGCAGTGCTGCGCGGAAACGCCGGCGAGGTGGCGACGCTCGTGGGAGTGGCGGCCGAGATGCGAGGGGTCGAGTCGATGAGCGCAGGCGGGGACGCGGCAGAGCTCGCGCGAGCGGCCGGGCAGGCCCTGGGCCTCGTCGCGTCGGTCACGGGCCCGGTCGACCACGTCTCCGACGGCGAGCGTGTTGTCGCGATCGCAAATGGCGACCCGCTGCTCGCCTCGATCACCGGCACCGGTTGCATGTCGAGCGCGATCACGGGCTGCTTCCTCGCAGTGTCGGAGTCGGTGTTCGACGGCGCGGCCGAGGCGCTCGTGGCCTTCGGCGTCGCGGGAGAGGATGCCGCCGTCGGGGCGAAAGGCCCGGGATCCTTCCACGTCAATCTCTACGACGCGCTTGCCGGTCTCGATCCCACAACGCTCGACGGGCGCGCACGAGTGTCGTGAGGGTGCACGCGATCGTCGAGGATCTGGATACGGCCCGGCGCGCGGTCGCCGCCGGAGCGACCGTCGTTCAGCTGCGCGTGAAAGCTCCGACCCCCACCGTTGTCGAGCGCGGCGTGGGCTTTTGGGAGCTCGACGCGATCTTCGTCGTCAACGACGATGTGGACGCAGCGATCGAGCTTGGGGCCGACGGGGTGCACCTCGGACAAGCAGATCCCGGCGCCGAAAGGGCGCGGGCAGCGGGTCTCATCCTCGGCCGTTCGGCAGTCAACTTCGACCAGGCGATCGAGGCCGACGCCGACTATCTCGGCGTCGGGCCGATCTGGGAGACGCCCTCCAAGGCCGACGCGGACCCGGCGCTTGGGCTCGACGAGCTGGCACGGATCTCGGCCGCGGTGGCCGTGCCCGTCGTGGCGATCGGTGGAATCGACGCGTCGAACGCCGCCGACTGCATCCGCGCGGGAGCTCTCGGTGTCGCCGTCATTCGCGCTGCCACCGACCCCGACCTGAGACGAGTGGTCGATGAGGCTCTCGGAGCTCGGTGAGCGCGGCCTGCTGGCCGAGCTCGAGCAGCGCGGCCTGATCGTCGGGGTCGAGCACGACGCGGCAGAGCTCGCCGGTGGCTTGGTGGCCACGCAAGACGCGCTCGTCGAGGGAGTCCACTTCCGGCTCGACTGGATCAGCTGGCGCGATCTCGGCTGGCGCGCTGCAGCGGTCAACCTGAGCGACTTGGCTGCTTCGGGCGCGGATCCGGATGCGCTGCTCGTGACCCTCGCTGCTCCCGCCGAGTCGCTCCTCGAGAACGTTGTCGCGTTCTATGAAGGCATTGCCGAGACAGGTGTGCGGGTTGTCGGCGGCGACACCACCTCAGCGCCTGTGGTTGTGGTCAGCGTCACCGCATTCGGTCGCTCGAGCCGTGTCCCCGGCCGTGCGGGAGCGAAGCCGGGCGACGCGCTCGTCGTCACCGGGCCGCTGGGCGGCGCAGGAGCTGCGTTTCGAAATGACTCGTACATTCGCCCGCCGATCCGACTTGCCGAGGGCAGGCGTCTCGCCGAGACGGCGCACGCCCTGCTCGACATCTCCGATGGGATCGCCGTCGATGCCGGTCACCTTGCTCGCCGCTCGGGCGTTCGCTGCGTCCTCGATCTGGAGCGGGTTCCACTCGCCGAGGGAGCGACGATCGACGACCTCGGCTTCGGAGAAGACTTTGAGCTGCTCGCCGCGGTCGAGCACCCGTCTGGCTTCGAGGTCGTCGGTCACGTTGAGGCGGGAACGGGAGTCGAGCTGAGGCTGAACGGCCGTCCGCACGCCTTGCCGGGGTTCGAGCACTTCGCGTCTTGAGCCCAAGCGCAGGTTTCTCGCCGGGCCGGCGTCCTACCTAGATCGCCCTGCAACTGGACATCCCAGGTCGAGTCACCACCGGCCGCACCTCGTACGCGCCTTCGAGCATCCCGCCGCGCTCGCGAATCACCACTATCGAAGTTCGAGGGCTCGATGCCGTGCTCGTGGCCGTCGCCTCGCGGATCTTCGGCATCCGCTCTCCGCTCGCCGACCCCGCGAGCAGGCGCTGGCCTCGAGACTGGTAAGGCGTCAGAGATACGCGGCGAACGCCTCGCGGAAGTGCTTCGCCGGCCGCGCGCCGATGAGGGTCTCCTTCGGCTCGCCGCCGTCGAAGAGGATCACCGTCGGGATCGAGAGCACGTCGTAGCGAGACGCGATCACCGGATTGTCGTCGATGTCCAGTTTCACGAACTCCACCTTGTCGGTCTCGCCCGCGAGCCCTTCGAGCACCGGCGTGATCGCGTGGCACGGCCCGCACCACGGGGCCCAGAAATCCACGACGACCGGCTTGCCGGACTGGAGGACGTCGGCGTCGAAGCTCTGATCGGTGACGTCGCGCATCGCCCTGAGGTTACAGCCGGCCGATCAGGCTACGGAGCCGCAGGAGCGGGACGGTTCGCACCGCCTCCAGCACGACCGCACGGCTCATCTTCGACGTGCCGGCTGTGCGATCGACGAAGGTGATCGGTACTTCGACGATGCGGAAGCCCGCGCGCGCGACCCGGTAGGTGGTCTCGATCTGGAACGCGTAGCCCTTCGACTCGATCGCGCCGAGGTCGATCGTCTCGAGCACGATCCGGCGGAAGCACTTGAACCCGCCGGTGAGGTCGTGGATGCGGCTGCCCAGGATCACGCGCGCGTACAAGTTCCCCGCCGAGGAGATCAGCCGGCGCAGGAGCCCCCAGTTCGGGATCGATCCTCCGGGGATGTAGCGCGAGCCGAGCACGAGGTCGGCGCCGTGCTCGGCCGCCGCGATCAGCTGCGGGACTTCCGCCGGATCGTGGGAGAAGTCGCAGTCCATTTCGAGCACGAGCTCCGCATCGGTGGTGAGCGCCTCGCGGAAGCCGGCGAGGTAGGCGGGCCCGAGCCCTTCCTTCGTTGCTCGATGGAGCACGTCGACGAATTCGAGCTCGGCCGCGAGCGAGTCGGCGATCTCGCCGGTTCCGTCCGGCGACGCGTCGTCGATCACGAGCACGCGGTCGCCGTCGCGCATGACGTCCGCAAGTGCCCGGATCATCGCCTCCAGGTTCTCGCGCTCGTTGTACGTCGGGAGGCAGATCGTCGCGCGCACCGGTCAAGTGTGGCGGAAAAGCTCGTGCGTATGATCGGACTGTGGCCCAGCTACTTCCAAAAAACACAGATCTCGCGGCGCAGTTCGACCTGCTCGCCGACCTGATGGAGATCCAGGGCGCCGACGGATTTCGCATCGGCGCTTACCGGAAGGCAGCGGGGCAGATCCGTGAGACGCCCACCTCGGTGGCGAAGCTCGCGCTCGAAGGGCGCGCCAAGGAGCTGCAGGGAATCGGCAAGACGATCGAGGAGAAGATCGTCGAGGTCGTGAACGACGGCGAGATCCACGCGCTCACGAAACGGAAGACCGAGGTTCCCGTCGAGCTTGCGACCTTCATCCGCTTGCCCGGCCTCGGCCCGAAGACGGCGCGCCGCATCTGGCAGGAGCTCGGAATCACCACGGTCGACGCCCTGCGCGTCGCGGCCGAGACGGAACAGCTGCGGGCGCTCGACGGGCTCGGGCCTAAGGTCGAGGAGAACATCATCGCTGCGCTCGCGAAGCCTCGAGCGGAAGAGGGGCCGCGGCGTGCGCTGCTCGGGAACACCCTGCCGAAGCTGCGCGCCGCGGCAGAGGCGCTCGCCGAGCATCCGGCCGCCGTCGAGGTGTCGATCGCCGGCTCGGCGCGCCGGTTCCGCGAGACCGTCCGCGATCTCGACATCATCGCCACGGCAACCGATCCAGCCGCTCTGATCGAGGCGTTCTGCTCGCTGCCGTGGGTGGTCGAGGTTGCCGCGAAGGGCCCGACGAAGGCGACAGTCGTCTCGCAAGACGCGCTGCGCTTCGACCTGCGCGTCGTGCCGCCGGAGTCGTACGGCAACCTGCTTCAGCACTTCACCGGCTCGAAGGCCCACAACGTCGCGCTGCGGGAGGCCGCGGTGCGGAAAGGCCTTTCGGTCTCCGAGTACGGGATCACAGAGGTCGAGACCGGCACGGTCAACTCGTTCGCGACCGAGGAGGAGGTCTACTCGTTCCTCGGCTACGCCTGGATCCCGCCGGAGCTGCGCGAGAACCTCGGCGAGCTCGACGCCGCCCGGCGCGGCGAACTGCCGGTGCTGGTCGAGCTCGGCGACATCCGCGGCGACCTCCACACGCACACGACCTGGTCGGACGGGAAGAACTCGCTCGAGGAGATGGTCGCGCGCGCGGTCGAGAAGGGCTACGACTACTACGCGATCTGCGACCACTCGCACCGGCTGCGGGATGGTCGACTGGAGCAGCAGCATGAGGCGATCGACGCGCTGAACGCCCAGGTGCCGATTCAGCTGCTGAAGGGGGTCGAAGCGAACATTCGCGCTGACGGTGGCGTCGATGTCGAGGACGAGCTGCTCGCGACGCTCGACTGGGTCGTGGCGTCAGTGCACAACGGCTTTGACAAGAACGCCACGGAGCGCGTGCTGGCGGCGATGGAGAATCCGTACGTCAACTGCATCGGACACCTGACGGGCCGCAAGATCGGCAAGCGTCCGCCCGCAGAGATCGACCTCGAGCGGGTGATCGAGAAGGCTCTCGAGACCGGAACCTTCCTCGAGATCAACTCGCAGCCGGACCGGCTCGACCTCACCGACGTGCACGCACGGGCCGCCCGCGAGGCTGGGCTGAAGCTCGTGATCGACTCGGACGGCCATCAGATCTCCGCGTTGGACTACGTGGAGCTGGGTGTGGGCCAGGCGCGGCGTGCCTGGCTGACGAAGGGCGATGTCCTGAACACGCACACCTGGAAGCAGGTCGAACGGCTGAGGAAGGCGCGATGAAGGCCGTGATCTTCGATCTCTGGGACACGCTGGTCGACTGGCCGGTCGACGAGTCAGAGGCGCTGAACCGCGGTCTCGCAGAGCGGATCGGGCTGTCGGATGACGAGTTCCGGAAGCGCTGGCAGGCGCATTACATCCTCTCGCAGACCGAGCCTCTGTCCACGCTCTTCCGCACGATCGGAGTTCCCGAGGAGCACGTCGAGACCCACATCGCCGCTCGCCATGAGTTCGCGCGGCGGGCGCTTCGTCCACGCGAGGGCGCCGTCGCGACGCTGAAGGAGCTCCGCAGCCGTGGCGTTCGGCTCGGGCTGATCTCGATGTGCTCGGAAGACGTGCCGCTGATCTGGCCCGAGACGGAGCTTGCCGGCCTCTTCGACGCCGAGACGTTCTCGGCCACGACCGGCCTGAAGAAGCCGGATGCGGAGATCTATCTCGCCACGGCCGCGGCACTCGGCGTTCCGCCCGAAGAGTGCTTCTTCGTCGGCGACGGCGCGAACGACGAGCTTGCCGGCGCCGCTCGAGCAGGGCTCACCCCGGTGCTGATGGCGACGGGATCCGAGCCGGACTGGCCAGAAGTGCGAGAGTGGAGCGGTCTCAGCGTGTCGTCGATTCCGGAGGTGTTGGAGCTGTGTTGATCTCAACCATGAACGACCTGCCCGGCTATCAGATCGAGGAAGTGTTCGGCGAGGTGTTCGGGCTCACCGTCCGCTCGCGCAATGTCGGTTCCCAGATCGGCGCGGGCCTGAAGTCGATCCTCGGCGGCGAGCTGAAAGGGATGACGAAGGCGCTCGCGGACAGTCGCGAACAGGTGATCGCGCGGATGGTCGAGGAAGCCGAGGCCAAGGGCGGCAACGCCGTGGTCTCGATGCGCTTCGACACCTCCGAGATGGGCACGAACTGGACCGAGATCTGCGCCTACGGGACCGCGGTGCGCGCCCGCAAGCTCTAGAGCTCGGCGAGCAGGCCTGCGAGCGCCGACGGCGAGTCGACCACGATGTCGGCCCGGGTGCTCAGATCGACCGGCCCCTCCGGCGAGTGGACGGCAACCCTGACGGCGAGCTCGAGCCCAGCGAGCGCGGCGAAGCCGTCCAGGTCGGTCGTGTCGTCGCCCGCGTAGAGCGCGCGGTTCAGCCCATGCGCGGCGAGGAGGCTCGCCACCGCGGTTCCCTTGGTCGCCTCGACCGGCGGGAGCACTTCGAGGACGAACCGGCCCCAGCGGGTTTTGAGCCCTTCAGCTCGTGCGGCAGCTGCGATGTCTTCGAGCTCGCGGCGGGCAGCTTCGCGATCCTCGCTCGTGCGGTAGTGGAAGGCGACGCTGAGCGGCTTGCGCTCGGCCGGCCAGGATGCCGTGGCGGCGAACGCGTGGATCGGCTCCGCCCAGGCTGCAGCGGCCGGCTCGAGCTCGAGGCCGTGCTCGCCGACGTAGGTCAGCTCCGGGACGCCGACGATCTCCCGCGCGGCTTCGGCGGTGCGGCCGGTGACGCAGGCCACAAGGGCGTAGCGGCCCGCCAGACGGCGAAGCGCGGCACGCGTCGCCTCCGGCACGAGCGCGTCCGCCGGGTCGGCGACGATTGGAGCGAGTGTCCCGTCCACGTCGAGGAAGATCGCCGCGAGCTGAGGGTCGGCGGCGAAGCGGGCCAGCACGTCCACGCCCGAAGAGTAGTGCTGCGCGGTTTGGGAAGAATGAGCGGGTCTTGATGCGTGCACTCCTCCTGGTGGCAAGCCTCGGCGTGATTGCGACTGCGGCCGGCGGGACTCCTCGTCCAGCCGGTGCCTCGGCAAGCTCCTGGGCTGTCAGGGTCGTCGTCGCGGGCGCCGCGGGCGCAGGCACGGCGACCGTCACCTCGCCGCCTGGAAGCGGCCCTGCGAGTTCGACCGGATTCGCCTTCCCGGCCGGGGACGGCTCGGTGATCTCGACCGGCGCGACGACGGCGTCGTCGACGACACACGTCGCCAAGGATGCGAACGGGGAGGCAGCGAGCTCCGCTGCCCACGTCTCGATCTTCGGCGGCGAGATCACGGCCGACGCCGTGTCGGCCAAGGTCTCGGCCCGGACGACGGGCTCCGCCGCGAATGGGGGTTTCGAGGGCAGCGGCATCACGAACCTCCGCATCCACGGGCAACCTGTGCGCGCCGGCAGAGTCGCCCTTGCCAGCTGGGGCTATCTGACGGTCGACAGCCGTGGTGTGGACACAAGCGCGCCTCACGGTGCAGCCGGCTACCGCGGGTTCGTGACCGAGCTCGACCTCCATCTGAACATGAATCACGGCGGCCTCCCTGCCGGGAGCGAGATCCAGGTCGGCTACGCAGAAGCGGGGGCGCAGACAGCGCCGAACACGCTGAAGCCCGCTGCGCTACCGCTCGCGCCAGGCAATCCACTTCCGGGAGCCCGGCCGCAGCTCCTGCCCAAGCAGCCGGAACCGCTGCCCGGCGTCCCGCAGACGATCACTCCGCCGCTCACCGCCGGCCCGTACGACTTCCCTGTCTACGGCTCGTCGTCCTATGTCGACACGTTCGGGGCCTATCGGCCGGATGTGAGCTTCCATCACGGCGACGATATCTTCGGCGAGCTCGGGCAGCCGCTGCTCGCCGTCGCGAACGGGACGTTGTTCAGCGTTGGCTGGAACCGCGTCGGCGGCAATCGGATCTGGCTCCGGGACGCGCAGGGGAACGAGTTCTACTACGCGCATCTCTCTGCGTTTTCGAGCCTCGCGGTGAACGGCCGGCGCGTCAAGGCCGGCGAGGTGATCGGCTTCATGGGTGACACCGGCGATGCCGAGGGGACGCCGACGCACCTGCATTTCGAAGTTCACCCTGTCTCGCTGCTCTACCTCGGCTACGACGGTGCGGTCGACCCGACGTCGTATCTTGAGAGCTGGAAGCGGCCGGTGACCGTGCCAGATCCGGTGGTCGCCGGCTGGACGCCCACGATCCCCGGGACGATTGCCGCCCATGAGCCCGGCGCCATTCTTCTCCAGCGCTCGGATATTTCCTCAGCAGACGGCCTCGACCCCGAGTCGTTGCGTCGCGCCGCCGGCTGATCTAGCTGTGGCCGTTGCCCGAGCCGAAGTCGCTCGGCGCGTCGTTGCCTCCGCTGACCATGTCCTTGATGAACCGTCGCGTCTCACGGCCGGTCACCGGGTTGTAGAGGATTCCGAGCGCGAGCCCGGCGATCAGAATCGTCGTGTTGCGCCCACTGTGGCTTTTCTTTCCCTGAAGCCGGTCGCTTGCCTGACGGAGATCCTCGAGGGCGTCCCGCACCTTGTCGCGGATGTCCTCGTCGGTCGCAACGCGGGTCGCGAGCGTCACCGCAGTGCGGTCGCCGCCGACGAGCTCGCCGTAGAGTTCCTTCGCCGTTTGGAAGGCTTTCATCACGTCGCTGCGAAGCTTGTCGTCTGTCATCGCCCGCTCGACGTACGGTTTGATGTTCTCGGCCGTGTCATAGACCTTGTCTTTCGTATTCGCCATCTCAGATCGTTCCTTTCGCTTGCGGTGTCTACCGCTTGTGCTCGGCGCCATGCTCGCTGTCGCGATCCTCGCTGGCTGCGGCGGCAGCAGTGGCGGAAAAGGGCAACTCGTCCAGGGCGACGGATTTCGGTTCACCGCACCCTCTGGGTGGTCTGTCCAGCATACGCACACGACCTGGGTTGCCAGGAGCGGCCAGGCCGGTCTCGTCCAGGCCTCGTCGTTCCGGACGGTGAAGCCGTATCGCTCTGCTCTCTTCGAGAAGTTGCCGAAGGAGCTCGGAAGGGTGGCCGGCTCCTTGGCCTCGGATCTCGGCGGCAAGGTTGCAGGACATCGCCGGGTTGTGGTCGACGGACGGCAGAGCTGGTCGTACCGGCTCGCGTCGGCCGGCAGCGTCACCGACGTGACCTTCGTCTTCGTCGGGCGACAGGAGTTTCAGCTGCTCTGCCGGCGCCCGCAGAACGGTGACACGGCGCCGTGCCAGCAGCTGCTCTCGAGCTTCGCGATCGGCTAGAGCGCCGGCTGCGCTGCCTGAGAGATGACCGCCGTCGGCCGCCTGCGCGTGCGCGCCTGGCGGCTGCCGTCGAAGGCTGCGGCGAAGACCTCTTCGATCGTGTCGACCGGGATGAACTCGATCGCCTCGCGCGTCTCCAGCGGCAGCTCGACGAGATCGGTCTCGTTCTCGCGTGGAAGGATCACCCGGCGGAGGCCCGCACGCTGCGCTGCGAGCGACTTCTCCCTGATCCCGCCGATCGGCAGCACCTGGCCCGTGAGCGTGATCTCGCCGGTCATCCCGACGTCGTCGGCCACCGGCTCGCCGCGCACCAGCGATGCGATCGCCGTCGCCATCGTCACTCCGGCGGAGGGCCCGTCCTTCGGGATCGCTCCGGCAGGCACGTGGATGTGCACGTCGTTGTCGGCGAACCAGTCGTCTGCGACGCCGAGCTGGTCGGCATGCGAGCGAACCCACGAGAGCGCCGCCTGCGCCGACTCCTGCATCACCTCGCCGAGCTGCCCCGTGATCGTCAGCTTCCCCTTTCCGGGATACGCCGCCGCCTCGATGAAGAGCACGTCGCCGCCGACCGCGGTATAGGCAAGCCCTGTCGCCACGCCGGGTGCCGACGTCCGCTTGCGGACATCTCCCGAGAATCGCCGGGGCCCGAGCCATTCGCGCAGCCGCTTCTCGTCGACGCGGGTCTTCTGCGTCTTGCCTTTGGCGACCTGCGTCGCCGCCTTGCGGCAGATGTCGGCGAGCCTTCGCTCGAGGTTCCGCACGCCGGCTTCGCGGGTGTACTCGCGAATCACGGTTCGTAGCACCGGCGCCGACAGCGTCAGCTGGCTGCGCTTCAAACCGTGGGCCTCGAGCTGCTTCGGGAGGAGGAAGCGCTTCGCGATTCCGAGCTTCTCGTCTTCGGTGTAACCCGAGAGCGAGATCGCGTCCATGCGGTCGAGCAGCGGCCCGGGGATCGTGTCGAGCGTGTTCGCGGTGCAGATGAAGAGCACCTTCGACAGGTCGAACGGCAGATCGAGGTAGTGATCGCGGAAGGTCTTGTTCTGCTCGGGATCGAGCACCTCGAGCATCGCGCTTGCGGGGTCGCCGCGGAAGTCGGCGCCCATCTTGTCGATCTCGTCGATCAGGATCACCGGGTTCATCGACTCGGCGTCGCGGAGCGAGCGGATGATCGTCCCCGGCATCGCGCCGATGTAAGTGCGGCGGTGGCCGCGGATCTCGGCCTCGTCGCGCACGCCGCCGACCGACATGCGGATGAACTTGCGTCCGAGCGCCCGGGCGATCGAGTGCCCGAGCGAGGTCTTCCCGACTCCGGGTGGACCGACCAGACAGAGGATCTGGCCCGAGATCTCGTTGCGCAGCTTCGCAACCGCGATGTACTCGACGATCCGGTCTTTGACCTTCTCGAGGTCGAAATGGTCGTCGTCCAGGACTGCGCGCGCGTGATCGAGGTCGAAGTCGTCCTCGGTGAGCTCGCCCCAGGGCAGCGTCAGGATCCACTCGAGGTAGGTGCGGATGATCCCGTATTCGGCGGCTGCGGTCGGGAGCCGTTCGAGCCGCCCGAGCTCCCGGTCGGCGGCCTTGGCCACGTCCTCGGGCAGCGTCAGCGCGTCGAGCCGCTCGCGAAGCTCGACGAGCTCCGCATGATCGGGATCGCCCTCGCCGAGCTCCTCCTGGATCGCCTTCAGCTGCTGGCGGAGGAAATACTCCCGCTGGCCCTTTTCCATCTCCGACTGGACCTGCGTCTGGATCTTCGAGCCGAGCTCGAACACCTCCAGCTCGCGGGTGAGGATCGTCGAGATGTGCCGCAGCCGTTTTTCGACGTCGAGCTGCTCGAGCAGCTCCTGGCGCTCCTCGGTCTTGATCGAGCGCAGCGTCGTTGCGACGAGGCTCGCGAGGACGTTCGGATCGTCGACGTTGGCAGCGGCGAGCTGGAGCTCCTCGGGCAAGTACGGAGCGAGGGCGATGATCTGGCCGAAGAGATCCTGGACGTTTCGGGTCAGCGCTTCGACTTCCGGCGTGTCCACGTCGACGTCGTTCAGCCCGTCGAAGATGCCGACCAGGTATGGACTGTCCGACACCCGCTCGCTCAGCCTGATGCGCTGCAGTCCCTGAACGAGGATCCGCAGTGTCCCATCGGGGACCTTGACCATCTTGTGGATCACGGCGACCGTGCCGATGTCGTAGATGTCGTCCCAGCCCGGCACCTCGATCGACGCATCGCGCGTCGCGACGAGTGCGAGCAGGCGGTCGCCTGCGACCACGTCGTCGATCAAGCGGATCGAGCGCTCCTGCCCGATCGCAAGCGGCGTCGTCGATTGTGGGAAGACGACGGTCTCTTTCAGCGGCAGCACCGCCAGCGTCGCCGGGAAGGCGAGCTCTTGCTCGACGAAGTCGGGAATCTCGAAGCCGAGGTCGCTCATGCGAGCTCGACCCGGATCGCGATGCGGTCATGCGAGGGAGCTGTCGGCGAGATCGGCAGCGATACGGTCAGCACCCCGTTCTCGAAGTGCGCGCGGGCCGCATCCGGATTGACGTCTTCAGGCAGCCTCACCTGGCGCTGGAAGGGCCCGTACTCGATCTCCATCTGGTGGTAGACGTGGCCTGCGACCTTCGGTCGCCTCCGCTCGCCGGCGATCACGAGCATCCGCTCGCCGGCGACGACCTGCACGCTCGCCGGGTCGACGCCCGGGAGCTCGACGACAACGGTCAGCTCGTGCGGCTCGAGCGTGTGGTAGCTGTCCACATTCGGCCGGAAGCCGCGGCGCGTGCCGGAGAACCGCGGCACCTGCCAGAGGTCCGCGAAGAGCTCTTCGATTTCGTTGTGCAACTTGTCGAAGTCGCGCCGTGTCACGCGTTACAAGGTACCCGCGCGGTTCGACGTGGACCCGAACGGATTCCATACGTTCCGGCAACGGATCGGCAACGGGTGCTTGCGAGCATTGAGACATGCGTTACATCGCTGCCATCAGCGGGACGTTTGCCACGGTCATCCTGCTGCTCCCCCACTAGGCAGAGCCTCAGCTAGCCTCGGTCTGTGCGCTCCCTTTTCCGCCTCGTCTTCGGAGCGGAGGTCGATCGCGCGCTTCGCCCGGTGCTCGCAGTTGCGTTTGTCGGCGGCGTTGCGACGTCGACCGGCTTCCCGTTTCTGGGGATCTACGCGCTGAAGCACCTTGGAGCGTCTCAAGGGCAGCTTTCCGTGGGATTCCTCGGCAGCGCCCTTGCCGCGGGCGTTGCCGGGTACGTCGGCGGGCATCTCTCCGACCACGTCGGCCGCCGGCCGGTGATTCTCGTTGGCTGGATCGGCCTCTGCATCGTCCCGATCGGGTTTCTCTTCGTCGGCCACCACGTCTTCGTCGGCTTGCCGCTGCTGGCGTCGTTCGGGCTCTTCGGCTCGCTCGGCCAGGCCGCGGACCAGGCGATGGTTGCCGATCTCGTTGCGCCAGAGAAGCACGAGCTCGCGTATGCAGGGGTGCGTGTCGCCCAAAACCTCGGCGTCTCGTTCGGCCCGGTCCTCGGTGGCGTCTTGCTGCTCGGTAACTCGTGGCCCCACCTCTTCATCGGGATGTTCGTGCTTGCTGCGTGCGCGACGGGGATGGCGTTTCGATTCCTGCCGAGCCGAGGCGTGTACACGCCGGAGACCGCTCCAGCTCGCGGCTCATTTGCCGTCATCCGTCGTGACCGGGCGTTTCTCGTCTTCATGGGCTCGGCGGTGCTCGCAGCAATGACGTACGTCGCCTTCGATGTCCTCCTGCCGATCTCGCTGGTCGGCTCGCACGGGATCGCGCCGTCGACGTGGGGCTTCCTCGTGGTCGTCAACCCGATCCTGGTCACCCTCGTCCAGCTGCGGCTGACTCGTGCGACAGCTCAGATCTCCGGCTCCGTGAAGCTTGCGATCGCCATGCCGCTGATGGGATTGCCGTTCCTCGTGCTCTCCGTCAACGACTCGGTGCCGGTGGTCATGTTGATCGTGCTCGTCTTCGTGATCGGCGAGATGTTGTGGGTGCCGACCTCACAGGCGGTCGTTGCGGCGTTTGCTCCGGCCGAGATCCGCGGCGCCTACATGGGAGCGTTCAGCGGGTCGTGGCAGGCCGCGTGGGCTTTGACGCCGTTCTTCGGCCTGCAACTGCGGAGCGCCTACGGAGACGCAGACATGTGGCGGGCTGTGGCCGTCGTCTCCGTGCTCGCCGGGATCGCCGGGGCAGCGGCCGCATGGGGTCGCGACCCCGCTCCGGCGGTAGCATCGTCGGCGGCATGAAGGGCCTCATCTGTGCAGGGGGAACGGCGACGCGGCTCGAGGAGCTGACGCGCGTCACGAACAAGCACCTGCTTCCGGTTGGGCGCTGGCCGATGGTCTATTACCCACTCCAGCTCTTGCAGCGGCTCGGCGTTCACGAGGTGCTGCTCGTGACAGCCAAGCAGCACGCCGGCGATTTCATCGACCTGCTGGGAGACGGCCACCTACGCTCGCGCTCCGGGGACGAGGTGCTCTTCGACATCGATCTCTCCTACAAGGTGCAAGTCGAGGCAGGTGGAATCGCCCAGGTCGTCGGGATGGCGAGCGACTTCGCGCGCGACGAACAGCTCGTGGTCTGCCTGGGCGACAACCTGTTCGAGTACGCGCAGGCCGCGGCGGTCGCGTCGTGGAAGAGCGGGGCGCTCGTGTTCGCGAAGGAAGTCCCCGACCCGGAGAACTTCGGTGTCGTCGCCTACGACGGGGAGGGCAAGGTCGCCGACATCGTCGAGAAGGCCGGCGTCGTCGACAAGCGCTACCACTCCCCTCCGTCGAACGACGCGGTCGTTGGGCTGTATTGCTACCCGCCCGACGTGTTCGAGATCATCGAAGGGCTCGCGCCGTCGAGTCGCGGCGAGCTCGAGATCACGGACGTGAATCGCGAGTACGCGAAGCGCGGCGAGTTGGAGGTGCGCCCTGTCGAGGGTTGGTGGCACGACGGCGGCAAGCACTGGGGCGACCTCGCCGACATCGGCCGCCGGATCGAGGAAACCGGGGTGAACAAGTGATCCAGCGCTTTCCCCTAACCAGGCACGCGGACGAACGTGGCTGGTTCAGCGAGCTCGGCCGCTCGAGCGCGCTGCCAAAGCCGATGAAGCAGGCGAATCTCGCTTCGTCGAAGAAGGGGGTCGTTCGAGGCCTCCACTACCACGAGCGCGGCCAGGACGACCTCTTCGCCTGCTTGCAGGGGATGGTTCGCGTCGTCGTCCTGAACCGGGAGACGGGCGAAACCTTCACCGAGGACATCGGAGACGAGAATCCGGTCGCGCTCTACATCCGAGGCTTCTACGCGCACGGCTACGAAGCTCTGACCGATTGCCTCTTCTGTTATCTCGTCACGGAGGAGTACGACCCAGCGAACCCGGACGAGAACACGTTTCCCTGGAACGACCCGCGTGTCGTCGACCTTTGGAGCACGCGATCGCCGCTCTTGTCGGACCGGGACCGATCCGCGCAGCTCTGATCACCGGCGGTCTGATCACCGGCGCCGGAGGGCAGCTCGGCCACGCGCTGGCTGAGCGCTACCCCGACGCGATCGCGGCGACGCGGGCCGACTGGGACGTCCGGTTTCCCGTGCCCTCGTCCTACCGCGACGCAGCGTTGATCCTTCATGCCGCCGGCTGGACGAATGTCGATGGTGCGGAGAGCGACCCGCAGGACACGGCGGCAGTGAACGTCGGTGGCGTCCAGCACGTCGCCGAGCTCGGCATCCCGTTTGTCTCCTACTCGACCGACTACGTCTTCGACGGCCAGAAGCGGACGCCGTATCTCGAGTCCGACTCGCCGAACCCGCTCGGGGTCTACGGCCGGTCGAAGCTCCACGGCGAAGCTGCGGCCGGAGACCGGGCGTGGATCGTGCGCTCCTCGTGGCTCTTCGGCGCGACGGGGCACAACTTCGTGCGCACGATGCTGCGGCTCGGAGCGGAGCGCGAAGAAGTCGCGGTCGTCGACGACCAGCGCGGGGCGCCCACCTACGTCGGCCACCTCGCGGCGGCCACGGACGCGTTGCTCGAGCTTCCCTTCGGCGTCTACCACGTCGCCGCGGACGGCGATTGCACGTGGGCCGACTTCGCGGAGGCGATCTTCGAAGAGGCCCGGCTCGCCTGTCGGGTCCGCAGGATCAGCACCGCCGAGTTCGGCGCGAAAGCGCCGCGGCCCGCTTACTCGGTGCTCCGCTCCGAGAAGGGAGCGCCGGAGCTTCCGCACTGGCGGGACGGCCTGCGCGAGTGTCTCGCGCTGATCGGCGCGTAAGCTTTGAGCATGCGAGTCCTCGTCACGGGCGGCGCCGGCTTCATCGGCTCCCATTTCGTCCGCAGGCTTGCCGCGGGCGGCACCGGCGTGAGCGTCCTCGACAAGCTGACCTATGCAGGGAACCGGGTGAATCTCGAAGGCATCGAGCACCAGTTCTTCGAGGGCGCGATCGAGGATCCCGACGCAGTCGCGAAGGCCGCGCGCGGCTGCGAGGCGATCGTCAACTTCGCCGCGGAGTCGCACGTCGACCGCTCGATCCTCGGGCCCGCAGAGTTCATCACGACGGATGTGCTCGGGACCCAGGTGCTGCTCGACCATGCGAGGCACCATGAGCTCCGGTACGTCCAGGTCTCCACGGACGAGGTCTACGGCGACGTCCCGCTCGATGCGCCACCCTGCACGGAGGACTCGCCGATTCGTGCTTCGAGCCCGTATTCGGCGTCGAAGGCAGGCGGCGATCTTCAGGTTCTCGCATACGTCCGCACCTTCGGCGTCAATGCGTCGATCACGCGCGGAGCGAATACCTACGGCTCGCACCAGTTCCCCGAGAAGTTCTTGCCGCTCTTCATCACGAACGCCTTCGACGGTCAGCAGTTGCCGGTGTACGGAGACGGCCGCCAGCGGCGGGAATGGCTGCACGTCGAGGATCACTGTGCCGGGATCGAGCTGGTGCTCCACGGCGGCGGCGCAGGCGAGATCTACAACGTCAGCGGCCAGGAACGCGAGAACATGGATGTCGTCCGCTCGATTCTCGACCTGACCGGCGCAAGCGGTGACCTCGTCCGCCACGTCACCGACCGGCCTGGCCACGATCGCCGCTATGCCGTCGACTCGTCGAAGCTCCGCGCCCTCGGCTGGACGCCTGCGCACTCGTTCGACGCCGGCCTCGCAGAGACCGTCGAGTGGTATCGCGAGCACCGCGAGTGGTGGGAGCCGATCAAGTCCGGCGCCTATCGCGCGTACTACGAGCAGCAGTACGCAGCTCGACTCGCCGGTTAGACGGCGCCCTTTACAAAACGCGAAGGAGTGCCCGCTGAGGGCGTTGCTACCGTGATTTGCCCGTGCTCCGGCGCGTCCTCTTCCTGTGTTCTTTGTGCGCGCTCGCGTTTGCCGGCGTTGCGTCGGCGATGCTCACGGGCGGGCTCGCCCATGACACGACGACGATCACCGTGACGACGTCGACGGTCGTCAGCACGGGTGTAGACACGAGCACAACGGTCGCTTCGACAACGTCGACCGTGGCCTCGACCACGTCGACCGTGGCTTCGACGACCACGAGGCCGGTGACGACGGAGACGATCCCGATCGTCACGGCGACGACACCGACGATCGCCCCCTCCCCGATCGCGGCCACCCCGACCACGACCACGCCTCCTTCGACAACGACCACCAGCACCGCCCCGACCACAGTCGTCCTGAACGGACATGGCTGGGGCCACGGGCTCGGGATGAGCCAATGGGGCGCCTACGGCTACGCCACCCACGGCTGGAGCTACACGGCGATCCTCACCCACTATTACACCGGCACCACGATCGCCACGAAACCAGCGCCGAATGTCCGGGTGCTCCTGCTCGACGGCAAGAAGCGGGTGACGCTGAGCTCGCCGGCGGCATGGCATGTGACCGACGCCGCGGGAACGACTCAGGCGCTACAGCCGGGGAAGCTCGTGCTGACCCCGAGCCTGACGGTAAATGGGCAGGTGCTCGTGTCGCCGCTGACGTTCACGCCGGGTGCGGCTCCACTTGAAGTTGGCACGACGCCGTACCGAGGCACGCTCGTCGTCCGAACGCTCAACTCGTCGCTCCAGCTCGTGAACTCTCTGACCCTCGAGTCGTATCTCCGGGGCGTCGTCCCGTCTGAGATGCCTGCGAACTGGCCGCTCGAGGCGCTGAAGGCCCAGGCCGTCGCCGCTCGTTCCTATGCGCTCGCGAGCCTGACGAGCATCGTCACCGCGAGCACCTATGACCTCTACAGCGACGAGCGCAGCCAGGTCTACGGTGGGATCAAGGCCGAGACGCCTGCCACGGACAAGGCCGTGGCGGACACGGCGCACCAGGTTGTCCTCTCCGGCGGCAAGGTCGCGACGACCTACTTCTTCTCGAGCTCCGGCGGCCAGACCGCATCCGCGAGCGACGAGCTCGGAACGCCGATCCCCTACCTCGTCTCGGTGCCGGATCCCTACGACACGCTCGCTCCACACCACAACTGGGGGCCCGTCCTCTACAGCGCCGCAGCGGTGGCAAAGGCGATCAAGCTGACCGGAACGCTCCTGAGCCTGGTGCCGACGATCGACCCATCCGACGCCCGGGCCCACACCGTGACGGCGACCGGGACGAACGGCCAGGTAACTGTGACGGGCCCGGCCCTGCGGGACGATCTCGGGCTCCGCTCCACCTGGTTCACGATCGGCTGGCTTGCGATCACGCCCCAGCCGGTTCCGTTGCCCTATGGAACCACCACGGTGATCAAGGGGCTCGTCCGCGGGGTCAGCAACGTCGTCCTGGAGAAGCGCCCGCTCGGCGGGGCCTGGCAGACAGTCGAGCCCGTCAAGCCCGACTCGACGGGCGCGTTCAGCCTGGCGGTGAGCCCGCAGGCGACGACCCAGTACCGGCTCACTGCCGGCACCGTCCACGCCGCCCTCGTCAAGGTGACCGTCGTGCCGCTCGTGACTGCGGCGCTCGGCACCGGGAGCGTGCAGGGCACGGTCCATCTCGTCCCGGCAGGATCGCCCGTCCAGCTGCAGCTCCAGCAAGGGAGCCAGTGGACAACCGTTGCGACCGGCGCGACCGATGCGGCAGGAGCGTTCCAGATCACCTCCGCGCTCACTGCCGGCTCGTACCGCGTTCGCTGCGTTCCCGCCGCCGGGCTCTCGCCGGGCGTATCGGGCACCCTGCTCGTGCAATGACGAAGCTGGCCATCCTGCTCGCGAGCGCCGCGGCTCTGTCGGCTGCGACCGTGTCCGCCCAGGCGAGGCCGGCGAACGCGCCGCCACTCGCCAACCTCGAGCCAGATGCGGCGCAGCAGTGGTATCTGACGGAGGATCAGGCGTGGAGCTTCTGGACGACGATGCCGAAGCTCGCAACGGTCAAGGTCGCGGTGCTCGACTCGGGAATCGACGCGGGTCACCCCGAGTTCATCGGGCGCATCGCGGCGGGAAAGAGCTTCGTCGGCGGTTCCTGGAAGCGCGACCCGGATGGCCACGGAACCTTCGTGGCGGGTGAGATCGCGGCGAATCCCACCAACAAGCTCGGGATCGCCGGCCTGGCCTTCAACGCAAAGCTGCTGATCGCCAAGGTGGTCGACACCGACACAGACTCCGTCTCCCTCAGCGCAGAGGTGAAGGCGATCCACTGGGCGGTCGACAACGGCGCGCGCGTGATCAATCTGAGCATCGGCGGGACGCGCGACCCGTTTGACGTCGACCACAACACGTATTCGCCGGCGGAGCAGATGGCGATCGGCTGGGCGTACTCGAAAGGCGTGGTCATCGTGGCTGCGGCCGGGAATGGCACGGAGTCGCCTGCGACACCCTGGCCCTATGCCGACTATCCGGCAGCGCTGCCCCACGTGATCGGCGTCAGCGCGGTGCGCAGAAACGGGTCGGTGCCGCTCTACTCGAACCGCGACCAGACCTACGTCGATCTCGCCGCGCCGGGCGATGCGATCTTCTCCACCATTCCGCGCAACCTGGTCGACAAAGACCGTCCGGGCTGCGCGGGGCAGCCGTACTCGAACTGCGGCCCACCGCTATACCTCGGAGCAATCGGCACGTCGTTCGCCGCGCCGCAGGTCTCGGCGGCGGCCGCGCTGCTGATCGGCGAGCGTCCGTCGCTGCGGCCGGATCAGGTCTCGTGGCTGCTCGAGCGCACGGCGCGCGACGACACTCCGGCGACAGGTTGCTCGACGTGCGCTCGCGGCAGAGACAGGTTCACCGGTTGGGGCACGCTCGATGTGAAGGCCGCCCTGACCAGGCTGACGAGCCGCGTCCCGCTTCCCGGCTCTGACGCATACGAGCCGAATGACGACGCGGGCGTCTGGGCGCACCCCTTCGGGCCGCCGCGCAAGATCACGGCCACTCTCGACTACTGGGACGACCCGATCGACGTCTACTCGATCAAGCTCTTCAAAGGCCAGCGGCTCTACGCGCGCCTTTCGCCATCGGCGCTCGGAGGGGCAGGGCTGTCGCTGTGGATGCCTGGTACCCGTCACGTCGCCGGGATCGTGAACTCGCAGTTCGCGCGCGCGCCGCTCAGCGAGCGTGCCGCGGGCGCGGTCGCGGCCGGCAGGCAGCAACGGATCGCGTTCACCGTGGCCGCAGACGGCGTCTATTACCTCGAGGCGAGGCTCACCAGACCGACCCGAAACCCGGTGGCCTACGACCTCGCGGTCGCAACCCGCCGGTAGCTAGGCGTTCTCGAGCAGCTCGTCGTCGTTGACCGCCCGCAGCACGCGGGCGGGGTTCCCGACGACGACCATGCGCGGTGGAACATCTTTGGTGACGACCGCACCGGCACCGACGAACGCGTCCTCGCCGATCTCGATCGCGGGACAGAGGATCGCCCCTCCGCCGACGCGCGCGCCTCGTCGAATCGTCGGTCCCTTCACGAGCTCGTGACGGCGCTCCGTGCGACCCATGAAGTTGTCGTTCGTCGTCACGACGCACGGAGCGATGAAGACGTTGTCCTCGAGCGTTGAATAGGCTGTGATGTACGCGTCGGCCTGGATCTTGGTCATGGCGCCGACGACGGTGTCGTTCTCGATCAGTGAGCCGCGGCCGAGGACGACGTCGTCGCCTATTTTGACTCGCTCCCGCACGCATGACTGGTCTCCCAGGATCACGCGCGCGCCGATCTTCGAGCCGGCGAAGACGATCGCTCCCGTCGAGACGATCGTCCCGTCGCCGATCTCGGTCGGAGCAAGCGGGTCGCGCTTCGCGGTCGAACGCGGCGAGAGCGACGGCTGCTTGCCCACCACGGCGCCTTCGAGAACCTTCACGCCTTCGCCCAGGATCGTGCCCGGGTAGACGATCGCCGAGGGATGAATCTCGGCCACTAGGTTCGATCCGTGAGCCTGTTCGAGAGCTGTTCGAGCGCCCGGACGACGACGAGCCCGTCGCGCGCCTCGACCCCTGTCGACCCTTCGCGCACGAGGCGGAGGAAGTGCGAGATCTCGAGCCGCAGCGGCTCGTCGTTCGCGATCTTCGGGCTGAAGATGTCGCCGGTGCGCGTCCGCCACTCGCCGTAGCTCTCCGACGGCTCCCACGGCGACTTCTCGTACACGGTCACCTTGCGCTCGAGCTCCATGTCGTCGAAGACGACCATCTTGTCGCGGCCGACGACGGTGATCTTCCGCATCTTGTGCGGGTCGAGCCAGGAGAGGTGCATGTGCGCGATCTTGCCGCTCGGAAAGCGCAGGTAGCAGAAGACGACGTCCTCGACGCCGGGGTTCAGGAACGCGTTCCCGTGCGCCCAGGCCTCAGATGGCTCCTCGCCGACGAGGTAGAGGATCACCGAGAGGTCGTGCACGCCGAGCGACCAGAGCGCGTTTTCGTCCTTGCGGATCACGCCGAGGTTCTGCCGGTTGCCGTAGATGCAGAGCACGTCGCCGAGATCGCCGGAGTCGACGAGCTCCTTCAACTTGCGCACGCCGGGGTGGTAGAGCAGCAGATGGCCTGGCATCAGCACGAGGCCGTTCTCCTCGGCGAGCGCGACGAGGTGCTCCATCTCGGAGGCGCGCATCGCAGGAGGCTTCTCGACGAAGACGTGCTTGCCGGCTTCCAACGCCTCCTTGGCGAGCGCGTAGTGCGTCGGGACGGGAGTTGCGATCACGACTGCCTCGAGCTCCGGATCGTTCAGGAGATCCTCGAAGGAACCCGTGACCCGCGCGTTTGGAAAGCGCTTCGCGAACTGCTCCTGAAGCGCTGGTGTCGCGTCGCAGAGCCAACGCAGGTCGGCCAGGTCATCGATGTTGCGGACGAGATTCTTGCCCCAGTTGCCGAGGCCGGCCTGGCCGATTCGGACGGGGTCTAGAGCTTCCACACGGTGCCTTTGCCCTCGTGCCCCTTGGTGGCGTTGCGGAAGTCGACGACGATCTTCGCGCGGCTGACGACGTCGCCGTAGTCGACCGCTGTGTGAGCGGTCACGACTGCGATGCAGTCCCAGGCCTCGGGCTCGAGTGGCGCCGAGGTCATGCCGTGGAACTCCGCGACATGGGGATCGTGGTAGCCGACCTCGGCGCCTGCGCCGCGCAGGAGATCGGCGAGCTTCTCGGCCGGCGTCTCGCGTGTGTCTCCGATGTCGGCCTTGTAGGAGACGCCGAGCAGGAGCACGCGCGACCCGGAGAGCGACTTCTGGGCGCCGTGGTTCAGGGCCTGCGAGATGACCGACCGGCAGAAGT
>DASZPQ010000108.1:0-24110 GCA_035550275.1 Gaiellaceae bacterium | reverse complement strand
TGCGAAACCCCGGTCGCACCGCGTCCACGGCGGCCGCCTTGATGATCGGGCTCGCGCTCGTGACGATCGTCGCCGTGCTGGCCGCCGGCCTGCGCGCGTCGTTCGAGGGCGCCGTCAGCAGCGAGTTCCACGCCGACTACGCCCTGACCTCCGAGGACGGGTTCACGCCGACCTCGATCGACTCGGCGACGGCGCTGCGCAAGTCGGGAGACGCATCGCTCGTCGCCGGCGTGCGCGCTGGGAGCGGTCGCTCGTTCGGCAAGACGATCCAGGTCACCGGCGTCGATCCGGGCATCTCGCGCGTGCTCGTGTTGAAGTGGAAGGCCGGCACCAATGCATCGCTGGAAGGCCTCGGAGAGCATGGTGCGATCGTTGACAAGGGCTACGCGAAGTCCCACAAGCTCGTGATCGGCTCGCCGCTCCGCGTCGAGACGCCGGCCGGGAAGTTCCTCGAGCTCCAGGTCAAGGGGATCTTCTCGCCGCCGCAGGGAGGTTCCCCGCTCGGGAGCGTCACCACGTCGTCAGCCGCCTTCGACAGCGTCTACCCGAACCCGCAGAACGTGTTCACGTTCGTGAATGCCCCGGGCGGAGTGACCGAGGCGAACACGAACGCCCTGAACAGGGTGCTGGACACGTTCCCCGACGCCAAGATCCAGACCGAGCAGCAGTTCGTGAAGAACCAGGAAAAGGGCCTCGACAGCTTCTTGCTCTTCCTCTACATCCTGCTCGGGCTCTCGATCATCGTCAGCCTCTTCGGGATCGTGAACACCATGGTTCTGACCATCTACGAGCGGACACGCGAGCTCGGGATGCTCCGCGCGGTGGGCATGACGCGCCGTCAGGTGCGGCGAATGATTCGCCATGAGGCGGTCGTGACCGCGTTGATCGGCGCTGCGCTCGGCATCCCGGTCGGAATGGGCCTCGCCGAGCTCTTCGACGCCGCGATCGGCGACGTGCCCTTCGCAGTGCCGTGGGGCACCATCGTCGTCTTCGTGCTGGCCGCGATCATCGTCGGCCTCTTCGCGGCGATCTTCCCCGCCCGCCGGGCGGCGCGGCTGAACGTGCTCGCCGCTCTGCAGTACGAGTAGCGAGCGCTCTAGAGCCTCGCGGCAGCGGCCTTCCCGGCCTGCTGCTCGAGGCTCGGGACGTTCTTCAGGTCGGCCGCGGAAATCGTGACGATCACCTCGGCGCCGTTCTTCCAGAGGCTGAGCGAAGCACCGCCGGCTGTCGAGTAGGCTTCGTTCCCGATTCCGTAGAGCCGCGCGATCGGTTTCGGGTCGTCTTTCGCGTCCTTCTCGAAGGCCGACTTGGTCATCAGGTCGACCTCGACCGTGAGCGTGCGGTAGTTCTTCGTCGCGTACGTGCACTTCACGTGCGGGCCGAACTTCTGCAGCAATCCTGCGCCTGCTTTCGCGCCGAGGAATTTCGTGGCGTCTGCCCGCGTGATCACCGCGCAAGGCCCGGTGGACTTGGCTGCCACGGGTGCGGCCAGGACAAAGGCTGGAGCGGCGAGCAATGCAGCCCCGATCAGCAAATGGCGCATGGGAACCCCTTTCCGAACGTCCCGAAAAGGATAGCTAGCCGATTCTGCGCCGGAAACCAGTCGCCTCTGCCCGCGGATCGAGCGGGCTCGTTTCGAGCCCAGCGAGCGGCTCCGCCGAGTTGTAGCCACCCGGCGCCACGTCGTTCGGCCCGTCCGGGTGGAAGAGCGAGGCGAGCAGCTGGATCTGTCCGCGGCCGGGCCCGAGCTCCCACTGTCCACCGCCGTAGAGCTCGATTCCGAGCTCGCCGCAGCGGTCGTAGAACTCGAACAGGCGCGTGATCGATCCGAACCGCGACGGCTTCGAATTGAGGCAGCGCGGCGGAAACGGAAGGGCCTCGACATCCGCCCAGGAGTGGATCGGCGCATCCCAGGTGATGCGATCGCGGTGCGGCTCGAGCACGGGATCGGTCTCCGGCGTGAGGCCGGGGTCCTCGATCCACGCGTCCGGGAATCCGTCGGCGACGCGCCGGTAGAGGTCGGGATCCGGTGGGCTGTCGACCGGCGTGCCGCTGTACTGGCCCTTGAGGTCGACGACGTCGACGTTCTGCCGGGCCGCGAGCTCTGCAATGACCTCGCCGGTCCAGTCCTCCGTCGCGTCGAGCTTGAAGCGGAGCGCCGGGTAGATGGCGAGCCACTCCTCCAGGCCGGTCGCGCGGCCGGAGGAGACGAAGGTGACAGGCCGCCACGGGCGGTCGACGGCATCGGCGAGCGAGCGTCCTGCCTGGCGAAGTGCCAGGTCGAGCGCGGCGGACTCGAACGCCCAGCGGCGGTAGTCGCGGTACGCGTGCTGATCTGGCTCGCCGGCAGGGAACAGGTCGAGCGCGTCGAGCCGGGCCGAGAAGGACGCGATCGTCCAGTCGCCGCCGAGCTCGAGCTGCGGAAACCGCTCGGCATCGTGCTCGTCCGGGCTGTATGTGACGTCCTCGCCGACACCCTCGTGGCCGCCACCGCGCAGGTGCACGACTGTTGTCTCACGTGTGAACTCGGGCGAGACCGTGAGCGAGAGGATCTCCGTCTCGACGGCGTCGATTCGAAGCGCGAGGTTGCTGACGGCGGCGAAGAGCATCGTGCACGAGACTAGCCTGGACATAGACATTTGTCGCGTTGTCGCTCACTTTCGCCTGTTCGCAGACGATAAGTGGCGCATGGTCGTGGCACATGCACGTTTTGGTGATCCCAGCGCCTCTCCGCTCGACAAGGGGGATGCGCTGGCGCTGCTTGGCTTCGCAACTGCCGAATTGCTCACATCGAGCGAGGCGTCGGAGCTGCTCGAGCTGATCGTGCAGAACGTGGTCGAGCTTGCGGGCACGCCCCATGCGTATCTCAGCCTGATGGAGCCGGACGGCCGGTTCACGGTTCGCGCCGGCACCGGTGTCTTCGAAAACCTCGTTGGCTATCACTGCCCTCCCGGCGGCGGCGTGTCGGGATGCGTCAGTGACGACGGTGACCGGGCAACCGTTACCGGCCATGCGACCTGGTCGCCGCGCTGCCGGGAGGCCGCGGAGCTTGCGGCCGGGCCGCTGGTCGAGATTCCGCTCTCGATGAGGTCGCGCGGCCGGGGAACGCTCGGAGCTGCGCTGATCGACGAGGGCCACACCTTCGCGGTGGCACAGATCGATCTGCTCGCCCAGTACGGCCAGTTCGCCGCGCTTGCGCTGGAGAATGCGCATCTCGACGGTCTCGCTCGGGCCGAACTCCGCGAGCGGCGCCGGGTCGAGGAGGAGCTGCTCGACATGATTGCCTGGCTGGAGCGCTCCGAGGACGAGCTTCGCAACTCGCGCGCCGAGACGATCGCGCGGCTGGCGCACGCAGCCGAGTTTCGCAACCTCGAGACGGGCGCTCACGTCGAGCGGATGAGCCGCTACTGCGCGGCGCTCGCCTCACGCCTCGGCCTCCACGACGACCGGGTCGACGTGATCAGAATGGCGAGCACCCTCCACGATGTCGGCAAGATCGCGATCCCGGACGAGGTCTTGCTGAAGCCCGGACCGCTGACCTCGGAGGAGCGGCACGTCATCCAGCAGCACCCGACTGTCGGCCACGAGCTGCTCACCGCTTCCTCGTCCGAGATCCTCGAGGTCGCCGCCGCAATCGCCCTGACCCATCACGAGCGCTTCGACGGCACCGGCTACCCGAATGGCCTTGTCGGCGAAGAGATTCCGCTCGAAGGCCGGATCGCCGCGGTCGCCGATGTGTTCGACGCGCTGCGCAGCGATCGCGTGTACCGGCCCGCGATGTCCTTTGACCAGGCAGTCGAGCTCATGCAGGCGGGCCGCGGGACGCAGTTCGACCCTGAGATCCTCGATCTCTTCATGGAGTGCCTGCCGGAGATCGAGGGTGCAGTCGCGGGAGTGGTGCTCACGCCCGACCCCGTGCCGGCCCCCGTCGAGGTCAAGCCGTTTCGCCAGGCGAAGCGGACCTCGGACGACGCCGAGATGATCGACGCCAACCGTCTTCGCGAGTCCTGCAGCGAGGCGCTCGACGTGCTCGCCCAGGTCGGCTCGGGCAAGGAGGCGATCGACCTCGCCGTCTCATGTCTCGCTCGGGGCTGGGAGGGCAAGCTGATCGTCAGCGTCTACCTGCTCGAGCACCAGCGGCTCTGGGTAATTGCGCAGCGCGGATACGCAGACGTCGTCTACGACGGCTTCCCGGTCACGCGCGGCGTGATGGCCCGTGCGATTCGCACGGGGGAGACCCAATTCGTCCACGACGTCGCGCTGGATGCGGACTTTGTCGGGGCCGCCTCGGGAATCGTCTCCGAGGTCGCCATTCCGTTCCCAACGGAGCTCCCGGTTGGCGTGCTCAACGTCGAGACGCTGGGGATCAAGCTTCCGGAGGAAGCAGCTTCGATCTTCGGCGAGCTCGCCGAGGCGCTTGCGGCGCGACTCGAGGTCATGCGTCAGGGTCTCGGTCTCGATATCGCGAGCCTCGCGCGCCTCTGCGTGCATGCGAGCTCGCTCCACGGCGTGTCTGCAATCTCGGAGTTCGCGACCCGGACCTTCGGCCGTTTCCTCGGCCTCGAGTCAGCGCAGCTCGTGCTGCGAAGCAGTGACGGCTCGTCGCGGTCGACGAGCCACTGGCGGCGCCCCGACTCGGAGATCGCGCCGATCAGTCCGGAAGGGCTCGAGTTGCTCGACCAGGTCCGTTTGCGCGAAGCAGCGGTCGCGGCGTTCGGCGTCTTGCCCGCTTCCGAGCTCGGATGGGGCAGTGAGGGCGTCGAGGACGCTCCGTGGGCAGTGTGGCTGCCGCTTCGGGTCTCCGGAAACGAGATCGGCGCTCTCGTCGGCCGGTCGAGCAGCCGGGAGATCGACCGGGAGCACATCGAGGCCGGCTCGCTGATCGCCCAGCACGCCGCGGCGCTGATCGACATCGCGCAGCGCCTTCGCCGCGAACAGCGGGCCGCGGCCACCGATCCGCTGACAGGATTGCTGAACCGGCGCGGCTTCGAAGAGCGCTTCACCGAAGAGCTCGCGCGCGCTGCCCGCCACGGCGAATCGCTTGCGCTCGTGATGATCGACTGCGACGGGCTGAAGGGGATCAACGATCTCGACGGGCACGAGATCGGCGATCAGGCGCTGCAGTATCTCGCCGCGTGCGTCAGGAGCGGCAAGCGCGTCTCCGACGTGGCGGCGCGGTTCGGCGGCGACGAGTTCGCCGTCGTGATCACCGACATCGACGCCGAAGGCGCGACCGCCGCAGCCGAGCGGATCCGCGAGTCGGTCGCGGCAGGCTTCCCGTACAGCGAGCATCGCCTCTCGGCCAGCTTCGGCATCGCCGTGTATCCCACGCAGCGCCGGCCGGCAGAGCTTCTGTCCGCGGCCGACGCAGCTCTCTATCGCGCGAAGCGCGAAGGCGGCGACTGCGTGCGCCTGGCCGACTGACGCTTCACGGCGGCGATGTGAGCACGCCCGCTGCGCTGCGCAGCAGGTAGACGAAGAGGAGCACGAAGACGAGCGCGACGGCGAGGAAGGTCGCTTCCTTGCCGTTCAGCGAATGGCCGAGAATCAGCGCCCGCACGAGGACGCCGGCCGTGACTCCGACGAGCCACGTTGCGAGCACTCGCGACTGGCGATGAGTGCGATAGGCGCGAAAGAGGATCGCCGCCCCGAACCAGCCGGCCAGGATCGGGAGCGCGTCCCGGGCGTAGCCGCGGAACGACAGCCCTTTGTGGTGCGAGATCAGGCCAACGGTCGCGAAGACGAGGATCGCGGCGGCGTCTGCGACCGCGAGCACGGTGGCCGAGCGGTTTGGCGCCAAGGTGCCCACAGGTGGAAGCTAGTCGTCTGGCCCGGCTGCTTGCGGAGGTTCCGCGATACTGGGCCGGTGAACGTCGATCTGCTCCCCTTCCTGGCGATCTCGGTGCTCCTGATCCTGATCCCGGGGCCTGACACTGCGGTCGTCACGAAGAACGCGCTGCTCGGAGGGCGGAGGTCCGGCGTCTCTGCGGCGGTGGGTGTCTCGATCGGCCTGACGATCTGGACGATCGCTGCGGCTTTCGGGATCGCCGCGCTGCTGCGGGCTTCGGAGGTGGCGTTTCTCGTGCTGAAGCTCGTCGGCGCGGCATATCTGATCTGGATCGGCGTCCAGATGCTGCGCGTCCGCGATCTGCTTGCGGCTGCAACGAACGTGGGCCACGGGGTCGAGCGGCGAGGGCTTCACGCGAAGGCGCTGCGCCAGGGCCTCTTGAGCGACCTGGGGAACCCGAAGATCGCCGTCTTCTTCACGAGCTTCCTGCCCCAGTTCGTCCACGGCAGCGGATCGGCATTCATGCCGCTGTTGATGCTCGGCGGGATCTTCGCCGCGCTGACACTGCTCTGGCTGGCCGCGTACGGCATCGTCGTCGGCCATGCGTCGGGCTTCATGACGAAGCCGGCGGTGCGCAACTCGCTCGACCGGTTCACTGGCGTGGTGCTGATCGCCTTCGGCGTGAAGCTCGCGTTCGAGCACCGCTAGCCTCCTCTGAGCGATTGACGGCACGGCGCTCGTGGTCTACAACGGAGGGTATGAGCGCTAGGCAGGCCGCCTCGGTTCTGGCTCTTCTCTGGCTCGCCGTCGGGCTGAGCGCATGCGGTGTCTCTCGCACGATCGATCCGGTCGCCGCGGCGGCGACGAAGACCGAGCAGGCGGGAGGATCGAAGATCTCGATGACGGTCGACGTCTCGAGCCCAGCCGGCCAGTCCTACGAGGTGACCGCAAACGGCGCCTTTGATCAGCAGGAAGGCCAGATGACGATGGACATGTCAAACCTCCTCCAGAGCTCCGGACTGCCGGTTGGGAGCGGAAGCGGTGTCGAGGTGCGCTATCTGACCGAGAATCGCGATCCGGTCATGTACATGGACATGCCGTTCCTGGCGAGCAAGCTGCCGGCCGGGAAGGACTGGCTCCGGCTCGATCTCGAAAAGGCCGGGAAGAGCATGGGAATCGACTTCAGCCAGTTGATGGGCCAATCGAGCCAGAACCCGGCGCAAACGCTCGACATGCTGCGGGCGAGCGGGAACATCACCGAGGTCGGCCCTGACACGGTCAACGGCGAGCCGACGACGGAATACACGGGCTCGGTCGACCTGGCCAAGGCGGCCAAGTTGCGCGGCTTGCCTCAGAGCCTCGTGCAGAAGATGGAAGACACGACCGGATCGAGCACGATCCCGGTCACCGTCTGGGTCGGCTCCGATGGCCTTGTCCGCCAAGTCGTCGAGTCGATCGACACGACAAGCGGTGGCCAGACGCTCACCACCAAGGTCACGATCGACATCAGCGACTACGGCACCGATGTCTCGGTCTCGGCACCTCCTTCCGACGAGGTGCTGGACTTGACCGACCTTGCGTCGAGCGCGCTGCAGCAGACGACCACGACGTCGAAGGCCTAGGCCGCGACGCGAAGCGGCGCGTCGTTCGCTACGCGTCCTCGGCGAACAGCACGTCTTCCTCGGGCCTGGCGTGCATCGGCATCAACGGCATCAGGACGATCGCGAGCACCGTCAGCCCCAGGTCGATCCAGAGCGTCCGGCTGAGCGCTCGATGGAAGCCGCCGGCCCCCAGCGCATCGAAGAACACGGTCCCGAGGAGCGCGACGCCGATCGCTGAGGCGAGTTGCTGGACCGCGTTCAGCACGCCCGACGCCGAGCCGACCTCGTCGTCGGCGACGGCCGCGATGATGATCCCGAAGAGCGGCGCGACGATCAGGCCCATGCCCAGCCCCATCACGAGCAGGCCCGGGACGATCTCCCACGTGCTGACGAGGCCGGAGCGAGATTCGAGTATCAGCAGCAGCAGGCCGATCACGGAGACGCCGCCGCCTGCTTCCAGCACGTGCCGCCCGTACCGGTTCGCGAGCAGTCCGCCGCTCAGCCCTGCGCCGACTGCGAGCCCGAGCGACCACGGGACGAAGGTCAGTCCGGAGTGCAGCGCCGAGAAGCCCTGGCCAATCTGCAAGAACAGCGTCAGGACGAACAGGACGCCGGTCATGCCGAGGAAGAAGACGAGCAGTACCAGCGTCCCTGAGCTGTAGCCGCGATTGCGGAACAGCTTCGGCTGGACGAGCGCGTCCCTGCCGGCCCGAGTCCGCGCGACCTGCTGTACGGCGAAGATGGCGAGGAGGGCGACGCCGCCTGCGAGCGAGAGGAACGTCCACGCGGGCCAGCCGGCCTCGCGCCCCTCGATCAGCGGATAGACGAGAGCGAGCATCGCCACGCAGACGATCGCCGAGCCGAGCAGGTCGATCCGCGGCCGCGTCGGGGCGCGCACCTCGGGCATCAGCAGGGCAGCGCCGATCGCGGCGGCGGTGCCGAGCGGCAGGTTGACGAAGAAGATCAGCCTCCAGCCGCCGAGCGTGTGCACGCTCACGAGCAGGCCGCCGATGATCGGCCCGAGCACTGCCGCGCCGCCGATCACCGGGCCAAAGAGCGCGAATGCCTTCGGCAGCTCGTCCTTCGGGAAGATCGCGCGCATGATCCCGAGCCCCTGAGGGATCAGGAGGGCCCCGAAGGCACCCTGCGCGAGGCGGAAGGCAACGAGCATCGCCGTCGAGTCGGAGAGCCCGCACGCGAGAGAGCAGCCCGTGAAGCCCACGGCGCCGATCACGAACAGACGACGACGGCCGTAGCGGTCACCCATCCGCCCGCCGACGATCAGTCCGATTGCGAGAGCGAGCGAGTAGCCGCCGGCGATCCACTGCAGGGCCGCGTCGGAAGAGTGCAGGTGGAGGCGGATCGTGGGGAGCGCGACGTTCACGATCGTCCCGTCGAAGAGATCCATGATCTCCGCGGCCAGGATCACCAACAGGATCAGCCAGCGGCGCGGGTGGGGGTTCATCGGCTTCGATTCGGTCGTTGTTCCGAACATTGTTCGAGAACATATATCAGAACGATGTATGATTCGCTTGTGGCCGAGGATTATCTTCCCGAGCCCCCACTGCCGCCCCAGCGCCGCGCCCGCACTGTCAAGCCGCGCGGCCTCGACCGGGCCGCCGTGGTCGAGGCTGCAGTTCGGGTGCTCGACGTCGAAGGGCTCGAGGCCGTCACGCTCCGCCGGGTCGCACATGAGCTCGGGGCCGGTGCTGCCTCGCTCTACGCCTATGTCGACTCGAAGGATGCGCTTGTCGAGCTGATGCTCGACCACGTCCTGGGCGAGGTCGATCTCTCTGACCTCCCCGACGAGCGCGCCTGGCAGGAACAGATCAAGGACGTGATCCGGCGAATACACGCCGCCTTTGTCGCGCACGGGGACATCGGGCGGGCAACGCTCGGCCGCATTCCCTCCGGCCCGAACGCGCTCCGCGGGATGGAGACGATGCTCGCGGTCCTCCGCCGCTCCGACCTTCCGGATCAGGTCGTTGCGTACGCGGGCGATCTGATCGGCCTGGTCGTCGGCGCCGCGGCGTTCGAGGACAGCCTGTTCAAGGAGAGCGGCGTCGCGTTCGACGAGATGCTGCGCTTCGTCGGCGAGTTCCGCGGCTATCTCGAGTCGCTGCCGCGCGACCGGTTCCCGAACCTCGTCGAGCTCGCCGGCCCGCTCACCCGGGTCTCTCCGGACGAGAACGAGCGCTTCGAGTTCATGCTGAACGTGATCGTCGACGGCCTCGCCGCCCAGCGTTAGGCGTGCGGCCTTAAAGACGAAAGGCCTGTTTCCAGGCCTTTCGTCAGCAGCTCAGATCGGTTCGGCTCAGCCGCAACCGGTGCTCGTGCCGCAGTCCCGGCACGTGTAACACGTTCCGGCTCGCACCATGCGACCACCGCAGCGGGAGCATTCGATCGCGTCCTCGTGCGCGTTGAAGAGCGCGGTCTGGCCGGGGGTCAGGCCCTCCAGCTCAGGAGCCTCGGGGGCACCGAGCGCGTAGGCCTGCGCCATTCGCGCGCGCACCTCCGGCGACAGGATCCCGATCTCTTCCTGCTGGTCGACGGACAGGAACTTCTTGCCCATCCAGCGGAAGACGTAGTCGACGATCGACTTCGCGACGCGGATGTCCGGGTCGTTCGTCTGGCCGGACGGCTCGAAGCGCATGTGCGAGAACTTCGAGACGTAGACCTCGAGCGGCACGCCGTATTGGAGGCCGAGCGAGACGGCGATCATGAACGAGTTCATCAAGCCGCCGAGCGTCGTGCCTTCCTTGGCGATGTCGACGAAGATGTCGCCGGGCTGGCCGTCTTCGTAGACGCCGACGTGGATGTAGCCCTCGTACTCGCCGACGCGGAACTTGCGGCCGACCTCGGTGCGGTCGTCCGGCAGGCGGCGGCGGCGCGGCGAGCCAACGCCGCCGGAACCGGCAGGCGAGAGCAGGCCCTGGCCCTTCTCGTCGGACTTGCCCGACAGCGGCTGGGCGACCTTGCAGTTGTCGCGGTAGAGCGCAATCGCCTTCACGCCGAGCTTCCAGGCGTCGCGGTAGACCTGCGAGACGTCCTCGATCGTCGCCGACTCGGGCAGGTTGACCGTCTTCGAGATCGCGCCCGAGATGAACGGCTGGATCGCGCCCATCATCTTCACGTGACCGCTGTAGTGAACGGCCCGCTCGCCGATCGCGCAGTCGAAGACCGGATAGTGCTCCGACTTCACGTACGGCGCGCCGACGACGGTGTTGCGCTCGTCGACGTAGGCGACGACCTCGTCGACCTCCTGCGGTGCGTAGCCGAGCTTCTCGAGCCCGAGCGGCACGGTCTTGTTCACGATCGTGATCTCGCCGCCGCCGACGAGCTTCTTCGACTTGACGAGCGAGAAGTCGGGCTCGACGCCCGTCGTGTCGCAATCCATCATGAAGCTGATCGTCCCGGTGGGGGCGAGCACCGTCGCCTGCGCGTTGCGGTAGCCGTGCACCTCGCCGAGGTTCAGCGCGTCGTCCCACGCCTTGCGGGCCGCACCGAGCAGGTCGGCCGGGATCGTCTTGTGGTCGTCGATGTTCCCGACGGCGGCGCGGTGCTTCGCGATCACGCCGATCATTGCCGCGGCGTTCCGCTGGTAGCCGGCAAACGGCCCCATCCGCCCCGCGATCTCGGACGACTTGCGATACGCGCGGCCCGTCATCAGCGCCGTGATCGCCGCGGCGTAGGCGCGGCCTTCGTCGGAGTCGTAGGGCAGGCCGCGAGCCATCAGCAATGCGCCGAGGTTCGCGTAGCCGAGGCCGAGCTGGCGGTAGGCCTTCGCGTTCCGCTCGATCTCGGGCGTCGGGTAGGACGAGTTGCCGACGAGGATCTCCTGCGCGAGGAACATCACGTCGCAGGCATGCTCGAACGCCTCGACGTCGAGCTCGCCGTCTTCGCGGCGGAACTTCATCAGGTTCAACGAGGCGAGGTTGCACGCCGAGTCGTCGATCGACATGTACTCGGAGCACGGGTTCGACGCGTTGATGCGGCCCGTGTTCGGGAGCGTGTGCCATGAGTTGATCACCGTGTCGTACTGAACGCCCGGATCGGCGCAGCGCCATGCGGCCTCGGAGATCTCGTGCAGCAGCTTGCGCGCCTTCATCGTCTTGACCACCGAGCCATCGACCCGGGCGGTGAGATTCCAGTCGCCATCGGCTTCGACGGCCTCCATGAAGGCGTCGGAGACGCGGACCGAGTTATTGGCGTTCTGGTACTGGATCGAGCTCCAGTCGGCGGAGTCGAGGGACATGTCGTAGCCCGCGGCCTCGAGCACGCGCGCCTTCTCCTCTTCCTTTGCCTTGCACCAGATGAACTCCTGGATGTCCGGATGGTCGACGTCGAGCACGACCATCTTCGCGGCGCGGCGGGTCTTGCCACCCGACTTGATCGTCCCGGCCGACGCGTCGGCGCCGCGCATGAACGAGACCGGGCCGGAGGCATGGCCGCCCTTCGAGAGCTGCTCGGCCGACGAGCGCAGGCGCGAGAGGTTGATGCCCGAGCCGGAGCCGCCGCGGAAGATGACGCCCTCGCGGCGGATCCAGTCGAGGATCGAGTCCATGTTGTCCTCGATCGAGAGGATGAAGCAGGCCGAGCACTGCGGCTTCTCTTCGAAGCCGACGTTGAACCAGACCGGTGAGTTGAAGGCAGCGAGCTGGTTGACGAGGATCGCCTTCAGCTCGTCCTCGAACGTCTGCGCCTCGTCGTCGTTCTCGAAGTAGCCGCCGTCGCGGCCCCAGGTGCCGATCGTCGTGACGATCCGGCCGATCATCTGCTTCACGGAATGCTCGCGCTCCGGCGAGGTCATGCGGCCGCGGAAGTACTTCTGCGCGACGATGTTCGTCGCGGTCTGCGACCAGAATTTCGGGAACTCGACCCCCTTCTGCTCGAAGGCGGGCTTGTCCTTGCCGGGGATGAACGCGTCGCGCAGCTCCCAGTCGACCTCGTCGTAGGGGTCGCGACCAGCGATCGTGAAATAGCGGCGAACTGCCAGACTGGCGTCCTCGTGGGCGACAGCGTTCACGAGTTCGTCGGGGTGGATCTCGACCTTGGTTTCTTGTTCTACGGACGCCATGTCCATGTCCTTTCGATCCGGTCTATCAGCGGCAAAATGGGCGCCCAGACGGTGAAACGTCCATCGTCGGGGGGACCGAGCAGCCTAGGACGCCAGTCGGACGTTATGGCCGGACGGACGCGAAAACCCTGCTAAATACCCAAAAACAGTGTATCGGGCAGGAGGTTCGTGGCGGGGCGGCGGTGGGGACGAAAAAGCCGCTCGGAGCGGGTCGCTAGGCCGGGCCGGGGCCGCTTTGGCGGCGGCGGATCAGCAGTCCGACGCCGCCGGCGGCGACGAGCACGATCGCGAGCCCGCCGAGGATCAGCAGCGGCAGCGGGAACGAGGTCGCGCCGCCGGGCGATGCCGAGTTCAGGATCGGCGTCGCAGAGGCCGGGGGTGCAGAACCGGGCCCGTGCGTATGGATGACCGGCACGGCGAGCGTCTTCGTCGTGGTCGTCGGCGTGGACACCGAAGACGTCGTCGTCTGAGGCTTGGCTGCGGCGGCTTTTGCGTTGTCGTAGGCGATCGCCGCCTGGAGCGCCTTGTTGATGTCGTCGCGTGCGCTCGAGTAGACCTGGATGTCCGTCGGCAGGTGCTTGATCGCCTCGTGGTAGCAGTCGAGCGGGAAGATCGACTTGATCTCTCCCTGGTACCACTGGTTCATCACCTGCTGCCAGCACGGCGTCGGCGCCGCGGCGCGCGCGAGTGCGGGCGCGGCCGAAATCGACAGCACAGCCGCGACGAAGATCGTCGCAGCAGCGAGCTTGACGAAGTGCTTCGTCCAGTGGGGGGATGGGGCAGAGATCACGGCCGGTGGAATGAGTCTTCTCGCTCGGAGTGTGTGATCGATTCGGACCTTGTAACGACTTTGTGAGTCCCCGGCAACACGTCTGGAAGCAATGTTACTGTCGCGACGGATGGCGGTGATACGGGAACTGCGCTCGCCGCTCGGCGCCGCGCTCGCTCTCACCGCCGCTCTCCTGTTTTTCAGCAGCGGATCCGACAGCGGCTCCCTGACCTGGATCGGCGGAGCCGCCGTCGTCGTGCTCGTGATCCTCGTCGCGCTCTACGGGTTTCCGCGGCGAAGCCTGGCCCTCCTGCCGCTCGCCGCGCTTGCCGTCTGGTGCGCTGCTTCGATCGCGTGGTCGATCGAAGCCGACCGCAGCTGGGACTACGCGAACCGAACGTTCCTCTATCTCGTCTTCGCGCTTGTCGGGACGTATCTGGCCGGGCGGGTGGGACAGCTCGCGCTCGGCTTTGCGGCACTGCTCGGCGCCGTGTGCTTCTGGTCGCTCCTCGCGAAGGTGGTGCCCGCGCTGCACGAGGACTATGGCCGCATCGCTCGCCTCGTCGGCCCCATCGGCTACTGGAACGCCCTCGCGCTCCTCGGTGACATCGCGCTGCCGATCGGCCTGTGGCTCGCCGGACGGTCGAGAGTCGCGGGCACGTTGCTCGTCTACGGGTGGCTCGTCGCGATCGTGCTCACCTACTCGCGCAGCGGCGTCGCGATTGCCGTCGTCGCGATCGCAGGCTGGATCGTCTTCTCACGCCTGTGGATCGAGGCGCTGACCACGCTCGTCGCGGCCGGCGTTCCGGCCGCGGGTGTGCTCGGGCTCGCCTTCAGGCTCGACGGCGTGACGAAAGACGGCCAGACTCACGCGGCGCGCGTTCACGACGGATGGATCTTCGGAGCCGCGCTGCTCGTCGGTGGGCTGCTGGCAGTGGCGCTCTCGCGCCTGCCCCGTCCTGAGGCGACTCCGTCGCTCCAGCGCTCGGCGCTCCTGCTGGTCGGTGTGATTGCTGCGATCGCGCTCGCGGTCGGGGCTGTTCGAGCGCAGTCGTGGTGGGACACGTTCACGAGCTCGAGCCCAACCGAGCTCTCGAACTCCTCAGGCCGGCTCACCTCGGCCGGCTCGAACCATCGCTGGGTCTGGTGGCAGGAAGCCTGGAAAGGCTGGAAGCAGCACGGCGTCAGCGGGACCGGGGCAGGCTCGTTCGAGTTTACGAACCTCAAGTACCGGACGTCGGGCATCGACAACACCACCGAGCCGCACAGCCTGCCGCTCCAGTTCCTGACCGAGACGGGGCTGGCCGGTTTCGCGCTCTTCCTCGCAGCAATGCTGGCGCTCGTTCTCGGTGCGCGCCGCCGCAGCGATGCCGAGCTGGCGCTCTGGCTGGCGCTTCCGGTCTACCTGCTTCAAGGACTGCTCGACATCAACTGGGACTTTGCCGCGGTGACCGGGCCGGTCTTCTTGATCGCGGGCGCGCTCGTCGCCGCTCCGATTCCCGAGCGGCGAGTCTCTCCGTTCGGCGCGCTGATCGCGACCGGCCTTGCGCTCGTCCTGCTCGCATCGCTGTCCGCGGTCTGGCTCGCGAATCGCTGGGTCGGCGATTCCGAGAGCGCGTTGACGAACCCTGCGCACGCGATCACGCTCGCGAAGCGCGCACGATCCGTCGATCCGCTGTCCGTCTCCGCGGTCGAGGCGGAAGCGCTTGCCTGGACCGTGGCGGCGGGCTCCGCGCCGACCCACAAGGTCTCCCTGCTCGATTACAACAAGGCGTACTCGCTCTATCTCAAATGGACGCAGCTTCAGCCGGAGGATCCGAACGGCTGGCTCTCGCTCGGCGAGTTCGCGCTCGGCCGGAACTGTCCGCAGAAGGCGCTGCCCGCGTTCGAACGGGGGATCGTGCTCGATCCGTACAACAGCGACTACGCCGCGAAGGACAAGGCGCTGAAGCTCGTCAACTCCGGCAAGGCGGTCTGCTAGTCAGCGCTAGGCGCCGAGGATGACGGCGAGCTTGCCGCCGTGGAGCGCGCTCGTCGAAAGCCCGTCGAGCGGGCCGGTGACCGTGACCTTCAGATCGCGTGCGAGCCGCGCGGCCTCGGCCTGGAAGCCCTTGCGATAGAGCACGACAGTGGTCGCATAGTCCTGCCGCTGAGCGTTGCCGGTGCCCAAGACGGGATAGCCGAGCGAATGCAGCTTGGCCGCCGCGCGAGAGGCAGCCCCGTTCTGGCCGTTGCCGTTCAGGACGAGCACCCCGGTCTGTGCACGAGAGAGCTTGGCTTTGCCGACGGGAATCTTCTTCGGCACCGGCGGAGTGATCGCCTTCTTCTTCGCCGGTGCATACGCGACAGTCTCGGCATGGTGTTGGAGCGAATGCGCGAGCGGCTTCGCGATCAGCAGCGCTGCGGCTCCGAGCAGCAGCACGAGCTCGAGTGCCGCGACGAGGCTTGCGATGAGCGTTGCCGTACGCCAGGGGCGGATCAGCTCCTGTGGTGAGATCGGTGCGTCCACTGCACGACGCGATTTCGTCGGCCGCCGGGCGACTCCTCTACCCGTTTCCTATTGCTGCGAAACCAGCCATTGCCAGGTTCGCGCCAAGCCTTCGTCGAGCGAGACCTGTGCGCTCCACCCGAGCTCGCGCGCGGCGAGCGAGACGTCGAGCACCGAACGCCGCGCGTCGCCGAGTCGTGCCGGCTCGAACCGCGCCTCGCTCGCACCGCCCGCGACCGCGCGGCAGGCGTCGTGCAGGCCGAGCACCGTCGTCTCGCTGCCGGTGCCCACGTTGAAGACGCCGCCGTCGCGCCCGACTGCGGCAAGGAGCGAGCTCACCACGTCACCGACGTAGACGAAGTCGCGCGACTGGCCGCCGTCGCCATAGATCACGGTCTCGTCGCCACGCGCCATCCGCTCGAGGAAGATCGAGACGACCCCCCCTTCGAGCCCTGAATCCTGCCGCGGCCCATACACATTGGCAAAGCGCAGCACGACGTTCGGCGTCGCATGGATCCGGTTCCAGCCGAAGAGATACTGCTCTGCGCAGAGCTTGGCGATTCCGTAGGGCGACATCGGAGCGAGCCGCGCGTTCTCGTCAGCCGGGCCGTCGCACTCGCCGTAGATCGCTCCGCCGGTCGAGGAGAAGATCACCTGCGCGCCAGCGGTTCGGGCAGCCTCGAGCACGCGGACGGTCCCGACGACGTTCACCTCCGCGTCGTGGTCGGGCCGCTTCACCGATGTCTGGACGTCGGCCTGGGCGGCGAGGTGGAAGACGACTTCCGCGCCGTCGAGGTCGAGCCCTTCGCGGATGTTCTGCTCGACGAGCGTGGCCGCGGGATTCAGGTTCTCGCGCTTGCCGAACGAGAGGTCGTCGACCACGGTCACCTCGTCTCCGCGCGCGACCAGGGCATCGACGAGATTCGAGCCGATGAATCCCGCGCCTCCCGTCACGACTGCCCGCACCGCCGTATCGTAGGCGCCGGCATGTTCATCACGTTCGAGGGACCGGACTTCTCCGGCAAGAGCACCCAGGCCGCCCTGCTCGTCGAGTGGCTGCGCGGGGAGGGCCACGAGGTGATTGCGACCCGAGAGCCGGGTGGCACGCCGATCGGCGAGGCGATCCGCGACGTCGTCCTGCATGGCCTCGAGATGGGGGCCTGGGCCGAGGCCGCGCTCTTCGCATCGGCGCGGGCCGAGCACGTCGAGCGCGTGATCCGGCCGGCGCTCGACCGCGGCGCGTGGGTCGTCTGCGACCGGTACGTGGACTCCTCGCTCGTCTACCAGGGGATTGCGCGCGGGCTCGGTGTCGACGCCGTGCTGGCCCTGAACAACGCCGTCACCGGCGGGCTGCTGCCCCGCTCGACGTTCGTCTTGCTGCTCGACGCGGAGATTGCAGCCGACCGTGGCGGCGGCGATCTGGACCGGATCGAGCGCGAGAATCACGAGTTCCGGTCCGTCGTCGTGGAGGGCTACCGCCAGCTCGGCAGCCTCTTCCCCGGGCGGGTCGTCTCGTTGGATGCAACCCGTCCCGTCGACGAGATCGCAGAGGACGTGCGTGAACAGGTTCAGCGAAACAACCGCTAGCGAGCAGGTCGAGGCGAGGCGCCTGCTCGAAGCGGCGCTCGACGAAGGCCCGTCGCACGCCTACCTCTTCTACGGCCCGCCCGGTGTCGGCAAGCGCGAGCTCGCCCGGTCGTTCGGACGGGAGCTGCTCGGGACGACCAGAGCACAGCACCCAGATCTCTACGAGCTGGCGCCGCTCGGCGAGATGATCCGGATCGACGAGATTCGAAAGCTCCACCGCGACCTCCACATGCGCCCGTTCGAGGCCGACCGGCGCGTCTATCTGATTCAGAGCGCCCAGTTGATGAACGAGGATGCCTTCGACGCCCTCCTGAAAGACCTCGAAGAGCCGCCGCCGTACGCCGTGATCGTGCTCGTTGCCGACGAGCTCGGGTCGATTCCCGAGACGATCCGTTCGCGCTGCCAGCTGGTTCCCTTCAGGCGCTTGTCCGAGCGCGCAGTGCGTGAGATCGTCGACGCGCGTGCGCCGGAGCTGAGCGAGGAACGCCGGGTCGCGCTGGCGCGCGTTGCGGCAGGTCGTCTCGACAGGCTGGCGCGCCTACTCGATCCGAAGGCAGTGACCCGCCGCGAGAAACTGCTCGAGCAAGCTCGCGCGGTCTACCGCGACCCTGCCTTCGATCCGTCAGCGGCGGCCTCGGTCCTGCTCGATTGCGCCCGGGAGCGCGGGGCCGAGGCGAAGGAGCTCGAAGAGGTCAACGTGAACGGTCTCGATCTGACGGCTCGGGAGTCGGAGCAGCAAGTCAAACGAGCCCAGCGCGGAGCCGAGCGGGACGAGTTGCTGGCGCAGCTCGAGGAGCTCGAGGCGTGGTACCGCGACCTGATCGTTGTCGCCGTGGGCGCCGACCAGGCCGCGATTCACGTCGACCTGCTCGCCGAGCTGCGAGCCGACGCGACGCGTGAGCGCCTGCTCGGCGCGGAGCACGCGGCCGAAGCCGTCCGGGAGACGTGGCGGCAGCTGGAGGAGTTCAACCTCTCCCCGCAGCTCGCGTTGGAGGCGCTGTTCGTGCGGATCGCGCGGGAGCTGCCCGCGTCGTGATGGAATAGCGGCGATGAGCGCCTACGGAGATCTCGATTCGGCCAAGCCGCTCCCGATCTGGGACGGCTTGCTCGCTCGCGCGGTCGAGGGCGAGCAGTCCACCCTCGCCGTGATCGAGCTCGCCCCGGACATCTCCGTCCCCGAGCACAGCCACGCGAACGAGCAGCTCGGCGTGCTGATCGAGGGCTCCGTCACGTTCACGATCGGCGGCGAGGTGAAAGAGCTCGGCCCCGGCGAGACCTGGCGGATTCTCGGCGACGTGCCGCACTCGGTGATCGCGGGCCCGAACGGCGCCGTCGTCGTCGAGAGCTTCGCGCCGGCCCGGGCCGACTGGGACGGGCGGGAGCGCCTCGCCCCCCGCCCGCCGCGCTGGCCGAGCTGACGCCTCAGGCCGTCGTGTCGACCTGAAGGCCGGTCGAAAAGAGCGACTGCAGATCCGATGCCGGCAGGCTGCTTCCCGCAGCCAGGCCCGCGATGGTCGTTCCGGTGTTGAGCAGCTGGAGCACTCTGCTCGGATCGAGGCCGAGGATCGACGCGAGGCTGTTCACCGTGCTCGTCGTGGAGCTCGCCGCCGAGCCGTCCGATCCATCGTCGTCGCCGGTGTTGCTGTCGTCGTCGACGCCGAGTGACGGGGCCTGGCTCGCCGACGGGGCCGCGCTGTGATGGTGGTGGTGATGGCCGATCTTCGCGGTGCCGTTTGCGATGCTCGTCGCGACGGAGGCGAGACTGCCCGGTGTCGTGGAGCTGTTCGCCGGGCTTGCCGCCTGCAAGCCCTGCTCGATCGCGCTCGTCAGGTCAGCTTGCGAGACGCCCTGTTGCCTCGCGATCGTGGCGAGGGTCGTGCCGGACTGCATCTGGCCGATCAGATCCTGTGGTGTGGTTCCGAGGAGCTGCGCGACCGGTTGTAAGACTTGCTGCGGGATGGGCGTGCCACTTTGAGGCATCTGTGCCCACGCTGGCTGGGCGGCGCTTACGCCGCCGAACATGCTCGACATCGATGAGGTCCTTTCCGGGGGTTGACCGGCAATCGGCCGCGGGCGAGCGAGATCGAGTCGATTTGCCCCTGCTTCATCTGCGGCTAATACGCCGCGACGAGAATCGAGCCGGGCTAAACTCAGCTCGGCTTCTTTGAAGTCACGCCGACGTAGCTCAGCTGGTAGAGCACTTCACTCGTAATGAAGGGGTCCGCGGTTCAAGTCCGCGCGTCGGCTCTCTAAAAGCCCCGCTCTGCGGGGTTTTTGTTTTCTTGAGAGCTAACGGCCCGGCGCTGAGGTCGCACCCGGGACACACGCGCCTTGCGGATCAGTTCCTCCGCTGAGGCGGGCTTGGTTCCTTCGAGCTCGTCGAAGACGTGCCCGTAGGTGTTGAGCGCCATCGTCGGCGAGTGGCCTGCTTGCCGGGCTACGTCGATGATGGTTCGCCGCTCCGCGATGAGGAGTGACACGAACGAGTGGCGTAGGTCGTAGGGTCGGATCACTCCGAGCCCTGCTGCCTTTGCCTGTGGTTGGAACACGCGCTCGCGCCAGTTGCGCCAGTCTGTGTCCAGCCATGGTCCGCCGTCCGGTCTTGGGAAGACCAGCTCTTCGTCGCCTGGTCGTCCGAGTTGCAGTCGCAGCTTCTTGAGGTCGCTGCTGAGCAGGGCGAGTAGACGAACCGAGCGGCTCTTCCCTGTCTTGGTCTCCTTCACCTCGCCGAGTGCGATGGAGCGCTCGACGAGGATCGTCCGCTTGCCTACGTCGGCCCAGGTGAGGGCGAGGGCTTCACCGGGTCGTAATCCGGCGTAGGCGAGGACGGACACGAGCGTCGCGTCCCGGTCGGTTGGCATCCGCCGTCGTAGCTTCTCGACCATGGTCGGCGTCAGCGGTCGAACCGCTCGACCCCGTGCCTGGGCGGGCTTACGAACTGCGGCAACCGGGTTCGACTTGATCCGTCCGACGATGACAGCCCTGGCGAGGATGCCCTGGAGGAGCGAGAGCACCTTTCGGATGGTCGGGGCTCCGACGCCCTCTTTGCGAAGGTCGTCGGCGAACTCGGCGATCACGGCTGGCGTGATGCGTCGTAGCTCGTACTCGCCGAGGCGGGGCAGGATGTGCTTGTCCCAGGCTCCTGCGTAGTAGACGAGCGTGTTGGCGGCGAGGTTCGGCTCGGCGTAGCTGAGCCACCACTCGCGGGCCCATTCGTCGAGGGTCTCGCGGCCGTTTTCCATCTCCGCGAGCTCGCCGAGTTGTTTGCGTCGGCGGATGTCGGTCTCGAACGTGACCGCATCCTTTTGACGGTCGAACGAGCGGACGTGCTCACCAGAGCCGCGGCCTGCATCACGCCAGCGGACCCGGTAGACGTTGCGCCCGTTCTTGAGCGTGCGTTTCTCGATCACTCTTGGATCACCTCCCTTCAGAGTGAGAGTCGGCATGGCATGAAGTCTGCCTACCGTTTGACCGTTGGCTACTTCGTTTTCAGAAGTTCGCGAAGCCCTCGAGCCGATCCACTCCGTCTGGGCGGACGGACCACGCCCCGCGGCTTGTGGTGGGTGCTTCGGGGAGAGGCGACGACGACATTCGAGTCGATCCAGACGTCGATGTCGGCGGCCTGGACCCGTAAACGCCCGCGTAGCTTCGAGGCGCGAAGCTCGCCGCTCCAGATTGCGCGGTAGACGGCGTTGGTGGAGAACCCGGTCGCTTCGGCGACCTCGGCGACGGTGAGCAGTTGTCGTTCAGGGATGTTCAAGCGTTGACCTCCACATCGGATTCGATGGTTCGGTTTCGGGTAGCTGGGTGTGCGGCGGGTTTGTGGGTGCTCGTCGGCCGGGCGCGGAGAGCCGGCAGTCCCGAGCCGCTAGGCGAGGGAAGCCGCCCGTTGGGCGGCTTGACGGCCGGCGCGCGCCCGGCATGGTTGGCGAGCAGCAAACCCGCCGCGGCGACCATGGCTAGCCAGTTCGCTCGTCTCTCTGGTGAAAGGACACTGGCCCAGCCGACATTTCCGTTGCTCGGTGTTACCGTCGAACGGTATGCGTCTTTGGGCTCTCGTCGCGCTGGTCGTAGTTGCCGTTGCTTCATGGGCAGGTGTCGCTCTTGGAAGTGTTGACTCGGGTCGGCTCCGAGACGGAGTCTGGTACGGCAAGCTCGCTTCGGTCAGCGTCGCCCGGCATGCGGTGGTCTTCACGCGAGCGTGCGCGCTCACGCGCGCGGGGCAATGGGTGACGACGCCTCGGATGACAGCCACGGTGGCTTTGGGAAAACACGCGGCTCTAACGATCTACTTCCGTCCTGGCGGCGATCCAGCGGCAGGCCATTCCCAGACCGCGAACATCGGCACGTTCGCCTCTATCGTGAACGGCAAGCCCTCCCCCGATTTCCCGCGAGGCTGGGCGATCACCGTGAGCCACGGGGTCGCAGTTCTCGTTGAGGAGGGATCAGGCCTCGACGGTGGGCCGAGTTGTCTAACTAGCGCCGCAACGCGCCACTTCATCAACTCCTGACTCTGGCGTCTGTGAGAACTCAATGTCGTTCTCAGAGGTTGAACACGTCGTCGGTGATTGGGTAGGAGCGGACGTAGACGTTCCCGTACCGGTTGTCTTGAACGAGCTTGTCGAGGGCGGGGAGTAGTTTGGGTTTGGCGAAGTACCAGACCCGGTCGTACTCGACGCTTGTCTCTTCGATGATCGCTTCGAGTCTGGTGCGGTTCTTCAGGGTCAGTTCGACTTCGATTGCGATCCGCTCACTGTCTTGGTAGAGGATTCCGTCGGGAAGGTGGCCGCGGTGGAATCGCCCTTTGCTTTTGGCGAGTCGTTGGGCGACTGCTCGTTCGCATTCCCATTTGCCGAAGCGGAGCTCGTGTTCGAGTGTGATCCGGACGTTCGTCATGGCCTCGATATGCAGGGCGAGGATCGGGTTGGGCTCCCAGACGCGGAACGGCGAGTTGGCAGCGCCGCGAGTAGTGAGCCAGACAAACGACGGTGCCTGGACGGAGAGCTGCCCGGAGTTGATCCAGCCGGCCCGTTTCCAGCGATCCCGTAGCGATCTTGCGGTCTCGACCTCACGACCAATCAGCCTCGCCAGCTGCGGCAACGTCACGGCGTACTGCTCACCAACGAACTCCAACAGCTCCAGATCTCGTTCGGAGGCTCGGACCCGTCCGTAATCTGCCCGCCGCAGCCTCCCCCTCTTTTCTCCCTTCCTGACCGGCTGACCCACCACCTTTTCTTCAATCACGCCTCTACCCCTCAATCCCATCTGCTTCTCCCTTCTCTTTTCGGTCGGCTCTTCACACCGCTTGCTTCGCACCCGCGCTCCCGCTTGTTCCTTCTTCCTTGGCGCTCCCGCGGTACGTGACCACTCTCACGTCGCTTCTGACGTAGAGGGAGAGTGGTCACGGATTCCAAGCCGCAGGCGCAGGAAAGCGGGAGCGCCACCCAAACCCGCATGGTTGAGCGGGAGCGTGGGTGCGACCGGTTCAGGAGCAGGACCGCAAACGGCCACGCAACTGTGCGGCGGGCTTTGCGGACCGGTTTGCGGAGCACCTTGCGGCGACTCGGCGGCGACACCGCGGGGTAACGCGGGTTCTGGCCGCCGACCGCCAAAAGATTTTAGCGGGCCGGTACTAGAGATAAGGTCCGAAACAGGGACTTTTGGGACAGCGCACTCGCGGCGAAATTCGAAACAGAGGCGGTCTTACCCTTCTACTAGTGATAAGGGTCGAAGGCTCCTGTTTTGGGACATCAAGCCTGACTTTTTGCGCTAGGCAAGCCGGGGTTGCGCCCGTTCGGATCCCTGTCGCGCCGAGCCGACGTCTTGGCTGAGTCGACAAGCGGCGCCGTGCCTGTCACGAGTGAGCATGCGATCGAATGCGACCGAGCTATTCCTTGATCCTCAGCGGATGCCCCTTGGTCGACGTTCGTGTGACGAGGATGGGCGTGGAGGTTCTGCTGAGATTGCCAGCCCCATCGACTGCGACGATTTGGAACCGGCCGATATGACTTGTGAGGACGAGGTCAGGCTGCGTTGTCCGCTTGACCAGGTGGCCGTTCTCGAGCAGGCGGTACGAGGTCACTGCCACGTTGTCGGTCGCCCTGGTCGTCAGCCGTAGCTTCGCGCCAGTGATCCGGGCGGTCACGATCGGCTTGGTCGGCGCCTGTGTGTCCAGGAGGAGACCGAAGAGTGTGGCGTGCCGCGTGTAGATGTCGATCGACCGGTCGGGGTTGATGAAGTAGCTGTCCGGCTGGCCGTCGGGAAGATTGGGGGAGCTGAGCTGGGGGATCATCGTCCAGGTCGTCCCGTTGTGACTGTAGGCGGGCATCTGTCCGGAGCCGAGTGACGAGATGTGGATCACCAGCGGCGCGTTGAACTGCGTGACCGCTTCGCCCGCCGCGGTTGTGAGGTTGATCTGTACGACCGTGGTGCCAACGGCCAAGCCGCCGGTGACCGGGAGCGGTGCGGGCGCGATGCCGCCGGCGGGCACGGCCGCCTGTATCTGCGGTGTCACCTGTACGGTCACCGGCCCCTCGAATGCGTTCGCTGGCCAGCTCAACGAGACCGCTACCGGGGCGGCCGTCGTGGTCGACTCCACGCCAGTGGACGGGCTCGAGCCGACCACGACGGCGACGTTGCCAGACGAGCCGGGCGTCGCAGCGGCGGACTCCGGCTCGTTTACCGGTGGCTCGGCTGGTGTCGGTAGCGTCGCAATCGTCACCGTTCCACCGGTGGGCGTGGTCGGAGCGGCCGTCGTCGGTGTTGCTGCGGGTGCCGACGCGGTCGCTGTGGTGGTCGTT
>DASZPQ010000107.1:0-4659 GCA_035550275.1 Gaiellaceae bacterium | reverse complement strand
GACAGCGCCTCTCATGGGGAAAGCGTAGATGTCGATTACTGCAGAATCTTCACCCTTTTTTCATGAGTTGGATGCGAGGTTCGGGCACAGTGAAAGTCGAACAAGACGCCATGAAGCTGCGGACATCGAAGATCCTGATTTCGCTCGCCTTGCTGGCAGCGATCACAGCCGCCGTCGCGATGCCAGGAGTCCTTGGCAAGCGAACCGCGGCAGCGCTCGGATCGCTCCATGGCGCTGATCCAATCTGGCTCGCCGTCGCCACGTTCTGCTTCGCGGCTGGATTCCTCACCGCAGTCTGCGCCTGGCGGACGGCGCTCGCCGCTTCCGGCGGGCGGATCTCGCTGCGGCGGGGAACTGCCAGCCTCGGCGTCGGGGCGCTCGTGAACACCTTCGCGCCGGCACGGCTCGGCGACGCGGTGAAGATCGCCCTCTTCTCACGCGCGATCGACGGCCCCGATCCTGTGTGGACGGCCGGCGGGGTCTACGCCGCTGTAGCCGCAGCACGCTGTCTCGTGATCGCCGTCTTGGTCGTTGCGGCATCCCTGACCGGAGCGCTGCCGCTCTGGCCCGTCTTTGCGCTCTGCGGTGGAGTCGCTGCGCTCGGCGCATTCGCTCTCTCGTCGGCCCGTTGGCGCCGGTATCCGCGGCTCACTCATCTGCTGGACGGCTTCGCAGCTCTCGAGCGCTCGCCCCGGCTGGGCGTCCAGGTGCTGGCCTGGTCGGTCGGAACGGGCCTCGCGCGCCTCGCCGCGACCGCAGCGTTGTGCGTCGCACTCGGGCTCCCGCATCCGCTGCTCGTCGCCCTCCTGATCTGCCCCGCGCTCGACCTGGCGGGAGCGATTCCGCTCACGCCGGGCAACATCGGCGTCGCGAGCGGAGCGCTCGCCGTCGTGCTCCACAGCCGTGGGATCGGCGTCACCCAGGCACTTGGCGTCGGAATCGCGATTCAGGCCCTCGAGACCGCGGTCTCGCTCAGCGCAGGCACGGCGGGCGCGCTCTACTTCGCCCGGCCAAACCGATTCGTGGGCCGGTGGGCGCTGCGAGTCGCGGCTGTCGGCCTCTCAGGCGGCCTCGCGGTCCTGCTCGGCGCGTTCTTCTTCGACCTGACGTAAAGCTCTTCAGTCGCGACGTGCGTGCGCGACGATCCCACCGACGAACATCGCGCTGCCGAAAACCAGCCATGGCATTGGGTTCAAATGGTGGCTACAGCCGCTTGCCGTTGCGCTTTGCCAGCACGCGCTGCCCGTCCCAGCACGTTGCAGCCACGAGACGTACAGGAACAATGTCCCCGCGCCCGTCAGGATGCCAAATACCGAACGTCTGATTGTTGGACGTCGGGCCATCGACGTTCCCACCAATGCCACCGGCACGAGCACCAGCTCCCCCAGCGAGACTGCGCCAAGAGCGCCTGCAAACCCGAGAAGGGCCCAGGCCCAGAACCACCCGCAGCCCGAGCTGTGAATTCGAAGCGCTGGTTGGAACGTGGTCGTTTCCTCGTCTCCTCGGTCTCGGCTTGCGCTAGCGGCGCAGCGCGAGCGTTCCGTCGCGGTTGACGACCGCATTCGGGCCGACCGAGAGCGGAAGCGCAATGAGCGATGGACGCGACCAACCATGATTGCCCCCAGAGAGCGAGAGCATCCGGCCGTGTCGCAGGGCAAACGAGAAGGTGCAGCTCGCCCGTGCCAGCGGAACGCCATCGTGCTCGATCGCCGGTGCGACAAACGCCAGCCGGGCGTTTCCAACCAGGATCTGATGCACGACGTACGTCGGAGCGCCCTGATCCCACGCGACAACACAGCTGGCCGGCGTCGGCTGAGTTGCCGCCGTTCCTGCGCCGGAGAAGAGCGCACCGAAGGTCGCGAAACTTGTTGCGAGCACGAGCAGCCGGAGCATCGAGGGAACTCTACGACGACGCCCTGACCGTGTCGAGTCGGCGCTCAAGTTCTTGTGCGCCACGCGCCGATCAGGCGTCCTGGTTCGTCGTGTGCATACGCTTCGCCGCGTGAAGGCGGCTGCGGCGTTCGTCATCGTTGGAATGGCGGTTGGCTGCACATCCGCGGCCTACGCCGCGCAGTCGCTCCATCGGCCGGCGAGCGCTCCGCGCAAAGCGACCCCGGCAAGCAGCAATCGGGTGGTCAATCGGCCCCCAACCGTCGTCCTGTCGACCAGCGCGAGCAGCGTCCCGGCGATCGGCGGCTCGTTCAAGCTCAGCTACTCGGCGTCAGGCGCCTCCACCTGCACGATCTCCTCGACCCCGGCCTTCTGGTCCGGGGCCAACCCCGCGACCGTGAGTTGCAACGGTGTGTATCGAGGAAACGTTCCTGCTGCCGCGATGGCCCAACAGTGGACATTCACGCTCACTGCCACGACCAGAACAGGTCAGACGGCAACGAAGTCTCAGACGCTGACGAAGTTGCCGCCGCCGGTCTCTCAGAGCTCGAACTGGTCCGGATATGTCGTTCCGTCGAGCACCATGGTCACGCAGGCGAGCGGCTCGTGGCTCGTGCCGACGCTGAACTGCGTCGATACGCCGAACGCCGGAGAGTCTACGTGGGTGGGGATCGGAGGCTACGGATTGCCGACCGGCAGAACCTCCGGCGTCCTGCTCCAGACCGGGATCACCGATCAGTGCGTCAACGGCGCGCAACAGGACAGCGGGTGGTTCGAGGAGGTTCCGAGCACGCCGAACGAGTCGAAGGCGTTCCGGAGCTTCCCTGTCTCGCCGGGCGATGCGATGACGGCATCGGTCTACCAGGCGAGCGGCGGCGCCTGGGAGACCAGGATCGACGATCTGACCACCGGTCTCTCCGGGATCATGGTCACCGGCAAGGGCTGGGGAGTCGCCGCCGACGCGAGCGGCACCCAGACGTTCTCCGAGCAAGGGACGACCTCCGGGCTCACCTATGCGGGCGGGACGACCGCCGAATGGATCGTCGAGGACTTCGCCGTCGGCTCCACGACATCGATCGTCCCGCTCGCGAACTACGGAACCGTGACCTTCAGCAACCTGCAAACGAGCCTCGCCTCGTGGTCGCTGACGACGGGCGTGGGACTTGCGATCACGCAGGGCGGCGTCACGCTCTCGACGCCCTCGGCGCCGTCGATCACCGGTTTCTCTGTGAGCTACACCGGCCCGTAGCGCGCACCACGGAGCGCAACTTGCGACACCGAGGCTCCGTGTCTACGGTCCAAGACGAGCATGAGCACCGCGACCGGCAAACAAGAGGACATTCAGCCGCTCCCGCACCTGACGGTCGACGAACGCGTCGAGCGCGGACGTGCTGCCCGCGCGACCGCGCCGAGATCCGCCCAGGCGGCACTCGAGCTCGCAGCCGATCGCGATCCGATCGCCATCCTCGAGGCGCAGGCCGAGTCGCGAGTCGCCGAGCTCCTGCCGATTCGGTACGGACGCATGCTCGCATCTCCATTCGCGTTTTACCGCGGCGCGGCGGCCGTGATGGCCAACGACCTCGCCCCGCTGCCGCGAACCGACCTGCGCGTTCAGCTCGTCGGCGACGCTCATCTCGCCAACTTCGGCGGCTACGCCTCGCCTGAGCGCAATCTCGTCTTCGACATCAACGACTTCGACGAAACGCTGCGCGGCCCGTTCGAATGGGATGTCAAGCGTCTCGCTGCAAGCGTTGAGATCGCCGGCCGGGCGACTGGCTTCACCGAGGCGGAGCGGCACGCAGCCGTGCTCGAGACGGTCACGTCGTATCGAACGGCGATGCGCGAATTCGCGGGGATGAACAATCTCGACGTCTGGTACGCGCACGCCGATGTCGCATCGATCGCCGCGGGGCTCCAGAAGGGCCGCGAGCGGCGAGATGTCGAGCGAAGCGCGACGCATGCGCGCATGAACAGCACGGCGCACGATCTGGCCAGGCTGACGCAGCTCGTCGACGGCGAGCCACGTTTCGTGGCGAAGCCCCCGTTGATCGTTCCGGTCGAGGATCTCCTCGAGGGGCACCCGGGCCGCGTAGAGCATCTGCGGGCGATTTACCGCAGGTACCGCCATTCACTGCCGGCAGACCGCCGACGCTTGCTCGAGAGCTTCCGGTACGCGCATCTCGCGCGGAAAGTCGTCGGCGTCGGAAGCGTCGGGCAGCGCTCGTGGATCATGCTGCTGCTTGGACGCGACAACGAGGATGCGCTGATCCTGCAGCTGAAGGAAGCCGGGCCGTCGGTGCTCGAGGCGCACCTGGGGCGTTCCGAGTACGCAAACGGCGCAGAGCGCGTCGTGCAGGGACAACGGTTCGCGCAGGCTTCGAGCGACATCTTCCTCGGCTGGACGCGCGTCGAGGACGAGCTGGGCAATCCACGCGATTTCTACGTCCGGCAGCTCCGCGACTGGAAGATGTCGATCGACCTCGAGACGATCTCGCCGGACGGGCTCTCGATCTATGCGCACTGGTGCGCCTGGTCGCTGGCCCGGGCGCACGCTCGCTCCGGCGACCGGGTCGCGATCGCGGCCTACCTGGGCAGCGGCGACGGGTTCGACCGGGCGATTGGGGAGTTCGCGCTCGCGTATGCCGAGCTGAACGACCGCGACCACGCGGCGCTGGCGACCGCGGTCAGCGAAGGCCGGCTGACTGCAACCGAAGGCGTCTAGCTAGTCGGTCAGAAACGCAGGCGGGGCGAGCTCGTCGCTGTCGCGCG
>DASZPQ010000106.1:0-53249 GCA_035550275.1 Gaiellaceae bacterium | reverse complement strand
GCCGTGGTTCGGCGCGCGCCGGTTCAGCAGCTTGGTTTTCTCCCGGTCTCGCTGACGGCGGCAGGGATCGCGGACCCGGTGCTCGGCGTTCTCCCGCCCCGGTTCGACGCGCTCTTCGGCAACTCGTATGTCTTCGACGTGCCCACAACCGGCGTCGAGCTCGCGACCACGCCGAGGGCGTCGCAGGCCTTCCGGCTCGGCGAGCGTGCCTGGGCCGTCCAGTTCCATCCCGAGGCGCGCCGGGATCAGGTGCTCGAGTGGTTCAAGGACGAGACGTCGCTCCCGAAGCCGCTCTTGGAGCTTGCCCGCGAGCTCGACGAGGGGATCGAGCAATGGCATGAGCACGGGCGCGCCCTGTGCAACGCGTTCCTCCGAGCCGCTCTCTAGAGCTCGAGCGGGAGCTCGGTGCGCGACCATTCGTGCCACGAGCCCACGTAGTTGATCGCGTTGAAGCCCTGCGAACGGAGCACCTGCGCAGCGATCGACGAGCGCGAGCCGCTGTGGCAGTAGACGACGAGCTCGGCACCCGAGCTGACGCCGAGCAGTGATCTGATCTCCGATTCACTGAGGCCGACGAGGTCACCGACAGGCAGGTTGATCGCCCCGGGAAGGTGGCCTTGCCGTGGATCGCAGGAGTGGCCGAGCGAGCCGTCGTACTCGCCGGGGTCGCGCACGTCGACCACGGTGACGGCCCCCAATCGCGCGGAGAGCTGGTCGATCTCGATCGTGCTCATGCTTCCAACCCCATCAAAGCCGCTACTTGCTCGTAGAGCTCGGCCGCGGGAGGAAGATCAGCGGGCGAGATCGCCGTGCGCACGTTACGGCGCACCTGCTCGCGGTCGGCGCCGGTGAGCCTGGCCACCAGCGTCGGGTTTGCCTCCAGCGCGAGCACGTCTCCTTTGGGCAGCTCGCCGTAGAAGGTCGGCACGGACAGATACTCGTCGACCATGCGGCCATTTTCGTACAGACGGAAGCGGACCACCGCCTCGACCTCGAGCGCGAGCGCGACGACCACCCCGCCGATCCGCTCGGAGATGTCCTTGGCCAGGCGGCCCTGGGCTTCCCGATCGGTGTCGAGCAACGGATCGGCGATCCTGATCCAGCCATTCGGGGTCGAGCGAACCTCGGCCGAGTCGAGACGCGGGACGAACTGCGCCAGGGCACGCTCGATCGACACGCTGTCGTCGCTCTGGACATGCGTGGACGAGCGCGACGTTCCGGAGGATTGAGCTGCAAGCCGCCGCTCGAGCACGTCGAGCGGCGTGGCCATTGCGAGCTGCACTTCCATGAAGCCGAGCTGCTGCCAGACCGCACGGCCGACGGTGTTCGTGGTCAGCACGTCGAGGCTGACGAGCGACGCGCCCTTCTCCTTCGAGTCGCGAACGCATTCGGCGAGGAGCGCCTTCGCGACCCCCTGGCGACGCGCGCGGGGCCGCACATAGACAAGCACGACATGCGCACGCCCGCGCACCGGCGCCGAGGCCTCGACCACTCCGGCTACTCCTTCGTCGTCTTCGGCGAGGTACACCGCCCCGTCGGCGACGTTCGCACGCACGCTGACCCACTCGACCTCCCACGTCTGCGGTTCCGGGCTTGGCGGCGGCGAGAGCACTTCCCGCTCGCACTCCTCCCAGAGCTCGCGCAGGACAGCCTCGTCGGCCTCGGTCGCTCGACGGATCTTCATGGAACGCGCATCCCGGTCAAAAGGTAGTGGGCGGAGAGGTTCTGGAAGGGATCGAGCCGTCGCCCGAGCTCGTCGACGTCGATGCCATAGAGCGCTTCGGCGGCCTTCCGCAGGACGAGATCGCCTGCGGGCCACGCTCGCGGACGCGCCAGGTGGCGTGCCAGGAACCACTCCGCCGTCCAGGGGCCGAGGCCGCGGATCGCGACCAGCCGGGCCCGGATTTCGTCGTCTTCCTCGTCGGCCAGCGCATCGAGATCGATCGGGTCGCGGGCGAGGCCGATCACGTACTCGGCCTTCCGATGTGAGAAACCGAGGGCGAAGAGCTCGTCCTCGGTCGCAGCGCCGACGCTCTCGCGGGTGGGGAACGAATAGGCGTGACCGGCCTGCACCCCGAAGCGCTCGATCAGCCGGTTGCGCATCGCGAGCGCCGAGCGCAGCGACACCTGCTGCGCGGTGATCGATGTGACGAGCGCCTCGAAGGGATCGGGGAGCACCGGCGGACGGAAGCCGGCGAGGCGCGGGACCGTCTCGCAGAGGACAGGCTGATCGGCCGCCCACACACGAAACGGCTCGAGGTCGAACTCGGAGCCGAGGAGCTTCAGCACGACGGGCCGGCTGCGTTCGTCGAGCGGCTCGACGTCGACGCCGCCCGGCGCGGCCACGATCCGCACATCTCGGCCGCCGATCACGCGGTGCAGTGCGCCGTCCTGCCAGAGGTTCGCCAGATCGGGGCCGAAGGTGCGAAAGCGCTCGGTCGAGACCGCGAAGTCGTACGGCTCCGGAAGTGGGAGGAGCGCCATCAGCGCTCGAGCGCGCCGGCAACGTCGTGCAGCGTCTCGAACGGCTCGAACGGGACGGCTTCGGCCGCCAGGAATCCGGCCAGAAGGTCGCGGGCGAAGACACGGTCGCAGGCGAGCGACGCGCAGCGGTCGGAGTAACCGTCGCCGACGTAGACGAGCGGACGGCCCGCCGGCAGCGCAGCTCGCTTGCAGTGCTCGCCGCAGACCGGGCAGAGCGCGTCGGAGTAGAAGCTCAGCACCCAGCCGTCGAGCCTCGGATCGGCGTCGTTCGCGTGCACCTCGACCTGCAAGCCTTCCCGCGCGAGCACCGGCTGGATCAGCTGCGGCAGGCCGCTCGAGACGATCACAGGCTGAAATCGCTCAACGAGCTCGTGGAACCCCGGCCGAAGCTCGACGTTCTCGACGGCCCACGCTGATATCTCCTCCGCGCTTGCCCGCAGCGAGCCGACTTCGTGCACGAGGGCCTCGCCGTGCGAGCCGTGCCCGGAGTACAGAACGGACGGATCGCCGAAGAGGCGAATCGCCGCGACCAGCGAGTCGGAGACGGTGCAGGTGCCGTCCCAGTCGAGCGCAAGCTGCATCAAACGATCGTGTTTCGCAGCACGCCGATCTCTGCGGTCTCGACCTGAGCCGTGTCGCCGGGCCGGAGCCCGTCCCCGGCCGGACCGCCATCGACGATCAGGAGATCGCCTGGCCGAAGCCTCGTGTTCAGCGCCGCGTGGGCGACGAGCTCGTCCCAGGCCGGGTCGAGCACAGGCGCGAGGTCGGTGACCACGACCGGGCCGAGCGAAAGCGCGAAATCGCGTTGCTTTGCCCCGGCCAGCTCCGGCGCAACGAAGACGTTCGCGAGCGTGTAGCCGCCGATCTCGCCCTCGGCTCCGATCACGGCAGCGAGGCCGAGCCGCGGCTCGATCGAGCTTGCTCCCTGAGGGAACGGGATCTCGTCTTCCGGCCCGTAGATCGAGGCCGTGTTCAGAAACTCGAAGTCGAGCGACTGCGCCTTGAAGAGCCGCGCCGCGGGCGGATGAATCACCGGCGGGCGGAGATCGACGTCGGCGAGCGCGTACTCAGCGTGCTCGCGCGCCACCCCGCCGCCGGTGAAGAACGCCTGCAGCGTCTGGGCGGCAAGCTGGATCACCCGGTCACCGTCGATCCGGCCCGGCCACCCGCGCGGGAGATCCTCACCCTTGGGGCTGAACATGCAGAGCCTCATGGCTCGGTGTGCACGATCACGTCGGCGATCTCGGGGTGCCCGATCCGGATCCGCGCCTTGATCTCCTCGGCGCGCGAGTGAGCGTCGACGAGCCGGCTCTGCGGGTCCATGCGAAGCGTGAGAAACGCGACGAGCCCCTCGTCCGTTCGGAGGAACCTCAGCGAGCGCGGCGACCGGCCGGCGATCTCGCGCACGATCCGCTCGACCGACTCGGTGTCGATCGCGACCTCGCTGGCCGATCGGGTTTCGGCCAGCGGCTCGAGATGCGTCTGGACGGCATCGACCTCGGGCACCGCGGCACGGATCGCCTGCTCGACCTGCTCGGCGAGCTCGTGCGCGTCTTCGAGGGACGTGTCACCGGGCAGCTTCACGTGCAGCGAGAGCTCGGTGTGCCCGTCGACGTCGACCAGCGTGACGTCGTGGATCTCGCGCACGCCGGGAACGGTGAAGGCGGCAGCGTGAACACGGTCACGGAGCCCGACGTCTTCGAGCGGCTCGACGTGCACGACCACATCGCTCCCGGGGAGCGCGCGCTCGAGCGCGTCCTCCACGGAATCGGCTGCCGCGTGACCCTGACCGACCGGGGCGACGGACGAGACGCCGATCACGACGTCCGCAAACTGGCGGCCGCCCGCCTGACGCATTCGGAGCCGCCGCAGCTGGACTGCCGGGCGCACGGCTGCGATCGCGGCTCTCGCCGAAGCCTCGGCCGCGGCAGGCGCGCGATCCATCAGCACGTCGACGTTGGCGCGCATCAGCTGCGCCGCGGCGCCGAGCACGAGCACGGCGACGAAGAGCGCCGCGATCGAGTCGCCGTTCGGCTCTCCCGCGCGTACGAGCAGGAGACCCGCGAGCACCGCCAGCGAGCCGCCCAGATCGCTCGCGAAATGAACGGCGTTCGAGGCCAGCGCTGCGCTCCGATATCGCTTCGACGTGCGCCATGAGACAGTGAGCCGGCTCACGTCGATCACGATAACGAGCGCGACGACGGCGAACGCGTACCAGGTCGCCTGCACGTCCGGATGCGACGATCCGGCCAGGCGCTCGATCGCGCGGAAGCCGATCAGCACGCTTGCGCCCGAGAGGAACACGGCTTCTGCGAGAGCGGTGATGTGCTCGGCCTTGCCGTGGCCGTACTGATGGGACGTGTCCGCTGGGCGGCCGGCGACACCGACTGCGAAGAAGGTGAGGAGCGCAGCCACGAGATCGGTTCCCGAGTGGATCGCCTCCGAGACGAGCCCGAGGCTGTGCGTGGCCAGGCCGACCGAGAGCTTCAGCGCTACGAGCGCAGCCGCGGCGAAGACCGACATGAACGCGACTCGGCGCTGGGGGCTCATCGCGAGATTGTCCCAGCTATTCGACCGGCTGCGGCACCGGTCGCGGCACGGAGCGGCGGCGCGAGAGGATGATCGCCGCCGCAATCGCGATGCCGCCGATCACCTGGACGACGGTGATCGACTCCGAGAGCAGCATGAGCCCGAACAGCGCCGCGAGGAAGAACTGCAGATTGGCGAACAGCGAGGCGCGCGACGGCCCGACGCGGTCGATCGCCGTGAACCAGAGCACGTTCGTGATCACGAGCGGCCCGAAGATCGCGAACGTGAATGCGGCCCACACGCGCCACGAGCCTGGATAGCTCTCGGCTTGGATCTGCCCTGCGCCCACGACCAGGAGCAGGATCGACGTGCCTCCGACGACGTAGGCACTGGTGCGAAGCGGGCTGTAGCGCATCATCGCCGGCGCGGCGATCACGGAGTACCCCGCCCAGGTCGCGGCGCCGAGCAGCGCCAGCGCGTCGCCTTTGATGTTCGCCGACAACGCACCATTCGAGCCCGTCGCGACGAGAGCGACGCCCGCGAACGAGATCGCCGCCGCGACGAGGAAGCGACGGGTCGGGCGCTCGATCCCTGCCATGGCCGCGATCGCCGTCGTGAAGATCGGGAGCGTGCCGAAGACGAGTGCGGCCGTCGCCGCGGTCGTGAAATGCAGGGAGTAGATGAACCCGATCTGGTTGAAGAACAGCACCACCGACGCTCCGCCGAGGACCAGCAGGTCACGACCGTCGATCCGCAGCGTTCCGTCCCGCCAGTAGGCGAGCAGCGCGAATGCGATCGCAGCGAGGAGATACCGAGGGCCGGCGTAGGCAAGCGGCGCGATCCCGTGCGTGAGGATGTATTTCGACGCGGTGAAGTTCAGCGCCCAGAGGCACATCGTCGTCACGAGCATCAGGTCCGCAGTCGGTTTCTTCACCGTGCGACGTTACCGGGGGTTAGCATCACACCCATGAGCCACGAACCTACGCGCGACGATGTCGATGCTCTCGTCGGGCCGGCGACCCCGCAGTTCGCGTATCAACTCCATGCGCGGCTTCGTGAGCTGATCGCCGGCCTGCCTGCGACGAGCGACGTGCGCGCCTACGGCGAGGAGAAGCTCGCGCTGCTCGACCGGCTGGGCCACGCTTCGTCGAAGGCAGCCGAAGGCCCCCGTGAATCTGCAAGCCGCCTCGGCTGGGACGGCATTCCGAGCTCCGCGCCGGCGAACGCGCCGCTCCCGCACTCGACGTGACCGTCCTCGTCACGGGCGGCTCGCGCGGCATCGGCCGCGCGATCGCGCTCCGCTTTGCCCGCGACGGCGCCAAGCGCATCGCGATCGGCTACATGCGAAACGACGAGGCGGCGGAAGCGACCGCAGATGAGCTGCGCGCCCTCGGCGCGGAAGTCGTCCTGATTCGCGGCAACGTCACCTCCGATCGCGTGATCGAGGAGGTGGCTGCGCTCGGCCCGCTCGACGCGCTGATCCACAACGCCGCGACCGGCGTCATCCGTCCGGCGCTCGAGACCGACGACAAGCACTGGGACTGGACGATGAACGCGAACGCGCGGGCGCTCCTCGCTCTGGCGCGGGTCGCCGCACCGCAGATGCCCGCAGGCTCGTCGATCGTGGGCATCTCCTCACTCGGCTCGCACCGGGTGCTCGAGAACTACACGCTGGTCGGAACCTCGAAAGCGGCCCTCGAGGCGCTCATCCGCTATCTGGCCGTCGAGCTCGCACCGTCCGGTATCCGGGTCAACGCGGTCTCCGGGGGCGTCGTCGAGACGGGCGCGCTCGAGCACTTCCCGAACAAGGAAGAGATGCTTGCCGCTGGCCGCGCGAATCCCGTCGGCCGCATCGTCTCCCCGGACGACATCGCAGCCGCCGTCGCGTTTCTCTGTTCGCCGGACGCGTCGATGGTCTGCGGCCAGACGCTGATCGTCGACGGCGGCTTCTCCCTCGTCGTCTAGACGTCCGCGATTCGCCTTCTTTCTTAAGTGGCGTTTAAGCCGAGTGTTTAGGCTCGGGCCGTGGCAGGCGCCTCGAAAGTCCTGGGTGGACTCTGCATCGGGGTGCTTGGCTCCACGATGCTTGCCGCCTGCGGGAGCAAGAGCCCGCCCCCGACCTTGCACTTCCGGTCACGGCCGGATCTCACACCGCCGGTGGTGACGGTGCTGACAGACAAGCCCGGCGTCGCGCCGGGATTCGTCTTCATCGCCCCGAAGATGAACGCGACGGCGAAGGGCCCCGAGATCGTCGACAACGCCGGGCAGCCGATCTGGTTCGACCCCGTGCCGGAACAGGCGACCGACTTTCGCGTCCAGACGTATCGGGGCAAGCCGGTGCTGACGTACTGGGAAGGCCCGCCGACGGCACCCGTGCTCGGGTCGGGCATCGGCCACGACGTGATCGTCGACACGTCCTACCGCCAGATTGCCCGCGTCGACGCGGGTTACGGCCCGGACACCGCCGATCTCCACGAGTTCCAGCTGACGCCGCAGGGAACCGCGCTGATGACCGTCTACCGGATCGTGCCAGCCGATCTCTCGGCGGTCGGCGGGCCGAAGAACGGCAAGGTCGTGGACGGCCTGATCCAGGAAGTCGATGTCGCAACCGGACACGTGGTCTTCACCTGGCACAGCGTCGGCCACGTGCCGCTCACAGACTCCTACAGCTCGCCCACACCCGCGAAAGGCTCGAGTCCCGCACCTGCCTTCGACTACTTCCACATCAACTCGATCGAGCAGGAGCCCGATGGGAACCTGCTCGTCTCCGCTCGCAACACCCACGCCGTCTACGAGATCGACCACAAGACCGGCGCGATCCTCTGGGAGCTGGGCGGGAAGGAGAGCAGCTTCAAGCTGGGCCCCGGCACGAGCTTCGCCTGGCAGCACGACGCACGGCTTCAACCAGACGGGACGATCACGCTCTTCGACGACGAGGCTGCACCGGCAGAGGCGAAAGCGTCACGGGCGATCCGAATCCGGCTCGACACGACGGCTCACACCGCGACGCTCGTCCAAGCCGATTCGATCCCAGGCGTGCTCGCCGTGAGCCAGGGCAACTCTCAGTCCCTTCCCGACGGCAATACCTTCGTCGGCTGGGGAGCGGTGCCGCGCATGACCGAGTTCGACGAGGCAGGAAACGTCCTCTTCGACGCGACCTTCTCGGCCGGCGACGACTCGTATCGCGCCTACCGCTTCGTCTGGCATGCCACGCCGCTCACGCGGCCCGCGATCGCGGTAGCCAAAGGCGGCGGCTCGACGGCGACGGTCTACGCGAGCTGGAACGGCGCCACCGAGGTCGCGCGCTGGCAGGTTGTGGCGGGTCTTACCGCCGAGGGAGTGAAGGACGTCGGCGAGGCGCAGTCCCGAACCGGCTTCGAGACGACCTTGAAGGCGCGCACCGACCTGCCCTATATCGCGGTCGAGGCGCTCGATTCGTCCGGACGTGTGCTTGGGAGATCGGCTGCGGTCTCCCGTGGTGGACTGGCGATGAACTGACCGAGAGAGGTGGAGCGATGAGCACAGAGGCGTATCTGACACGGGCTTCCTTCGTCCGCCGCGTGGCCGGACTGGGCGGTGGTCTCCTCCTGGGCGGGGGGTCAGTGGCGCCCGCCTGCGGCGCGCTCGAGCGCTTGGGCGCTGCCGACGGCGCCGTCGCCGGACCGAAGATCCACGAGTTCGTGACGCGCCCCGATCTCGTCCCTCCCTACGTCACGGTCGTGCATGACAATGGCCACGCCTCCGGCGGCTTGCTCTTCCTCGCGCCCTCCTCAGGGCCGGGACGGCGCGGGAACCTGATCGTCGACAACGCCGGCCAGCCGGTCTGGTTCCATCCGACGACGCCCGTGACGGCGATGAACTTCCGCACGGCGATCTACCGCGGCAAGCCGGTCCTGACCTGGTGGGAGGGCAGCACCGAGCAGGGCCTCGGGAAGGGAACGCACGTCATCCTCGACGACTCCTATCAGCTCGTCGCCCGGGTTCAGGCCGGCGCTGGGCGGCCGTCCGACCTGCACGAGTTCCTGCTCACCCCGCACGGAACCGCGCTCGTGACGGCCTGGGAGCTGGTCGATGCCGACCTGACGAGCGTCGGCGGGCCGAGCGACGGACAGGTCGTCGGAGGGATCGTGCAGGAGCTCGAGCTCCCGAGCGGCCGAGTGCTCTTCGAGTGGAAGAGCCTCGATCACGTTCCGATCCAGGAGTCGCACGCCGGGGTCGGCGCGCCGTTCGACTACTTCCACGTCAACTCGATCGAGCTCGATTCCGACGGCAACCTGCTCGTGTCGGCCCGAAACACGTGGGCGATCTACAAGATCGACCGCGGCAGCGGCGAGGTGATCTGGCGGCTTGGGGGGAAGAAGAGCGACTTCGCTATGGGCCCGGGAACAGGCTTCGCGTGGCAGCACGACGCACGGCACCATGGCACCGGCGACCGCCTCGTGAGCCTCTTCGACGACGGGTCGGCGCCTCAGGTGCAACCGCAGTCGAAGGGGATGGTGATCGCCCTCGACACAAAGAACATGCGCGCGACGCTGCACCGCAAGTACACACACCATCCCTCCGTGCTCGCCCATGCGCTCGGCAGCACGCAGGTGCTCCCGAACGGGAACGTGCTGGTCGGCTTTGGCACTGCTCCCTACTTCACCGAGTACAGCGCGGACGGCAAGGTGCTGTTCGACGCCAAGCTGCCGCCGGGCGGCCAGAACTATCGGGCGCTCCGTCTGCCGTGGACCGGCAAGCCGGCGCTTCAACCCGAGATCGCCGCCAGGCGGCACACCTCGGGCCACACCGTCTTCGCGAGCTGGAACGGTGCCACCGAGGTCGCCTCATGGCTGTTCGAAACCGGACCGACGGCTGCGAAGCTCCACCATGCAGCCACGAAACCTCGAAAGACGTTCGAGACCTCGCTGATCGTTCCACCGAGCGCGCGCCACGCGAAGGTGACCGCGCTCGACCGGCACGGGAAGCCCCTTCGAACGTCGAAGACGCTCGCGCTCTAGACGATGTCGCCCGGAGCTCGGCGCACACGCGAAACAACACGCGCCCCCAGGGCCGAGACGAGAATGATCGCCAGGGGGTCGACCGAGAAACGGATCCGCTGGTTCTCGGCAACCTCGCCGAACGTCACGACGAAGGCGACATAGGCGAGGAGGAGCCAGACGAATGCGAGGGTGGCGGAACCGCCCCGGCGCCTGATCGCGCGGACGAACTCGACTGCTCCAAAGATCAGCGCCGCGAGATACCCCACGACGATGCCCCACGCGGTGCCATACGTTTGACCGTCTGCGGCATAGAGGCGCGGTTGCCACAGAACCCCCGTATCGAACACGTGCGCCCACGTTGCGATATGCGCCCGATTGGTGTCGGCGTCCCAGTACTCGTCCGAGGGCGTCCCCGCCAGCTCCAGGCCCGTCCCGACGCCGTCGAGATAGGGAGCGGGATCGTTCACCAGGAGCCGGAGAAAATCGTGGAGCTGACGCTGTGAGATCGCGACGTATTCGATGTTGTTGAGATTCGGCGCTCCTGAAGCCGGCTTCGTCGTCTCGTCGAGCACGGGTATCCCACGCGGGCGAGCCGCCGGCAGGAGCCCCTGATACGCGGCCAGGGGTTGAAAGGTCCCGGCCAGCGAAACCGGAGAGAGAACGCGCCGTCCTCCGAGCACCTGCCGATCGTGGTCGCTGAGGCCGTTGAGCGCCACCTGCATCAGGTTCATCCCGGTCCACGAGCTTGTCGACGGGGTGCCGAAGAGGGCCCAGTTCTTCAGGTAAAGCCCGACGACGAGCACGAACGGGATCGCCGCGCCGATCAGGATGATGCGCCGCTGCTCCGGGAAGAGGATGAGCATCAACCCGAGCACGGCCAGCAGGAGCACGATCTGAAAGCTTGATCGGACGTAGCAGAGCACTGCGAGAGCGGCGAAAATCGCGAAGCTCCGGCCGGTCGTCGGGCGGCGCTGGAACCCGACGAACGCGAGCGTCGTGAGGAGCAGCAGCACCGCGACCAGATATTCGTAAAAGAGCCAGTTTTCGTAAATCAGCATCGCCGGTGAGACGACCAGCAGGGAGGCGACTGCGGCTGCCCACCACCGGGAGACGCCGTTCACGAAGAGCAGCACGTAGAGCGAGATCCCGATTGCAACACCAATGGCGACCTGAGCTCCGTGAGCCACCGTCGCAAAGTGCGGCCCGAACACCTTCAAATCGACGCCGAGCAGAAGGTTGTAGAGCGGCGGCTGCCCGTGCAGGTACCAGATGCTCTGAAGCAGATGCTCCTTCAGCAATGTCGGATCGAGGATCTGCCAGAACGTCTCGACCGTCGTTGCGTCGAACCGAACTCCTGACTCCCAGCCCCAGATCCTCGAGACCGTGAACAGCACGAGCATGGAGCCGACCGGCACGAGATGCTCGCGGTGCATCCGCCACGGTCGATCGTGGGGCTGCGCGACAGCGCTCACGAGTTGCTGAATCGCAGCCGGTGGAAGAGATCCGCCGCGACGTAGCCCGCGATCTGCGGATTCTCCTGGAGGCGGCGAAGCGAGTACTCGTACCACTGCGTCCCGAAGGGGACGTAGACGCGCAGGCGGTGACCTGCACGGACGAGCTCGTCGCCGCGTTGCGGCCGCACGCCGAGCAGCATCTGGAACTCGTATTGGTCAGGGCGCAAGCCGTGCTCAGCCACGAGGCGCAACCCTTCGCCGATCAGGAGCTCGTCGTGGGTCGCAATTCCCACATACGCCCCCGCGCCGAGCAGGGCCTCCAGGCAGCGCACGTAGCTCGCGCGCACCTCCTCGGAGTCCTGGAAGGCGATCGCCTCCGGCTCGACGTAGATGCCCTTGCAGAGCCGAACGTCGTCGAGCCCAGCGGTGTCGGCCAGCGTGCGGCGGAGGCGCGATTGGAGGACGATGCCGACGTTCTCGTAGCCGGCGGTGCGGAGCTCGCGATAGAGACCGAGCGTTGCGTCGGTCGTCGAGGAGTCCTCCATGTCGATGCGCACGAACGTGCTCCGCTCGCGTGCGTCGCGAACCACGCTCTCGAGATTCACACGGCAGAGATCCTCGGCAAGCGCGAGCCCGAAGCCCGTGAGCTTCACGGAGATGTTCGAGTCGAGCCGCTCCGCCTGGATCCGCTCGAGCACCTCGTGATAGGCGGCGGCAATCGCGTGCGCCTCCTCTGGGTTCTCGATCTCCTCGCCGAGCACATCGATCGTGGCCAGCTTCCCTTCCCCGTTCAGGCGCCGAACGACACGCACAGCATCGTCCAGTGTCGAGCCTGCGATATAGCGCGAGGAAAGCCGCCGCACGACTGCCCGCGGAACGAGCGGCAAAGATCCGACAATCGCCCGGTTGACGAGCTGCACTATTCGCGCATGAAGCCCTGGCGGGCCGCGCTGACGAGCGCAACCGCCTCGGGGAAGAGCACACGCATCGCGTCTCGGAGCGCAGCAGCCTGTTCATCCGCCGTGCCCGCGGGCTGCACGTGCGAGAGCGCGGCGGCGGTGAGCTCGACAGCGGTGTTCAGCGTCAGCGTCGCGAACTGCTCCTTCTGCGTCTCCTGGACGGACTCCGCCTGCTGCTCTGCGAACTCGCGCAGGCTGCGCAGCAGATCCTCCGGATCGCCTCCGAACGGGAAGCCGAACGCGCCGCCTTCGTCCATGCGAATGAGACTAGCCGAGCGGAAGCTTGTACCGCGTCTCGACTTCGCGCACGAACGACTCGACGGCTCCGGCCGACGAGGTGATCGCGCTCGCGAACGGCGACTCGACCTCGCCGAGCGCTCGCTCGAGCTCGCGCGTCGCGGCGCCGATCCCATCGAGATAGGCCGGCGACGCGACACGAGGCGGCGAGCCGACGGCCCGTTCGAGTGCGAGCGCGGCCGCTTCCGCCTCTTCGATCCCTTCGGGCTGCTCGATCAACCGCACCTGCGCCAGCTTGGCCCGCAGCTCGTCGAGATCGCCTCCCGCAGCCAGCTCGCCCGCCAGTTCGCACATGACCACGATCGAGGCGACGTCCCGCACGGCCGTCCTTCCCGTCACCGGCTCGGCCTGATCGTCGACGACGAGCCACTCGAGCGCGTCCTCCTGGCCGAACGCGACGAGGTAGACCCGGCCGCCTGCGCTCGGCTCGGCGGCAAGCACTCCGGCCACCTCGCCGTGCGCGGCAACGACAGCGGCAATCCGCTCCAGATCGTCCGTCAGCGCCAAGCCGTGAGCTTAGAGGCCGGTTGGTTCGATACGGTGTTCACAAGTGGCTGCGACACGCACGTACTCATTCGTCGGTGAACCCGATCCGGCGCTGGCGCCGTTCGTCGAGGAGCTTGCCAAAGGGCTCGAGCGTCACGGTTTCGATCGTGTCGACGACCCGACCTACTCGGATGTCGTTCTCAACCTGATCGACCCCGAGAGCCCGAAGCCATTCCGCCGCAAGTCGCAGGGAACCTTCGTCGCCGCCGTCTTCGCGTCCGACCGTGAGCCTGAGGATGGGCTGCGCGAGAACTACCCCATGCTCGTCCGCGCGCTCTCGAACATCGCCCTGCTCTACGTCCCCGGGAAGGGCGCCTACTTCACGACGATGGAGCGCGGCCACTACGTCGTGCCCGAGAACGGCGACGGCCCGTCGATGTCCGAGCGCGTCCTCGAACGCCTGCTGCCGCTCGCGCAGTCGAAGCTGATCATCGAGAACGAGTTCCGCACCGACCTCGAGGAAGAGCTCTGGGACGGGGACGAGCTGACCGAGGAGATGAAGGAGGTCGGCAAGCGGCTCGACTCGCTCGGCCTGCTCCCCGCGCCGTTCCCGATCGAAGAGCTTCTCTCCGAGCGCGAGCTGCGTCACGTGATGCGGCTCTACTCGATCGGCGGCCTCTCCTACGGCAACCTCTCGGCGCGCAAGGACGACACGCGCTTCTGGATGAGCGCGAGCGGCGTCGACAAGGGCAACCTCGAGATACCCGGCCGCGACATGCTGCTCGTGACAGGCTTCGACTCGGAGCACGGGCGGATGGTGTTGAGCGTCCCGCCGAACGTCGAGCCGCGACGGGTCTCGGTCGACGCGATCGAGCACTGGATCATCTACCGCGAGAACCCCGAGGTGAAGGCGATCCTGCACATCCACGCCTGGATGGAAGGCATCCCCGCCACGGAGATCAACTTCCCCTGCGGCACGGCCGAGCTCGCATCGAGCGTTGCGGCGCTGATCGCAGACGAGGACGATCCGGGCACCGCGGTCGTCGGGCTGCTCAACCACGGCATCACCGCCACCGGCGAGTCGCTGACGGAGATCCTCGACCGGATCGAGCCGCGTTTGCTCATGCAAGTCCCGATGGTCTAGGCACCCGTGGCCACACTCGTCACCGGGGCGACCGGGTTCCTCGGCGGGCATCTCGTCTCGGCCCTGCGGGAACGCGGCGACCAGGTTCGCGCGCTTGTCCGCACGCCGGCTGCCGCTGCAGGGCTTGGCGTCGAGATCGTGCAGGGCGATGTCACCGACCCGGACGCAGTGCGCCGCGCCACGGCCGGCTGCGATCGGATCTTCCATCTCGCGGGCGTCGTCTCGCACGAGGCCCGCGACCTGCCGAAGATGCGCGCCGTCAACGTCGAGGGAACGCGAGCGCTCCTGGCCGCCGCCGATCCGGGCGCCCGCATCGTTCATGTCTCGAGCGTCGCCGCGGTCGGGCCTGCTCCTTCGCGTGAGGCACGCGCGAACGAGCAACAGGCGTTTCCAGCCTCGATGGCCTCGCTCCCCTACGCGACGACCAAAAGGGAAGGCGAGCTGGTCGCCCTCGAAGCCGCCGCGGCGGGTGTGGACGTGGTGATCGCGAACCCGGCATTCCTGCTCGGCCCGGGCGATGTGCACCGCGTCTCGACGTGGCCGATCGACGCGTATCTCTCGGGGAAGCTCCGAGTCCGAACCCCCGGCGGTCTCGCATTCGCCGATGCGCGTGACATCGCCGCCGGGCTCATCCTGCTCGGCGAACAGGGACGCACCGGCGAGCGCACGCTACTCGTGAATCCGGAAGGGAATCTGAGCTGGCAGGCGTTCTTCGAGCTGGTCGGGAAGGTCGGTGGAAAGCGGCGCCTGATGGTCAGCTTGCCCGCGGGAATGGCCGCCGTCGGCTCGAAGGTCGTGCCGAGCCCGGTCAGCGCCGGCGAGATCCGCGCGGCGGGACACTGGTGGTTCTACGACGGCTCGAAGGCCGAGCGCGAGCTCGGGTTCCACTGCCGCCCGATCGCAGAGACGATCGCGGACACGATCGCCGATCATCGCGTGTAGTGGAACGCACCGAGCACGCCAGAAGCATCTTCGCGCCGCTCGGGCCGACGTATGAGCGCTACGGCGCGCTGCTCTCGTTTGGCCAGGACCCGCGCTGGCGGCGATTCCTCGTCTCTCGTGTCATCGCGGGCCCCGGCGACCGCGTCCTCGACGTTGCCACGGGAACAGGCGCCGTCGCGCGCGAGCTGGTCCGCCGGAAGGGCTGCTCCGTCGTCGGGGTCGACCAGAGCGCCGAGATGCTCGCGGAGGCCCGCAAGCAGCTCGCCGGCCAGGTCGAGCTCGTCGAGGCGGATGCTCAGCAGCTCCCATTTGCAGACGGCGAGTTCGACGCGCTCACCTTCACCTATCTCCTGCGCTACGTCGACGACCCAGCCGCGACGCTCCGCGAGCTGGCCCGGGTGGTGCGGCCCGGCGGCACGATCGCGGGCCTCGAGTTCGGCGTCCCGCGCGGCGTCTGGCGGCCGCTCTGGGAGCTGCACGTCCGCGTCGGGCTGCCCGCAGCCGGAGCGGTGCTCGGGCGCGGCTGGCGAGAGGTCGGCTCGTTCCTCGGCGGGTCGATCCGCTCCTACGCCAAGACCTGGCCGCAGCCGCGGCTCCTCGACGCCTGGCGCGAAGCCGGCATCGAGGACATTCAGGATCGCCGGCTCTCGCTCGGCGGAGGGATCGTGACGTGGGGACGGAAGAGGTAAAGCCGGCCTTCTACGCGCTCCGGCCTGGCGGCTGGCGCGACTACGTGACGGTGCTCCATCTGCCGTACACGGCGTGGAACGCTTCGTACGTCGCGCTCGGGGCGGCGCTTGCGCCCCGCTTCCACACGAACCGAATGGTGTGGACGATGGTCGCGTTCGTGCTCGCACTCGGCGTCGCCGCCCACATGTTCGACGAGCGAAACGGCCGCCCGCTGCGGACGCAGATCCCGGACGTTGTGCTCGTCGGCGCCGGCGTCGCCGCGCTCGCCGGCGCCGTCGCGATCGGCGTCTGGTCAGCCGTGAGCTGGGGCCTCGGCCTGCTCGTCTTCATCGCCTTCGGAGCCTTCATCGTGCCCGCCTACAACCTCGAGCTCTTCGGCGGCAGATTCCACAACGAGTGGTGGCTCGCGTTCTCGTGGGGCGGCTTTGCGATCCTCACCGCCTACTACGCCGAGGCTCAGACGCTGCGGCTCTCAGCTCTCCTCGCGGCTGGGTTCGGCACCGCGATGATCCTCGTCCAGCGGACGCTTTCGACCCCGGTTCGCCAGGCCCGCAGGCAGGCGGGCACCCTCGACGGCGTCGAGCCACTGGAGCGGGCGCTTCGCATCCTGCCGTGGGCGAACATCCTCCTCGGCGCAGCCCTGGTCGCCGCGCGCCTAACCTAACGGAATGGCCGCCGCCACAATCGCCATCGTCGCAGCTGTGATCGCGCTCGTCGCGCTTGCTGTCACATTGGCGGCGCTGCGCCGCACGCGCGCGCATGCGGCAACGCTCGAAGCGGAGATCGAACGCGGCAAAGCGACCTTCGACGAAGTGATTGCACGGGAGGCGGAGCTGCGAGCTGCCGAGCTCGAGCGGACGCTCGCCCGCGCGCGCGCCGACTCGCTCTCTGCACTGGCCGAGGACGAGCGCCGCGTCACCGAGGAGCGCCGCCGCGACACGGCAGAGCGCGAGCGCGACGCGGCGATCCGCCTTGCAGATGCCGTGACGGAGGCCCAGGGAAACGTGGAGCGGCGGCTCAGCGACTGGACCTCCGATCTCGAGAAGCTCCAGGAAGGCCTCGCGAACGAGTTCCAGCGGATCACCCAGCGCCAGCAGCAGCTCTCACTCGAGGTCGAAGGCAGGCTCGCGCAGGAAGCCGAGCGGCTCCAGGCCGGCATCGACGAGCACCGCATCCTGATCGCCCGCGTCCGCGAAGAGCTGGATCGCGCTGCTCAGGACGTCGGAAAGGCGGCCAGCGCCGATCTCGAGCAGCACGCCGCCGACCGGCGGCGGGCGTTGCACGAGGTCTCGGACCGGCTGCGAAAGCGCGAGCACGACCTGAAGGAGCAGATCGACCGCGAGCAGACCGAGTCGATGCAGCGAGTCGCCGCCTCGCTCGTCGACATCGAGCAGCGGCAGCTCGAGCAGGTCAAGCGCGCCGTTTCGCGAGAGGCGACCCGCTACTCCGAGGCCGCCGCGCAGCAGTTCGAGACCACGATCCGGGCAGCCCGCGAAGAGGCGGCCCGGCGCCTCGGGCGCGAGCTCGATCTGGCGGTGGAGCGCTTCGCCCGCGAGGCCGAAGGCGTGCTCGCCGAGCGGGTCGAGCATCTCGCAAACGGCGCGGTGTCACAGGTCGAAGGGCGGATCGCCGACATCCGGGACGACTTCGACCGTCACCGCGACGAAGCGCTCGCAGCCTTCGAGCGCCGCACCTACGGTGTCGAGACCGCGCTTCGTGATCGCATCCAGGAGATCGCAAAAGAGGCCGAGGCCGAGCGGGCAGCACTCGACCGGCGGCTGCACGACCTCACGCGCCGCGTCGACGAGCTGATAGCCCGTGCTTGATAGCGTCAACCAACTTCCCCTTGCAGGGTTCGTCTATTTGAAAGCGAACAGGCGCCACAGATGACACAGACAGCCGAATTTCCACAGACCGAGCGCGAGAAAGTCGAATCGTGGCGTCTGCATGTCCTGATCGAAGCCGGCTATCCGCTTCCGCTCGCAGAGAAGATCGCGCACTCGGAAGCGGATCTGCACCACGCCGTGGAGCTCATCCGCGCCGGCTGCACGCACGAGACAGCCGCCGAAATCCTGCTCTAAGCGCCCCGGTAGCCTTCGACCTGTGAAGGTCGAGTCGATCGAGATCGACGGCCGCAAGGTGTTCTCGGTCCGCGCCTTCAACCAGGGCGTGGCGTTGTGGCTGAAGCGCCTGCCGACCGTCTGGGTCGAGGGAGAGGTAACCGAGCTGCGCCGGCAGGAACGGTGGGCCTCGGTGTTCTTCACGCTCAAGGATCCCGAAGACGGCGCCTGCCTCTCGGTCCAGATGGCTCGCGGCCAGTTCGACGCGCTGCGGCTGGAGCTCGTCGACGGCGAGCGCGTTCATGTCTACGGCCGCCCCGACTTCTACGAGCAGCGGGGCGAGTTTCTCCTGCGCGCGATGTCGATCGAGCGCTACGGGCTCGGCGCGCACCTCGCGGCGCTCGAACGGCTGAAGCAGAAGCTCGCCGCCGAGGGTCTTTTCGCCGCGGCGCGGAAGCGGCCGCTGCCACGAATTCCGCGGCTGATCGGCCTCGTCACCGGCAACGACGCCGCGGCCAAGCGAGATGTGCTGACGGCGATCACGACGCGCTTCCCGCCCGCGCACGTGCTGGTCGCGGAGGCGTATGTCCAGGGCCCTCGTGCGGTGAGCACGATCGTCGCCGCGATCGACGACCTCTGCGCGCGTGGCGTCGACGTGCTCATCGTCGCCCGAGGCGGCGGCAGCTTCGAGGATCTGCTCCCATTCTCGGACGAGCGGCTGATCCGGGCCGTCGTGAGCTGCCCCGTGCCGGTCGTCTCGGCAGTCGGCCACGAGCAGGACACACCGCTGGTCGACCTCGCCGCCGACGTGCGAGCCTCGACCCCGTCGGTCGCGGGCAGGCTGGTCGTGCCCGATATCGGAGAGCTACGTGCGTGGCTCGACCGGGCCCACGGAGGCCTGCAACGAGGAGCGCGCCGCACGGTCGAGAGCCACCAGCGTCGTGTGACGAGCGCAGCCGAGCGTCTCCATCGTGCGCCCGCCCTGGTGCTCGAACGGCGCCGTGCCCGCCTCGCTGCCACCCGCGGACGCCTGCTCGCGCTCTCCCCGAAGGCAACGCTGGAACGCGGCTACGCAATCGTCCGCGCAGGTGGCGCCTTCGTCCGCACTCCTCCGGCGCTTGGCACGCCGATTGCCGTCGAAGTCGCCGAAGGCTCGTTCGGAGCCCTCGTCGAATGACCGCCGAGCCGACCTTCGAAGAGGCTCAAGCCGAGCTGGAACGGATCGTCGAGCGGCTCGAGCGCGGCGATGTCGGCCTCGACGAGCTGACGACGCTCTGGGAGCGCGGCGAGGAGCTCTACAAGCGCTGCGCCGCACAGCTCACCGAGACGCAGGGGAAGATCGAGGAGCTCGCGAAGCGGCTTGGCACGGAAGACGTCTAAGTGACGTACTGCTGGCCGCTCCAGCCGTTCGACACTGCCCACCCGGTCCGCGCGTACTTCAACGATCCCCGGATCGCCGGCGCATCCGAGGCGTTCCACTTCGGAATCGACATCTCGGCGCCGAACGGAACGCCGGTCTACGCCGTCGAGGCCGGCGTCGTCCACCTCGAGGATGCGCGCTCGATCGCGGTCGCGACCGGCGCGGACGCGTTCGGCTACTGGCACGTCGTCCCGGTCGTGAAGCATCTTCAACACGTCGCGCAGCACGAGCTGCTCGGCCACGTCGATGCGCCCTGGCTGCACGTTCACTTCGCAGAGCGGAGAGCCGGCATCTACCGCAACCCACTGCGAGCCGGCGCGTTGACACCCTGGGCCGACCACACGAAACCGGCCGTCACGAGCATCGCGTTCTCGCGCGGAGGCACGGCGGTCCCGCCCGATCGGATCAGCGGCGCGGTCGACGTGATCGTCGAAGCACACGACACTCCGCCGATCCCCGTGCCGCCGCCGTGGAACGACCTGCCGGTCACACCGGCACGGCTGCGCTGGCGCCTGACGCAAGGCGAAGCGGTCGTGAGGCCGTGGCATACGCCTGTCGACTTCTCGGATGCGTTGCTGCCGGCCGCTGCGTTCCAGCGGATCTACGCGCCCGGCACCACGCAAAACCGGGCCGGCCACCCGGCGATCCTCCGCTTCTTCCTCGCCCACTCGTGGAGCACCGGCACGCTCGCAGACGGGACCTACAGCCTCGAGGTCGAGGCCTCCGATCTCGACGGCAACACCGGTAGCCGAGCCCAGAAGCTCACGGTCGCAAACGACGTCTGAGGGGCGTAGGATCGCCTCGCGGATTTCAAAACTCAGAGGGAACGGAGCATCCAACGTGACCGATGCGGATCACCGGAACTGGTTTCTCCAAAACAGGCTGCTCGTGCTCGCGATCGCAATCGTGATCGCCGCAATCGTCAGCTTCGCCCTGACCTACTCATCGCACTCGTCGAGCCCAACGACGTCGACCACGACGACCACGGCGTCGCAATCGGGCGGAGCCTGCACGAAGGGCGGCAGCTGCGGCTACGACAACGTCTCGGCCGCAGGCGCCGTCGAGATCATCGCGGAGCAGACGACCGGGCCAGGCTCACTCAAGAGCTGTGCTCCGACAAACGGAGAGGCGGCGGCGTTGAAGGGAACCGGATCTTCCGAGTGGGACTGCATCAACGGCACGACCGGCGCGACTGCGACCTACACGATCAACGCCGACGGCTCCGTCGACTATTAGGGCCCGGAGACGACCGCGACAGCAACGGTGCTGACGTAGTTCCCGGCATACGCGTTCCCGGGAACCGAGACGGCAACGGTGGGAACGACCGCGAAGACCCCCATCCCGGTCGCTCCGTCCGCATCGAACACCTCGACCGGCGCGGGCGCAGGTGTGCTCGCCGGCATCGGCACGGGATACTCGATCAGGTTCCGCGGCATCGTGCAGCCACCGCTCAGGCAGGCGGCTTTGGCCGACATGATCGAGGCGGCATCCGCCGCAAAGGTCTTTCCGGCATTGTCGAAGAGCGTCGAGGTGACAGTGATGTTCCAGCCCGCGCCGTTGCTGCGCGAATCCGTCACGGTCAGTGGGAGCTGATACCTCAGCAGCTGATCGTCGCCATCGAGGACCGCGGCCGAGCCTGCAGTCGGGTCGTAGGTGACGGCGAGCGAGCCGCCACCGACCATCGTCAGCCGCACCCCGACATCGCCAGCCGACGCGGCGCTGGTCAGAATGGCCGCGCAGAGCGCAGCCGCCAGAAGAGCACGGGAAAGCACAGGGTTCACGCTAAGAACGCCGTGGTGAAATTCCAGCTGACAGCCGTATGGCGAAGGTTGGAAATCCGCTACGGCATCAGCGCCAGCGCAAGCTCCTCGCCAAGCGCTCGAAGGTCTTCCCGCGCCCGTTCCGGCCGCCCGCTCAATGGGCGAACGTCGACCGCATCCAAGTAACAACTTGTTACTTGCCCCCCGAACAGGACGACTCTCGTGCCGAGGCGTTCGCAGCGCTCCCGGACAGTTCCCGGCGCCTTGCCCTCGAACGTCGACTCATCGACCGTGCCCTCTCCTGTGACGACGAGCGCCGCGCCGCGAGCTTGGTCGTCGAAGCCGATCAGATCGAGCACGAGCTCGGCACCCGCGACGAGCTCACCGCCGAGACAAGCCAGTGCGGCACCGAGGCCCCCGGCTGCGCCTGCTCCGGGAAGGTCACGGTAGGGCCGGAGCGCCTCCATCCCTCGCAACCGCCGCTCGAGCTCCTCGACTGCCTCGGGGCTCGCGCCCTTCTGCGGCCCGTAGACGCGCGTCGCGCCGCGCTCGCCGAGCAGCGGGTTCCGCACGTCACAGGCGACGCGAAGCGGAACGTCGGCCGGCCATGCCGCGAGCGACGAGAGCAGCCCGGCGCCGCCATCGACCGTTGCCGACCCGCCGAGACAGACGACGACCGCGGCCGGTTTGCCCGCGAGCACCTCAGAAAGCAGCTCGCCGAGCCCGGCGCTCGAGGCGCGCAACGGATCGAGCTCGCCCGGCGCGAGCAGGCCGAGGCCCACTGCCTCGGCACACTCGACGATCGCCGTCCCGTCGTCGAGCACGAGGTAGCGCGCTTCCACGCGCCGGCCGAACGGATCGCGCGCTTCCGCCGAGCGCCACGCGCCACCGAGGACGCCTGCAAGCACCTCGGCCGTCCCTTCTCCACCATCGGCGACCGGCAGCTCGACTGCTTCCGCGCCGCCACGCCGCATTCCACCGGCCAGCGCCGACGCGGCCTCGACCGCCGAGAGGACGCCTTTGAGGCTAGCCGGAGACGCGAGCAGGCGCACTTGGAAGCTCTCCGCTCGGCCCAACAGGCGGCTCGTGATCGTCCTCGGTCGCGTTCGGGATCTCCTTGAGCATCGCGTACGAGATGCCTTCCCGGGCCAGGAAGACGACCCCGATCCCGACGCCAACGGAGGCCTCGATCGCCTGCAGCCCGATCCCGAATGCAAAGCCGTGCGCGTAGTCGACGCCGTACTGCTTCAGCGGGAGCGCGATCGCAGCCTGCACGAGGCCGACGTTGCCCGGCCAGAGCGGGAAGATCGTCGCCACGTTCATCAGCACGAGCACGAGCCCGGCAGCGGCAAACGGCTGATAGATGTGAAACGCGCGCATTGCTGCCCAAACTGCTGCGAGCTGAGCGAGCCAGCCGAGGAACTGGAACGTCCCCGCGGTCAGCGCAGGAATCGGCTCGCGCATCACGCCGAGCCCGAACCGGACGCGCGTCAGCATCGTGCGCACCGTCCCGACGCCCTCCACGTGCTGGGTCTGGTGGCGGCGCGCGCTCATCCACGCGAACACGAACAGCACGAGGCCGACGCAGAGGGCGACGATCAGGCTCGGCCCGGCCCAGTCGGGCAGCTTGGCCGCGAGCAGAACCCACACGATCAACGCGATCACGGGGAAGAGGTCGAAGACGCGGTGCGCGAACACCGTGCCGACGAGCGTCGCCCACAACCCCCGCCGTCCCGGCATCCGGCGAGTCAGCACCGCCACGCGAGCCAGCTCCCCGACGCGTCCGGGCAGGACGACGTTGCCGAACAGGCCGACCGCGAAGGCCGCGAAGACGAGCCGGTATCCGGGATACGGCTCCGGCATCGCCTGCTTGATCGTCGTGTTCCAGGCAAGCGACCGGACGAACACGGAGGCGAGGTTCAAGCCGACGGCGGCGGCAACCCACGGCCAGCGGACGACGGTGAACGAGTCATGGACGGTTCCCCAGTCGGGCCCGCGCCACCAGATCAGCGAGATCGCGACGCCGAGCAGCACGATCGGAACGGCGACGCGCCACCAGCGCAGCACCTTCACGCGGACACCCGCTCGTAGATCTCCTCGAGGCGCCGGGCGACGTCGCCCCACGCGTAGCGCTCCAGTGCAAGCGCCCGGCCGGCATTGCCCATCTCGACGCGGCGCGGCTCGTCCTCGAGCACGCCGATCACCGCTTCGGCCAGCGCGCTCACGTCACCCGGCGGGACGAGGACGGAGGCGTCACTCGTGGCGACCGCCGCGAACGCCGGAATGTCCGAGGCCACGACCGGCGTCGCCGTTGCAAACGACTCGACGAGCACGAGCCCGAAGCTCTCCCCTCCCAACGCCGGCGACACGAACAGCTTCGCCGACGCGAGCTCGGCGGTTCGCACCTCGTTCGTGACGATCCCGAGCACGTCGATCCCGTCTGTCTCGACCCGCAGCCGGGCCTGCAGCAGGCTGTACTGAAGCGGATCGCACCCGATCACGCGCAACCGCGCGCCGGTGCGCTGCCGGATCTCAGGCCAGGCGCGCAGCAGCACCGAGAGACCCTTGCGAGCGTCGTGGCGGCCGATGAACACGACGTGATGCTCGCGATTCTTGGCATCGGCGTGCTCCGGCACGACGACGCCGTTCGGGACGATCTCGTACTCGCCGCCGAGCCAGCGCTCCGCCGACCGGGCCGAGAACTGCGACACCGCGATGCGGGCGTCGATCCGGTCGGCCAGAAAGCCCCAGGCGCGGAGGGCGGGCCGCATCCAGGCGAGATCCCCATTCGCATGCCAGGTCGCGACGATCGGGCACTTCGCGAAGGAGAGCGCCGCCACGCAGATCGCAGGCGTCATCGGCTCGTGCAGATGCACGAGGTCGAACTGCTCTTCGGCGAGCACCTCGCGCACGCGCGGGATGCTCCTCGGCGAGAGGACGATGTTCGGCAGCGATCCATTCGCCGGCACGACCACCGAGCGCCCGACCGGAATGATGTTCGGCGGCAGGTCGCCGTGGCGCCCGCTGCGCGGATGGAGCAGCCGGGTCAGATAGCCGGCCGGATCGTTCCCCATCAGGATCTTCACCTCGTGGCCTCGAGCCCGCAATGCATCCGCTTGGTTTTCGGAATGCTCGACGACGCCACCCCAGTAGGACCACGAGAACGGGACGACGATGCCGATCTTCATGCGTAGGCCGCCGCGAATGCCAGCGCGAGCCGCTCGATTCCCGCAGCGAAGACCTCGTCGGTGACCGCGAGCGACAGGCGGGCCCACCCCTGTCCACTCGGGCCGAACCCTTCGCCCGGCGCGACGGCTACACGATGCTCCTCGAGCAGCCGGTCGGCGCTCAAGCCGTCGGGAAGGCGTAGCCATACATAGAACGTGCCTTCCGACACCGGAGGCTCCGGTAGCACCGCGGCGAGCGCGTCCCGCCGGCGTTCGTACGCTGCGCGGCGCTCCTCGACGGCGTCCTGCGGCCCGTCGAGCGCCGCGATCGCGGCCTCCTGGAGCGGCGCGAACATGCCCACGCGCGAGTGGTCGCCGAGCAGGTTGACCCGCTCGACGATCTCGGCGTTCCCGAGCACGAAGCCGATCCGCCAGCCGGCCATCCCGTAGGTCTTCGACATCGACCAGAGCTCGACGCCAGCTGCCTTCGCTCCCGGCGTCGCCAGGAAGCTCGCGGGCGCGCGGCCGTCGAAGACGAGATCGATGTAGGCGGCGTCGTGCACGATCGGCGTCCCGGTGCGCTGCGAATACGCGACGGCTGCTTCGAAGACTCCGGGGGCGGCACACGCGGCGCACGGGTTCGAGGGGTAGTTCAGGAACGCTGCCGCAGCCGCGGGTGCCGCATCAAGGTCGGGAGCCCAGCCGCTCGCGGGATCGAGCGGCAGCAATCCGATCTCGGCCCCGGCGAGCGCGATCCCCGATGGATAGTCGGGGTAGTACGGATCCGGGAGCAGGATCGTGTCGCCGCGCTCCGCCAGCGCAAGCGCCAGTTCCACAATTGCCGCCTTCGTCCCGGGCACGACCGCGACCTCGCGCTCGGGGTCGAGCTCGACGCCGTAGACCTCGAGATACCGCGCGGCGATCGACTCTCGGAGCCGTGCCAGGCCTCGAAACGGCGCGTAGCCGTGCACGTCTGAGCGGCCGGCAGATTCGCGCAACGCCGCAACGACATGTGGCGGAGGGCCGATCTCCGGGTTCCCCCGGCCAAGATCGATCACCGGTGGCCCGCCCTCCGCGGCAGCCGCAGCTACCCGTGCAAGTAGCCCGGCGAAGTACTGCCGTGGTAGCCGATCCAGCCTGCCCGGACGGGGACGCACCCCACGGATCGTACGCGGCGCGTGCCGGGCGAGTTGATCGACAAACGCTGTAAGGTCGCGTTCGTGCGGATTCGCTGGGCGGCCAGGACGTCCGCGATCGTCGGCGGGTTCGCCGTCTCGGCTCTCTTCGCCTACCTCGCGGTACGCCACGTGGATTGGATGCGCTTCCGCGCGTCGATCGAGCACTGCAACGGCTGGTGGCTCGTGCCCGCCTTCGCCGTACTGGCCGCCGGGATCTTCCTGCGCGCGCTCCGCTGGCGGCTGCTGTTCCCGGCGCAGGCACGGCCGCCCATCCCTGCGGTCACCCGCGCGCTCCTCGTCGGCACGTTCTTCAACAACGTCCTGCCCGGCCGGCCGGGTGAGGCGCTGCGCGTGATCACCCTCTACCAGGAGACGAGAACGTCGCGGGCCGCCGCGCTCGGAACGGCCGTCAGCGAGCGTGTCTACGACGTCGTCACGCTGCTCGTCCTCTTCTTCGTCGCGCTGCCCTGGCTGCCCGAGCTCACCTGGCTACGCCGGATCGGCGTCTTTGCTGGAATCGTCGCGATTCTGTTCATCGTGCTCGTCGCCGCACTTGCCCGCTGGGAAGAGCGTCCTGTGTCCTACGTCCTCGCCCGCATCCCCGGCTTCTCGAATCGCCACGAAGAAGTGGCGCGTGACCTCGTCTCCGGTCTCGTCGCGATGCGGACAGCGAGGATTGCCATCCCGGCGCTCGCGATGAGCTTCGCGGCGATCGGCGTGATCACGGTGTCGTTCTGGCTCGTGACGCTCGCGTTCCACCTGCATGTCGGCCTCGGGGCGGGGCTCCTCGCGATGGTCGCGACAAACCTCGCGATGGTGATCCCATCGTCGCCCGCGGCGCTCGGGGTCTTCGAGGCGGCGACGGTGGTGGCGCTGCATCCGTATGGAATCGATCGCTCTGACGCACTCTCCTATGCGGTTGTCCTGCATGCCCTGAACTCGATTCCATTCATCCTGGTCGGGCTCGTGCTGCTTCCGCACCATGGGCTCCGCGCCTTGCGCGAGCGGCGCAGCGAGGTGGCCGCGTGAGACTCATCGCGCGGATCGAATGGCCGCTGCTTGCGCTGTGGGTCGCGTTCGCACTTGGCCTCTCGCAGATCACGGGCGCCGTCAAAGACTGGTTCGTGATGACCGACGAGCTCGTCTACGAGCGGCTCGCGATCAGCATCGCGAAGACGGGCTCGCCGTTGCCGCACATCCACGACCAGTTCGTCCGCAGCCTCGATCAGCTCTACCCACTGCTGATCGCGCCGTTCTTCCGCCACGGCCTCGTCCCGCACGACATCCACGAAGCTCATCTGCTGAACGCGTGGGTGATGACCTCGGCCTGCATCCCAGCCTTCTTCCTGGCGCGCCGCGTCACGGGCCGGCGCTCCGCCGGCTACCTCGTCGGTGTCCTCTCCGTGACGATTCCCTGGCTCGTCTACGCGCCGTTCCTGTTGACGGAGGTCGCCGCCTATCCGGCGTTCCTCTGGGCGCTGCTCGCATTCCAAAGCGCGATCGCCTCGCCGTCAAGGCGGAACGACGTGCTCGCGCTGCTCGGGATCGCGCTCGCGTTTCTCGCCCGGACGCAGTTCGTCTCGCTGGCGGGCGTGCTGCCGGTCGCCCTGATCTCCTATGAGCGGCTGAATCTTCGGGCCGCGATCGCCCGGCATCGCGTTCTGGCCGGCGTCTACGCGGTCGCCGTCGTCGCCGCGCTGATCTTCGTCGCGACCGGCGGGCGGCTGCTCAGCCTGAGCGTCTACGGCGAGCAGCTCCACGGCGGCCTGCTCACGTGGAGCAATGTCGGCTCGTTCGCAGGGCACGCCGCCGACCTCTCCTTCGGGCTCGGGATCCTGCCGTTCGTGGTCGGCGTCGGCTGGCTGCTGGCGAACCTCGTGCGGCGAGCGCCCACGAGCGAGCTTGGCGCATTCGCGTGCCTCGGGGCAATCACGATGGTCGTCGTCACCCTCGAGGCGACGAGCTACGACCGCACCGTCGGCCCGTTCGTGCTCGACCGCTACCTCTTCTACCTCGTGCCGATCGTCCTGGTCGCGTTCGTGTGCGCGCTCCTTGACCATGAGCGGCCACGCTGGTCGCTCGCCGCCCCGGCCGCCGTCGTCGCGGCTGGATTCGCGCTGCACCTGCAGCCCACGTTCACCTGGGCGCTGAGAATCCAGCTGGACCCCGACAGCCCGATCGCGACGATGTACCACCCGATCGCGAAGCTCGCCGGCGGACGGGGTGGCGCCGCCGCGGTGCTCGCGACCGGAACGATCCTGCTCACAGTGCTGTTCGTGATCGCGGCGAAGCACCTCAAGCCCCGGGTCCTGACGGCCGTGCTCCTCGCTCTGCTCGCGATCGGGCTTCCGGCGGAGACAACGTTCATGTTCCATCGCCTGCTCGATACCGACGGCACGTCGCAGCGGCCGTTGACCCAGTCCGAGGCCGGCGTCTACAACGTGATCGACCAGAAGCTCGGGACAAGCGCAAACGTGACCGCGATCCCCTACGTCGTCAGCTCGGACTTCTTCGTCACCGAGCGCTACTGGCGCGACTTCGAGTTCTGGAACGTCTCGGTGCAGCACGACGGCTACTACCCGGCCGGCGACCCCTACTCGTTCCTCGGGCTCTGGTTCCCGAAGACCCAACTCGCCTTCAACCCGCGCACCGGCGCGGCCAACGTGACCCTCTCGAGGTACGTCGTCCAGTCGGTCACCGACACGCGGTTCCGGATCTCAGGCCCGTCGCCGCTCCAGACGCCGCAGATCTTCCTGATCGACGCGCTTCAGCCGTGGCGAACGGACTGGCTCTCGTTCGGCATCTACGACGACGGCTGGACGCGCCCAGGTGTGACTGCGCGAATCCGAATCTTCTCCGGGCGCGGCCAGCAGCATCCCGAGATCCGCACCTTGACGCTCCAGATCCACGGGCCGAACTCCTCGCAGAGCCCGTACACGGTCGTCTCGGACACCGGGCGCCAGACGGCAAACGCGACTGACAACGCGACCTCGTTCGCCCGAATCGAGGTATGCGTGCCGGCTCACGGCTACAGCGACGTGAGCGTCTCGACTCCGGTCCGTGCCTCGATCCCAGGCGATCTGAGCAACGTGCAGGCCTCCGTCAGCCCGCGCGAGGGCGGAATCGAGATCAACGACATCGCGCTCGCAGACGAGATTGGTGGGAGCTGCCGAACCTGACGCCGGCTAACGCAGGAACAGAGCCGATGCCGGCTTGCCCAGGAACATCCCCTGGCCGAAGCCGACGCCGAGCATGACGAGGGCGCTGAGCTCCTCTGCCGTCTCGATGCCCTCGGCGATGATCGTCGCGTCGCTCTTCTCTGCAAACGAGATCAGGCTGGCCGCGAGCGCCTGCTTCGATTTGTCGAGATTGATCTCTCGGATCAGCGACATGTCGAGCTTGATGAAGTCGGGCCTCAGCCTGAGGATGTGGCGGAGGCTTGCGAAGCCGGCTCCCGCATCGTCGATTGCCACGCGCATCCCGTCGGCGCGGAGCTTGTCCATCGCCCGCGCCAGACGGTCGTAGTCGCCAACCCGGTGATGCTCCGTCAGCTCGAGCACCAGCCTGCTCGGATCTGCACTCGAGACAAGGTCGCGAAAACGCGGGTCAACGAGCGTCGCCGGCGAGAGGTTGATCGAGAGGTACAGCGCGGCCGGGAAATCCTCCAACCCGTTGAGCGCCTTCTCTACCGCGGCGAGCTCGAGATCGACGCCGAGGCTTGCCGCCGCGGCCTCCTCGAACCACGTATTCGGCGGGCGCTTCGGCACGCCCTTGAAACGCGCGAGCGCCTCGGCGCCGACGACCTTCCGGCCGGGCAGCGTGACGATCGGCTGGAAGACCATTCCGAATGCGCTCTCGTCCTCGATCGCCCGCCAGACCTGCCGGCTCAGCAGAGCTTCCTCGCTGGCGAGACCCTCTGTTCGTTTGAAATCGAAAAGTTCCATGGTTGCGTCGCTCGTCACGGGTGGACCTCCAAGTTGCGAGCAGCTCCGCCCGAGCCGGACTCACATTGAAATTGCGCCAACAAACCATCGCCGTATTGCCGCAGAGCTTCACGGACGATTGCGATGCCAAGCTACACGCAGAATTGGCTTCAAAAGTCAACGGAGCCAAGTTCAGTCCCAATTCTTACCCTATGGTGGCGTTTCCTCATACCCGATAATTGCCGGGCGGCGCCCAAAAGAGTGAGAGCGCAGTCGCCACTTTCGGGGGAAAACCCCTGCTTGCACAGCTTTGCGAGCTCGGATGCCCGCTGCGGACAGCGCAGAAACGGGCAGTAGCTCACACATCACTCCGATTTGCATTTCCGCGGCCCGATCGGAGGCATTTCGTGGAACATCTCGACCCGGTCGAGCGCCGGCTCGCCTCGCCTGATCGAAGCCGGGATCGGCGCCGTTTCGGTTTACCCCTCCTGAGGCGCAGCTGCGTCACTAGATTCACGTGCAGTGGAGCTCGACGACATCTTCGAAGGCGGCCTCGCCGAGCTGCACACGCACCTTGGCGGGTCGGTTGCCTCCGACATCATGTGGAGCCTCGCGCACGAGCAGGGGATCGCGCTGCCGACGCGCGACTACTGGGAGTTCGAGGGCCTCGTCACCGTCTCCGATCCGCGCGGCGTGCCGAACCTCGATGCGCTCGACCAGATCTACCACCTGACCGAGCTGATCCAGTCCTCGCCGTTCGCCGTCGAGCGGTCGGTGCACGCGGCGATCGGGGGCGCCTACCGCTCGCAGCGGATCACGACCTTCGAGCTCCGCTTCAACCCGATGAAGCGAAACCGCGGCGGCGAGCGCGACCTCGACCACATCATCCTGGCGGCGATCCGCGGCCTCGATCTCGCCTCGCTCGAGTATCCGCAGGTGCGCGCTGGGCTGATCCTGATGATGGACCGCACCTTCACCGCCGCCCAGAACGCCGTGATCGTCGAGAAGGCGATCCGCTACGCGCCGCGCGGCGTCGTCGGCATCGACATCGCTGGCCCGCGACCCGGCGGCGCCCGCTACGACTACACGCAGATCCGCTCGCAGGTGGAAACCGCGCGCGCCGCAGGATTGGGCGTGACGATCCACGTCGGCGAGGAGGGCGGCGAGCACGGGATCGCCGAGCTGCGCGAGGTGATCGAGGTGCTGAAACCCGACCGGATCGGCCACGGCATCCTCGCCGCCCGCGACCCCGAGCTGATGGCGCAGCTCCATGAGGCGCAGATCACACTCGAGATCTGCCCGACCTCGAACCTGCTCACGAAGGCCCTCTCGGGCGAGGATGACGTCCGCGCGACGTTCCGGGCGTTCGTCGACAACGGCGTCCAGTTCACGATCGCCACCGACGGGCCCGAGATGATGCAGACGCACCTGCGGGACGAGTTCGAGCTGCTGACGCGGATCGGGGCGCTCAGCTCCGACGAGGCGCGTGCGGCGAACCGGCGCGGGCATCAGGCGTCATTTATTCGGGCTTAGAACGACCCCGGGGCCTGCAGCGGCGACGGCGGGATCGACGTTGTCGAACTTCTCGAAGTTCTCCCTGAACAGGCTCGCGAGCGCCTGCGCCTGCGCGTCATAGGCCGCGCCGTCGCTCCACGTGCTGCGCGGGTCGAGCAGCTCCGTCTCGACGCCCGGAACGTGCAGCGGCACCTCGAAGCCGAAGACGTCGTCGACCCGGTACTCGGCATGGTCGAGGCTTCCCGAAAGGGCGGCGTGCAGGAGCGCCCGGGTCGCCTGGATGGGCATCCGGTGGCCCCCGTGACCCGCGCTGCCGCCGGTCCAGCCCGTGTTCACGAGCCAGACGCGCGGCCTGTGCACCCGGAGCTTCTCGCCGAGGAGCTCGGCGTAGACCGCCGGCGGCTGAGGCAGAAACGGCCCGCCGAAGCAGGGGGAAAACGTCGGAGCCGGCTCGGTGACGCCGATCTCGGTCCCCGCCAGCTTGGCGGTGAAGCCGGAGAGGAAGTGATACCGCGCCTGCTCGCTGGTGAGCCGTGCGAGCGGCGGCATGATCCCGAACGCGTCCGCTGTCAGGAAGACGATGCTCGTCGGATGCCCGGCGCGCTTCGTCGGCAAGGCATTCGAGATCCGCTCGAGCTTGTAGGCGGCCCGGGTGTTCTCGGTCTTCTCGGCGTTGTCGAGGTCGAGCCGCCCGCGATCGTCGACAACGACGTTCTCGAGCAACGTGCCGAAGGTCCGGGTCGTCTTGAAGATCTCCGGCTCAGCCTCGGCGGAGAGCCTGATCACCTTCGCGTAGCAGCCACCCTCGAAGTTGAACACTCCCGTGTCGCCCCAGCCATGCTCGTCATCCCCGATCAACTGCCGCTCGGGGTCGGCCGAGAGCGTGGTCTTTCCCGTGCCGGAGAGCCCGAAGAAGATCGCGACCTCACCGTCCAACCCGACGTTCGCCGAGCAGTGCATCGGAAACACCCCCTCGAGCGGAAGCGCGTCGTTCAGGAGCGTGAAGACCGACTTCTTGATCTCACCGGCATAGAACGTGCCGCCGATCAGCACCTCCCGGCGAGTCGCATGCAGCGCGATCACCGTGCTGCTCCGAACGCCATCCTCGTCAGGATCAGCCTCGAAACCGGGCGCGTGGAGGATCAGCGCCTGCGGCTCGAAGCCTTCGAGATCCTCATCGCTCGGCGTGATGAACATCAAGCGCGCGAAGAGGGCGTGAAACGCGACCGTCGTGACCACGCGCACGCGGATCCGGTGCGCGGGATCGGCGCCTGCAAACGCGTCGACGACGTAAAGGTCGCGCTCGCCGAGATAGGCGGCGATCTTTTCGCGAAGCGCATCGAACCGGTCCTCGTCGAGCGGCTGGTTCGTCGCGCTCCACCAGATCCGATCCTCGGAACCGGCCTCGCGCGCGAAGAACTTGTCCTGGGCGGAACGGCCCGTGTGCTTGCCGGTGTCGACGACGAGCGGCCCACCGTGGGCGAGCACGCCTTCTTCGTTCCGCAGCGCATGCATGTACAGCGCCGGTGTCGTCAGGTTTCGAAAGACGGAGCCTCGCGCGTCGATGCCGTGACCGGCAAGGCTGGACTCAGTCATCGAGGCCACGGATCGAATGATAGTCGGGCTTCTATATCTGCCAGTTGCCGCCGCGGAGGACGGGAACGCGGTCGCCGTCCTTCGTGATGCCGGTGACCTCAAGCTCGGGTGACCCGATCATGAAGTCGATGTGGATCCGGCTCTCGTTCACCTGGTCGAGATCCTCGTCGCCAACGGCGAACGGGAACCCGTGCCCGAGCGCGATGTGGCTGGCCGCGTTCTCGTCGAGCAGCGTGTCGTAGAAAACGGTGCCGAGCGGCCCGATGCGGCCCTGGCCGTCGACGAGCGCCAGTTCACCGAGGCGTGAGCCGCCCTCGTCGAGGGCCACCTTCCCACGGAGGGCCTCGGCGTTCTCCTCAGCGTCGATCTCGACCGCCCGGCCGCCCTCGAAGCGAACGCGCAAGCCGCGCACGATCACGCCGTCGTCGAGCGCGAGCGGCTTGGTCGACGTCACGTAGCCCTCGGTGCGGGCCGGATCGGGTGTCGTGAAGACCTCTTCGGTCGGCAGGTTCGGCAGGTGGCGCAGACCCTTGCGCGTCGTGAAGTCGCCCGCGGCCCAGGTGCTCGTGCCGAGGAGGCCGACGGTCAACTCGGTTCCAGGGCCACGAAGCTCGATCGCGTCGAACCGCCGCGCCGTCATCGCCTCTGCCAAATGCTGCAGCACGGCCATCCGCTCGTCCCAGGCCGCTGCCGGATCGGGCTCGTCGAGACGGAGGATGTGCCAGATCTCCTCCCAGAGCTTGTCGTAGGCCGCCGCTTCGTCGAGCTCGGGGTGGACGATCGCGGCCCACGCCGGATGCGGGCAAGGGACGATCGTCCAGTTCGTCGAACGCTCACCGACGACGCGGGCGGCTTCCTTCAGACGAGGCAGTTGATCCTTGCCGAGCAACTCGGGGTCGATACCGTCGAAGACGTCTGGAGCGACGAGCCCGGACAGGCCCATGCGCGCGTCGCCACGATCGGCCAGCCCCAACAAGCGCGCCGTCATCCACGGTGGGACGAAATCCAGCGTGTCGGGATCCGCGTGCTCGAGCCGTGCGCGCTTCACGAACGGGTCGAAGTAGGCGACGTCGACGAAGATCGCGCCCTTCTTGTAGGCGGCGACTGCAACTGCGCGCGCGAGCTGCTCCTGGCCGATCGCCGCGCCGACGGCAAGGATCTGCCCCGGTTGCACGTTTGCCCCGTGAACGGCGAGCTCGCCGAGGGCCTTGAAGCGCTCGTCCATCAGCAGGCGATCGTAGCGCTAGCGCGAATCGAGGCGGGTGACGATCACGCAAGCGGTCGACCGTTACCTCGCCTCCTCGGGAATCTCCGAGGCGACGCGGCGCGCCTACGCGGCCGACCTGCGCGACTTCGTCGAATGGTACGGCGAGCGCCCGATCGAGGATGTCGACGTTCGCGTGCTGGCCGACTACACGGCGGATCTCGGCAGGTCGCGAAATGGCAAGAAGCTCTCGCCGACGACGATCGCGCGGCGTCTGTCGGCTGTGCGCACGCTCGTCCGGTTCACGCTCGGGCCTGCGCACGTCCCGGAAGTGACCTTCAAGGCCCGAGGATCGCGGCGGCTGCCGGACGCGCCGAAGGTCGAGGAGATCGAAGGTGTGCTGGCGGCGCTCGGCGAAGCCGAAGGCCCGCTCGGGCTGCGGAACCGCGCGCTCGTCGAGCTCGTCTACTCCGCGGGGCTGCGGAGCGCCGAAGCGGTTGGGCTCGACCTCCACGATGTCGACCACGAGCAGAAGCGCGTTCACGTCAGACTCGGCAAAGGCGCGAAGGAACGCGTCATCCCGCTCGGCGACGAGGCGGCCGACTGGGTCGGCCGGTACGTGCGCGAGGCGCGACCGCTGCTCGTGCGCGGGCCCGAGAGCGCGCTCTTCCTCTCCGTGCGCGGTCACCGGCTGAACACATCGACCCTGCGGCGACTCGCGCCCCATCCTCATCGCTACCGCCACGCGTTCGCGACCCATCTCCTCGAAGGAGGGGCGGATCTGCGCGTGATCCAGGAGCTCCTCGGCCACTCGTCCCTCTCCACCACGCAGGTCTACAGCCACGTTGACGGGAAGCGGCTTCGCCGCGTCTATGACCGAGCTCATCCGAGATCCTGAGGTCGAAGGCTTCTTCGCGCTGCTGGCAGCGCGACGGGCGCCGCGGACAGTCGACGCCTACCGGCGGGACCTTGCACGGCTCGGCGAGTTTCTCGGCGGGCCGATCGCAAGCGCCGGCGCCGAGGACATCGAGCGCTACGTCGCGCAGCTGCGCGAGGACGGGCTTTCGGCCGCGACGATCGCACGGCGGACCGCCGCGGCTCGCACGTTCTTCCGGCATCAGCTCCTGATGGGCTCGCGGACGGACAATCCGGCTGCCGCAGTCGAGCTCCCTCGGCGCACCCGCAAGCTCCCGCGCACCCTGTCCGGCGGCGAGGTCAAGCGCCTGATCGAAGCGGCTAGTGGCGTCACGCCGCGTGCCCTGCGCGACCGGGCGCTCGTCGAGCTGCTCTACGGCGCGGGCCTCCGAGTGTCGGAGGCGATGGCGATCGAGAAAGGCGGCGTCGATCTCGACGAGCGGCTCGTCCGGGTCGTGGGCAAGGGCGACAAGGAGCGGATCGTCCCGGTCGGCCGGCAGGCGGTCGAGGCGCTCGAGCGCTATCTCTCACGCGGCCGGCCGCACCTCGACATCCGTCACCGGCCCGAGCTGTTCCTGAACGCGAAAGGCGGCGCGCTGACCCGGGCGGGCGCGTTCCTGATCCTGCGGAAACTCGCGGCAACTGCCGGCCTCGAGCCGGAGCGAGTCCATCCGCACCTGCTCCGCCACTCGTTCGCCACGCACCTGCTCGAGGGCGGAGCTGACCTGCGGAGCGTCCAGGAGATGCTCGGCCACGCCGACCTGGGAACGACGGAGCTCTACCTCCACGTCTCCGACAAGCGTCGCCAGGAGTCGTACTTCGCCGCGCACCCGCACGCCCGGCGGCGCAAGTAACAACTTGTTACTTGCGCCCGCGCTCCTTGCCCGGGCCGGCCTTCTTGCGCAGGAGCTGGGCGACCTTGGCTGCGGTTTCTCGTAGCTCCTTGGCCTGGTCGTCGTCCTCGCCGAGCGCCGCCAGGATCTGGATCGTCGCTCGGTCCGGCGAGCCGTTTCGCAGCGCGACGATCGCCAGCCGGCGAACCGCTTCGTTGTCGTCGCGCGCCGCCAGGTCGTGCAGGAGCGGGCGGACGCCGTTCACGACGCCCGGATGGTCGCGGGCCAGCTTCTCCAGCGAGAGCAAGGCCGAGCCGCGGCACGCAGGGCTCGAATCCTCGAGGCCGCGCCGCAGGAGCTCGGTCTTCTGGCGGAACCGGAACTGGGCAATCGCCCGGTACGCCACCGCCCGCTCGCGGTAGTCCTGTGAGCGCGCCGCGGCTTCCAGCTCGTCGTCCCACTGCCCCCGGAGCACCGAGAGCTCCTGTTCCTTGCCCTCGTCGGCGAGCGCGTCGGCCTGCGCTGCAGCCTCGGCCAGGGTCACGTTTCTGCCGGCGAATGCGCCGGCGGCCCGACATAGCGGGCCGACGGGCGGATCAGCCGTCCGGTGCGGCGCTCCTCGAGGATGTGCGCCGACCAGCCTGCGACCCGTGCGCAGCCGAACATGGGCGGGTACATCTCGTACGGAATATGCGCGAAATCGAGGACGACCGCGGCCCAGAAATCGACGTTCGTCGGAAGCGGGCGCTCAGGATGTCGCTCGCGGAGTGCCTCGAGTGCCGCCTGCTCGAAGGCATCGGCGACCTGGAACCGCGGCGAGCCGAGCTGCTCAGCGGTGCGGCGCAGCACCCTCGCCCTCGGATCCTCGGCGCGGTAGATCCGGTGACCAAAACCCATGATCCGCTCACCGCGCCCAAGCAAGCCGTCGACGTACGCCTTCGCGTCGCCATTCGCTTCGACTGCATCGAGCATCGGCAGCACTCGCGCTGGAGCGCCGCCGTGCAGCGGGCCCGAGAGCGTCCCGACGGCAGACGAGAGCGCCGCCGCGCAATCGGCGCCCGTCGAGGCCGCGATGCGCGCCGTGAAGGTCGACGCGTTCAGCCCGTGCTCGGCGGCGATCACCCAGTACGTGTCGATTGCGCGCACATGCCTCGGATCGGCCTCCCCGCGCCACCGGATCAGGAACTGGGCGGCGGCGTTCTCTCCCTGGGTGACGGCGATCTCGGGCACAGGCGGCTTGTCGGCGCCGCGCGCAGCTTGCGCGACGATCGAAAGCGCCGCTGCCGAGAGGCGCCCAAGATCGTCGCGAGCCTGGTCGAAATCGATGTCGACGAGCTTCTCGAGCTTCCATTTCGGCCCGAGCGTGGCGAGGCCCGCCTGGAGGTCGGCCATCACGGAGCCGCTCGGATCCTGAAGCTCGATCCGCTCGGCATGCGGCATCCCCGGCACGAAGCTCGAGTCGACGAGCAGCCCCCAGACCTGCTCGAAGGGGTAGTGACCGACAAGGTCTTCGATGTCGATCCCCCGGTAGCGAAGGGCCGAGCCCTCCCGGTCGGGCTCGGCGATCTCTGTCTCAAACGCGATCACGCCCTCGAGGCCTGGGCGAAATTCATTCACGCCCTGAACGGTACCCAAACGGGCCTTGCCGAACTGGTCTCCCCTCCGATCGCGGGCCGAAACGTACAATCGCTGGCCCATGGCGCACAAAGTCACACTGATCCCCGGCGACGGGACCGGCCCCGAGCTGACTGAGGCGACGCGTCGCGTGCTCGAAGCGACGGGAGTCGAGTTCGAGTGGGACGTGCAGCCGGCGGGCGCGGAAGTCATGGACCAGTACGGCGGCAACCCGCTGCCCGAGCCGACGCTCGAGTCGGTCCGGCGAAACGGCGTGGCGCTGAAAGGCCCGATCACGACTCCGGTCGGCGTGGGCTTCCGGTCGGTCAACGTCGCGCTGCGCAAGGAGCTCTCTCTCTACGCGCAAGTCCGCCCGTGCAAGCTCTATCCGGGCGTCCGCTCGCTCTACGACGAGGTCGACTTCGTGATCATCCGCGAGAACACCGAGGATCTCTACACCGGGATCGAGTACGAGCAGGGCAGCGAGGACGCGAAGGAATTGATCGCTTGGATCGAGGCGCACGGCGGCCGCCTGCCGCATCGCGACGCCGGGATCTCGATCAAGCCGATCTCGATCACCGGCACGCGGAAGATCGTCGAGTTTGCGTTCAGGTACGCCCGCGAAACCGGCCGCACGAAGATCACGGCCGTTCACAAGGCGAACATCATGAAACACACGGACGGGCTCTGGCTGCACACGGCGCGCGAAGTCGCCGCCGAGAACACCGACATCGAGTTCGAGGACCGGATCGTCGACAACATGTGCATGCAGATCGTGCAGCGGCCTGAGGAATACGACGTGCTCGTGCTGCCGAACCTCTACGGCGACATCATCTCCGACGTCGGCGCGGGCCTGATCGGCGGCCTCGGGATGGCGCCGGGCGCGAACTACGGCGAGAACGTGGCGGTCTTCGAGCCGACGCACGGCTCGGCGCCGAAGTACGCCGGCCAGAACCGGATGAACCCGATGGCCCAGCTCCTCTCCGGGATGCTGATGCTGCGCTACATCGAGGAGCGCGACGCGTCGGTGCGCCTCGAGCGCGCGATCTCCGAGCTGATCGCCGAGGGGAAGAATCTGACTTACGACATGTATCCCACGCGCAATGATCCGAACGCAGTCGGCACGAGCGAGTTGGCCGACGCATTGATCGAGAAGCTTCAACGCTGAGATGAGCGCGCGCCGCAAGATCACGGTCGTCGGCGCAGGGAACGTCGGCGCCACGTGTGCGCAGGTGCTCGCAACTCGTGACTACGCCGACGTCGTTCTCGTCGACATCAAGGAAGGCCTGCCGCAGGGCAAGGCGCTCGACATCAACCAGATGGGCGCCGTGCTCGGCTACGAGCCGAACGTGCTCGGGACGAACAGCTACGACGAGACCGCCGGCTCAGCCGTGATCGTGATCACCGCCGGGCTGCCGCGGTCGCCTGGGATGAGCCGCGACGATCTTGTCACGACGAACGAGCGGATCGTCTCCGACGTCACCGCCAGGGTGACCGCAGCGTCGCCGGACGCGATCCTGATCGTCGTCTCGAACCCGCTCGACGCGATGTGCCACGTCGCGAAGACCGCCTCGGGCTGGCCGCGCGAGCGCGTGTTCGGGATGGCCGGAATCCTCGACACGGCGCGCTTCTCGACCTTCATCTCCTGGGAGACCGGCGCGTCGGTGAAGGACGTGACGGCGATGGTGCTCGGCGGCCACGGCGATCAGATGGTTCCGGTCGTCAGCGCGACATCCGTCGGCGGCGTGCCGCTCCGGAAGCTCGTTTCCGAGGAGCGCATCCAGGCGATGGTGGAACGCACGGCGAAAGGCGGCGGGGAGCTCGTCAACCTGCTCGGCACGTCGGCCTGGTACGCGCCGGGCGCCGCGGCAGCGCAAATGGTCGACTCGATCTGCCTGGACGAGAAGCGCGTGCTCCCCTGCACCGCGTACCTCGACGGCGAGTACGGAATCGATGGGCTCTACATCGGCGTGCCGGTGAAGCTCGGCGCAAGCGGCATCGAGCAGATCGTCGAGCTCGAGCTCGACGATGACGAGCAGGTCGCGCTCGAGCGCTCGACGGCAGCCGTTCGCGAAGTCGTCGCTGTCCTGACGACGTAGAAGCGGCCAAGCGCTCTAAGCTTTACGGGTGAAACTCGTCACACCAGGGCGGGCGCTGACGATGGGGCTCGCGCTGCTCGCGGTCGTCGTGGCGCTCTTCATCGTCCCGTCGAGCGAGTACATCTTCCTTCCGGACGAGGCGCACCTGGTGGGGCCGCTGGTGTCCGTCGCCGGCGAGCACCCGGCGAAGGGCCCTGGCGGCATCTACTTCGTCGACGTGATCGTCCGGAAGGCGACGTTGATCGAGCGGCTCTTCGGCGGCCTGCACAAGGGAGCGGATCTCGAATCGCCTGACAACGTCCTCCCTGCCGGCGTCACGAACGCCCAGAACGACCAGCTCTCGCTCGAGGAGATGAAGACCTCGCAACAGGTCGCCGGAGCCGTCGCGCTACGGTCGCTCGGCTACAAGGTGAAGGCGGTCGGAAACGGCGCCCGCGTCGACGCGATCGAGCCTGGGCTCCCGGCAGTCGGCAAGCTCGAGCCGACCGACGTGATCGTCGCCGTCGACGGCAAGCCGGTGACCTCACCCGCCACGCTGAGCGCGGCCATGCACAAGCAGGCGATCGGCTCACTCGTCCGGTTCACGGTCCACCGTGAAGGCAAGACCAAGACGGTCTCGATCAACACGGTCGCCGACCCCAAATCGAAGCGGGCGATCGTCGGCATCTTCGTCGAGCCGGCCGAGGCGATCCATCTTCCGATCCGCGTCTCGATCGACGCGGGCAATGTCGGCGGGCCGTCGGCCGGGTTGGCGTTCGCGCTCGACGTGCTCGAGAAGCTCGGCCACAACGTCGACCGCGGGAACAAGATCGCAGCGACCGGCGAGATCTTCCTGAACGGCGATGTGGGCCCAATCGGCGGAATCAAGCAAAAAACCTTCGGGGCGCGCGAAGCAGGTGTGGACGCTTTCCTTGTCCCGGCTGGTCAAAACGCAACCGATGCCAAGCGCTATGCGGATGGCCTGCGCATCATCCCTGTGAAGAGTTTTCAACAGGCGTTGCATGCGTTGGCAACATTGCCTGAGAAACGCTCGGTAACCTGAATTTTTGGGCGATTGAAACTGGCCGGAAACTGCGCGTTTTCTGTTTGGACAAGCCCTTGCCCGCAGCCCGAGGATCCGTAGGATCGCTCGGCGTTGGAGCCTTCTTCTTCCCACTCTCTGGCCGCCACTCCGGCGGCAAAAGGCCCAAGCTGCGACGACTGCTACTTCCGCAGGAACGGCCTTTGCGCGCTCTCGCTCGAGCGGCCCTGCCCGACCTTCCGCGCCAGCGGTCGCGTCCTACAGCCGCCGCGGCAGCCGAGGCTCGTCCCACGCCCGGCGCTGGCCGGCGCGGTCGCCTAGAACGCCGGGCCTAGAACGTCGCGAGCGCCGCGGCCAACCGCTCGACCCCGACGTGGATCTCTTCGGGCGAGACGTAGCTGTATGCGAGGCGAGCACTGTTCGCCGGACCGCCGAAGTCGGTGCCGAGCACGAGCGTGACCCCTTCGGCGCGACGGGCTAGCTCGGCCGCATCGATGCCCTCGGGGAACTCGAGCCATGTGAAGTAGCCGCCGTCGGGCTTCGACCAGGTCGTCTGCGGCAGATGCTGGGCGAGCGCCTCCATCATCGCGTCGCGGCGGGCCTTCAGCAGGCCGTTCACGCGCACGAGGTTCGGCTCGAAGTTGCCCCGGCGCACGAACTCGTAGACCGCCGCCTCACCGAGTAGCGCGGGAGTGATGTAGGTCGAGTTGGCGACCTCTTCGAGATCCTTTGCGAGCTCCTCGGAGAAGACGAACCAGCCGACTCGGACACCCGGTGCGATCGTCTTCGAGAAGGACGAGCTGTACGCGATCGTCTTCTCAGAGAGGTCGAAGAGCGACGGCTGCTCCTCGCCTTCGAAGCGGATCAGGCCGTAGGGATCGTCTTCGAGCACGAGCAGATCCGCGGCCTTCGCAATCTCGACGACACGCCGGCGGCGCTCGGTCGAAAGCGTGCGCCCGCTGGGGTTCTGGAACGTCGGGATCGTGTAGAGGAACGCCGGCGGCGCGCCAGAGGCGAGCGCAGCTTCGAGCGCATCCGGGTCGAGCCCCTCGTCGTCCATCGCGACGGGAACGATCTCGGCGCCGAGCTGGCGCAGGATCTTCAGCGGGCGGTCGTAGGTCGGATCCTCGACGAGGACGCGCTTCCCCGGGGCGAGGCGCTGAGCCAGGAAGACGAAGCCTTGGAGCGATCCATTCGAGAGGATGACCCGCTTCGGATCGACATCGTGCCGCTCGGCGATCCATTGCCGCAGGGGGCCGTAGCCGCCGCCCGGACCGTAGGAGAGGATCGTGTTGCCGTCGCGCTCGACCGCGGCGCGTGCGCAATCGGCGAACTCGGCGACCGGCAGGCATTCAGGCGCGGGAACGCCACGCGCGAAGGAAATCGTGTCCATTGACTTGAGTCTAGAGGTGAGCTGCGACGAGCTGAGCAACTTCGGTCGGCGACGTGCCGACGACGATCCCGGCTGCTTCGAACGCCTCCTTCTTGCCCTGCGCCGTTCCCGCCGAGCCCGAGATGATCGCGCCCGCGTGGCCCATCGTCTTTCCAGGCGGAGCCGAAAAACCTGCGATGTAGGCGAACACCGGCTTCGAGATGTGCTCGGCGACATAGTGGGCGGCTTTCTCCTCCTCGTCGCCGCCGATCTCGCCGACGAGCACGATCCGCTCGGTCTCAGGATCGGCCTCGAAGAGCTCGAGGATGTCGATGAACGACGAGCCGACAATCGGGTCGCCACCGATCCCGACGATCGTCGAGTTGCCCAGGCCGAGCTGGGTCAGCTCGTAGCCGATCTGGTAGGTCAGCGTCCCCGAGCGGGAGACGAGCCCGACGCTGCCCTCGCGGAAGATCTGCGCCGGGATGATCCCGGCATTCGCCTTGCCCGGCGAAAGCGCTCCCGGGCAGTTCGGGCCGAGCATCGTCACGCCGTTCGAGCGCAGCGTCGGATAGATCCGAAGCATGTCGTGCGCCGGCACGTGCTCGCTGATGCAGATCACGGTCTTGATGCCCGCGTCGATCGCCTCGTAGATCGCGTCCGGGGCGAACCGCGCTGGCACGAAGATCAGCGTCGCGTTCGCCGAGGTCTCGGCGACGGCCTCGAGCAGGGTGTCGAAGACCGGAATCCCCTCGACATCCTGACCGCCCTTGCCGGGCGTGACGCCGCCGACCACGTTCGTCCCGTAGTCACGGTTGCGTAGCCCGTGCAAGCGGCCCTCGCTCCCGGTCAGGCCCTGGATGAGCAGGCGCGTCTGCTTGTCGATCAGGATCGCCATCAGGCCGGCTTCCGAGCGCGGAGCGCGATCCGGTCGAAGACGACGCGGTCGCCGGTGATCCGGTCTGCGAGCAGCTCGCGCGCCCGCTCGGCATCGGCGCCGGCGCAGCCCGTGCGCTCGAGCCACGGCTCGAGCTCGATCGGGAACTCGAATCGCCGCACCTCCTCGACGACGAGACCTGCGTGCTCGAGGAAGCCGCGCCACTCAGCCTCGCTGTAGTTGCGCACGTGCGAGGGGTCGCGGAGCTGCTCCGCCTCTTCGGCGGCGTCGCTCAGAAAGAGGTTGTCGACGACCAGCACCCGGTCGGAGGCGACTCGCGCCAGCTCGTCCGCAGCAGCCTGGACGTCTGCGAAGTGGTGCGGCGCAACGCGGGTGACAGCGAGCTCGAAGCTCTCGTCGCCGAAGGGCAGCTCCTCGGCGAAGCAGACGACGTCTGGCTCCATCCCCTGCGCCGGGTCGCAGCTGACGACCTCGATTCCGATCTCACGCAGCCGCCGCGCGACATGCCCGCCGCCGGTCGCGACGTCGAGGGCGGTACGAGCACCGGCTGCCCACTCGACGAGGAGATCCAGATCCGCGCCTTCGCGATGCGCGCTGCTCGTCCGATAGAGCTCGGCTCGGTCGCTCCAAGCGTCGCTCATCGAACCAGACCGTCCGTTTCGGCCATGACCGGGGACAGTCCCCTAGACATGTCTGATTTCGCGTTGACTGGGGACTGTCCCCAGGACGTGGCCATTGCGGACTCGTCTGGGGACAGTCCCCTGGGCATGTCTGAAAAGGCGCAGATCATGCCGCCAGCTCCACCGCGCGTCGCGCGCCGTCGAGCATCGTCGACTCGACATGGATGTTCTCGCGCCCCGAATCGGAGAGGATCTCCCGGCCCGCGTCCGCGTTCGTCCCGTCGAAGCGAACGACGATCGGGACGGCAAGCCCGGTCCGGTCGAGCGCGACGAGCATTCCGCGCGCGATCTCGTCGCACCGCGTGATGCCCGCGAAGATGTTCAGGAGGATCGAGCGCACTTGCGGGTCGCGCCCGATCACCTCGAAGGCGTCGGTGACCGTGTCAGCGTTGCTCGCGCCGCCGAGGTCGCAGAAGTTCGCGGGGCGGCCCCCGGCGGCGACGATCACATCGAGCGTCGACATCGCAAGCCCGGCTCCGTTCGCGACGATCGCGACCGAGCCATCGAGCTTCACGTAGGTCACGCCCTTCTCGCGCGCAAAGGTCTCGAGCGGATCGGCGGCGCTCGGGTCACGCCACTCGGCCACGTCAGCATGGCGATAGAGAGCCGAGTCGTCGACGGTGAACTTCGCGTCGAGCGCCTTCACCTCGCCGCCGGGCGTCACGACGAGCGGATTGATCTCGCAGAGCATCGCGTCCTCACCGACGAAGCAGGCATAGAGCTTCTCGACGATCTCCAGCACCTGGCGCTGCTCGGCGGGGTCGTCGATTCCGGCAGCGAAGACGAGATCGCGGCCCTCGAACGGCTGGTAGCCGACGAGCGGGTCGACGTGAAGCCGCGCCAGCGCGTCCGGGTTGTTCGCGGCAACCTCCTCGATCTCCACCCCGCCCTCGGTCGTCAGCATCAGCAGCGGCTTGCGCGCGCCGCGGTCGAAGGTGACGGAGAGGTAGTACTCCTTCGCGATCTCGGAGGCCTGCTCGATCCAGAGCTTGCGCACGACGTGCCCTCGAATGTCGAGCCCGAGAATCTCGCGCGCCTTCGCCTCGGCATCCTCGGGGCTTGTCGCGACCTTCACGCCGCCTGCCTTGCCGCGGCCGCCGGTGAGCACCTGGGCCTTCACGACGACCGGCCCGCCGAGCTCCTCGGCGGCCCGCCGGGCCTCCGCAGGGCTGAGCGCGAGGCGTCCCTCCGAGACGGGAATCCCGTAGCGGCGGAAGAGCTCCTTGCCCTGGTGCTCGTGCAGATCCACAGCTGCCGACTTTAGAGGCTGGCGATGCGAAGCGGACGCCGCGCGTATTCTCCAGACGATGACGTTCGCGGATCAGCTCACAGCAGCGAGGGCCGCCGCGGCGCCGCTCGTCGTCTTCCTCTACGCGGTCAATTTCGCGAACCACGACTACTGGGCGACCGGCGCCTTCGGCGTTGCCATGTCGACCGACTGGTTCGACGGCCGCATCGCACGCCGGACGGGGCAGACCTCGTCGTTCGGCTCGCTGGTCGACCCGATCGCCGACAAGCTGCTCGTGCTCTGCACGCTCGTCGTTTTGCTGGATCAAGGCGTCTTTCCAGCCTGGATGGTCGCGGCGATCGTGGGACGCGAGCTGCTGATCAGCGGCCTGCGGCTCGCAGCGATCGAGCGCGGGGTCGTGATCGCCGCGCGCGATCTCGGGAAGCTGAAGACGTGGTCGCAGGCAATCGCCGCCGGCGCGGGCGGATTTGCCGCGGCCGGCCTGTGGAGCCACAGCGTCTCCTGGTGGTTCCTCCTCGTCGCCGTGATCCTGACCTGGGTCTCCGGGCTCGACTACGCGCGCTCGGCGCCCAGCCTCCTCCGCGGCCCGGCGGTGGCGGCTCCTTCCTAGACGTGGCACACTGCGCCGTCGGCTTGGACCGCCGGCGTCGTCGAGTCACAAAAGGGGTTCACAATTGAGGCTTCTCACTGCGGTTGCAGTCTGCTGCGCGGTGTTTCCGGCATCCTCGCTGGCAGCCACAAGCACGACCAAGTCCTGGGCGAACGCCCAGATCAAGCTCGTCACCAAGAACAAGATCTTCCTTGGCACCCCGGCGACGTTTCGCCCTCAGGATCCGCTGACCGAGGGCACGCTCGCCCGCGTGATTGCGCGACTCACAGGTGAGACCGCGAAGCAGCCTCACGCGCCTGCGACGCCGGTTTCGATGGCCGGTCTCGATGCTGCGCTGGTACGGGCGCTGGGACTTCGCGACGCAGCGTCCGAGTTCTATCGCGGCGCGCGCGCCAGCGGCCTCAAGCCGCCCGCCCGCTTCGGCACCGAGGTGATGGCGCGCCTTCTCGGCCTCCGGCTGAATCATCCGATCGGGCAGGACAACCTCGAGCTCCAGCCGCAGCAGACCGCAACGCGCGCCGAGGCCGCGTACTCGGTCGCACGGATCCTGAGCTTCCGGTCAACCGGCTATGGCCAGGGTTGGAGCCCGAATCAGCAGGGAGCCTCGCCACCGTCGTTCGGCCCGGGCCAGTCCGGTGCCGGTGGAAGCGGCTGGCCGTTCGGCCACCACCATCACCATTTCAGCGACGGGTGGCGCTCGACGCAGTCCGCCGCGAAGCAGAACGTCTATGCCTCGAGCTGGGAAGTCCAGGGCATGAAGGCGGAGGCGCAGGCATTTGCGTTGCCGAAGCTGACCGTGTGGCAGCGGCGCATCCTTGACAAGGCCGTCTCGCTGATCGGCGATCCGTACATCTGGGGCGGAACCGCTCCGAGCGGCATGGACTGCTCGGGCTTCGTCTGGCGCGTCTACAAGCTGACGTCGTACCCGGGGGCACCGCAGCTCTCCGGGATCCTGCGTGGCCGAACGACGATGGCGATGAGCGGCGAGGTCCGGAAGTCGAAGCGGATCAACGAGAAGCATCTCGAGCCGGGCGACGTGATGTTCTTCGGCAACGGCCCGTCGTCGAGCCCCGCCCAGGTCGACCACGCGGGGATCTATCTCGGCAACGGCTGGTACATCAACTCGTCGGGCTACGGGGTCGCCGTGGCGTCGCTGTCGAGCGGCGAGGGCTCGCGCTTCGCCTGGGCGCGCCGGCCGCTCGCCGAGGCGGGCCTCACCTAGCTAGATTCGACCGATGGATTCGGTCGACCGCTCGACAATCTGGCCGTACAACGAGCACGGCGAGCCGGGTGAGTTCTTCTACTCCCGCTACGCCCATCCAACCGGCGCGGCAGCGGAGGAGCGGCTCGGCGCGCTGGAGGGCGGCGACGCGCTCCTCTACGCGTCCGGGATGGGCGCCGAGACGAACGTCCTGCTCGCCTTCGCCGAGCCGGGTGCGACGATCGCGCTCGCCGAAGGCGCGTACTACGGGACGTCCGTCCTCTTCCGCAGCCTCGAGCGCTGGGGGCTGCGCTTCGTCGAGTTTGACCAGACCGGCACGGCTCCCGACGCCGACATCGTCTGGGTCGAGGCGCCGGCCAACCCGCTGCTCACGCTCCCTAACTGGGAGGCGCTCCAGACGCACGGCGGCCTGATCGTCTGCGACGCAACAGCGTCCACGCCCGTGTACCTCCAGGCACTCGAGCGAGGCGCCGACATCGTCGTCCACTCGGCGACGAAGTACCTGACCGGGAGCCACAACGCGCTGCTCGGAGCGACTGTGACGCGCGACCCCGACAAGACGGAACGGCTCAAAGAGATGCGAGGGCGCGCAGGGATCACGGCAGCTCCGGATGCGGCCGGTGCCCTCCTTCGCGGACTCGAGACGCTCGACGAGCGGATGCTTCGCCACACGCAGAGCGCAACGACCCTGGCGGCACGGCTTGGCGACCACCCGTCGGTCGCGAAGGTGCGCTACCCCGGATTCTCGGGGCTGATCTCGTTCGACAGCGACACGGCACGTTCGGTCGAAACGCGCACCCGGCTGATCGTGAACGCAACGAGCCTGGGCGGCGCGCGCTCGACGATGGAGAGCCGCTACCGCTGGGAAGGCGACCGCATCCCGACCGGATTGCTGCGGCTGTCGGTGGGCCTCGAGGACGTGGACGAGCTCTGGGCAGACCTCGAGCAGGCACTCGAGGGCCGATGAAGCACGCGACCGACTACCTCACCTTCGAGACGCCGCATCGCCGCGATTACGTCAACATCACCGATCGCGTCGAGCAGTTCGTCCGCGAGTCGGAGATCCAGCACGGCCTCGTGCTCGTCAATCCGATGCACATCACGGCCGCCGTGTTCGTGAACGACGACGAGTCGGGCCTGATCGCCGACATCGACGACTGGCTCGAGCGCCTTGCGCCCCATGAGCCGGTCTCCGGCTATCGCCACAACGTCGGCGAGGACAATGCCGACGCGCACCTGAAGCGCCAGGTGATGGGCCATCAGGTCGTCCTGCCGATCACCGACGGGAAACTCGACCTCGGCCCGTGGGAGCAGGTGTTCTACGCCGAGTTCGACGGCCGGCGCCGCAAGCGCGTCGTGCTGAAGGCGATCGGCGAGTGAGCGTCGAGGAGACGTTCGACCTGCTCGACTGGAAGCGGCAGGTCCTCGCGCTCTATGCCGAGATCCGTGCCGCTACCGAGCCGGAAGCCGGCTGGGCACGCTGGCAGGAGGTGCGGGCCAGGCTCTTCCGCGACCATCCGCAATCGCCGCTGCCCGGCTACGAGGCGCTCTCGTATTTCTCCTACGACCCCTCCCTGCGCTTTCTCGCAGACGTCGTCGACGCGGAGTCCGAGCGCCGGGCGATCGGCTCGAGCGGTGACGAGCCGGTCTGGTTCACGCGCTTCGCGACGGCGCACTTCGGCGAGCAGACTCTCGATCTCTTCTGGCTCGACGCCTACGGCGGCGGGCTCTTCGTCCCTTTCCGCGACGAGACGAGCGGGAGCGAGAGCTACGGCGGCGCGCGCTATCTGCTCGACACGGTCAAAGGGGCCGACCTAGGCACGGTGGACGGGCGGCTCGTGCTCGACTTCAACTTCGCCTACAACCCGTCGTGCGCCTACAACCCGAAGTGGGTCTGCCCGCTCTCGCCGCCCTCGAACCGGCTGCCGGTCGCCGTGCGGGCCGGCGAGCGGCTCACGCCGAGCGGCTGAGCAGGCGCAGCGAGCGAGCCGAGCCCGTCCCCGCGAGAGCCGTCGCGACCACCATCAGCGCGGTGATCTGAGCCATCGGCCCCGAGGCAGGGACGACGACCTGCCGCGCGCCTGACGAGGCAAGCGACACCCACCAGATGGCATCGCAGATCGTCATCACGACCATCGCCATCGTCACGGCGCCGGCGATCAGCGCTTCGAGCCGGAGACTGGACAGCCCGAGCTCGAGCCGTCTCGCTGCCGAGACCGCTGCGGCCGTCCAGAGCCCGAGCGCGCTGACGAAGAACGCGATCCAGACGACGGCCGCTCCTGAGTAGGCGGCATCATGGCCGTTTCGCTGCGCCTCGTTCAGATGGCTCGCCCAGACGGCGCCTCCTGCGGTCAGCGCGATCGTCACCGCAGTGACGACGGCAGCCCGCAGGACGCGACCGCGGATCAGCCGCCAACCGCCGGCGCGGAGAAACCAGACGAACGCGGGCAGGCAGATGGCGATCCCGAGAAGGACTGCCACCGTGCCGATCGCAGCGGCTGCGACGAGGGTGTCAAACGCCGCCGCGGGCACCGCGCGAGCGCCGATCGGAGTCGCGTCCTTCCAGTGCTCCGAGAACTTCTGAAAGCCACAGCCCGCCACGACGAAGCCCGCCCAGGAACAGAGGACGAGCAGCACTCCCGAGCGAGCCTGCTCGCGAACCGGCAGGTCATCCCCGGCGAGGCCGGCGCTCCGCAGCCGCTGCGCAACGCCCCCTCGAACGACGTCCAGCCGCACGCCCCACGAGAGAGGGCCGTCCTCCAGCAGCGCTGTAAGCTCGGCGCCGTAGCGCTCGCGCCAGGCCCGCGGGTAGCTGCGAAGCAGCCGCTCGATCGTCCGCCGGTCGTTCAAGCTTGCTCTCCAAGCGGCGCCAGGCGCCGCAGCCGAGCCGTTCCCTCGTCCACGATCAGGCGTAGCTCGCAGAGCGTCCTCTCGAGCGCCTCGGCGCCGGGGGCGGTGATCCGGTAGGGCCGCCTCCGCTCGTCGGTGGACTCCGTGGGCTCGATCAGCCCGCGCTGCTCGAGCCGGGTGATCGCGCCGTAGAGAGTGCCCGGCCCGAGCGTGACCCCGGCAAAGGCTTCGATGTCCTGCTGGAGCGCATACCCGTGCTTCGGGCCCGCTGCGAGACTCGTCAGGATCAGGGTCGGCGGATCGTTCTCTTTCGCGGCCACGCCACTAGACTACTACGCGATACGTAGTAGTGCAAGAGAGCCGGGGATGGGACTCGAACCCACGACCGCCGGTTTACAAAACCGATGCTCTACCAGCTGAGCTACCCCGGCATCTCGGCGCAAATCGTACGCGCCGCGATCGGCTATTGGAGAACTTGCCGCTCGGCCTGGTGCGTGAGAATCTTGCGCTTCACCCGCTGGAGCGCGTTGTCGATCGTCTTCGTGTCGCAGCCGAGCTCCTCCGCCATCTCCTCGTAGGACGAGCCTTCGAGATAGAGGCGGAGCGCATCCGACTCGAGCGGCGAGAGGCTCGTGCCGAGGCAGAAGACGAGGCTCTGGAGCTCCTCGGTGGAGATGACGCAGATCGCCGGGTCGTTGACCCGCGGCCCCGGCAGCGCATCGCCGAGGGTGCACTCGCTGTCGGCCTCCTGGCCGGACGGCGTGTGGCTGAACGAGATGTACGTGTTCAGCGGCGCATGCTTGAACCGGGTAGCCGTCTTGATCGCCGTGATGATCTGGCGCGTGACGCAGAGCTCGGCAAACGAGCGAAAGGAGGTCTCCTTGTCGGGCCGGAAATCGCGCACTGCTTTGTAGAGGCCGATCAAGCCCTCCTGAAGGAGGTCGTCGTTGTCGCCGCCGGCGAGGAAATACGAGCTGGCCTTCAGGCGGACGAACGTGGTGTAGCGACGCATGAGAGCGTCAAGCGCCTGGCTGTCGCCGTTGCGCGCCTTGAGCACGAGCTGGAGATCCTCAAGCTCTCGTTGAGCCTTTTGCGGGCTCTTCGCTGCAGTTGCGTAACGGACACTCACGTGGTTTACCCCCGGTATTTCGTGCGTTTTGAAGGACTCTAGTGATTTCTCTCGCTCAGAAGTCTCACCCTGAGGTTGAGGTCAATCTAGCAACGTCTTTCCAGAAATACAAGCCCAACCTGCAATTGGTCCTATTCCACTCCGCGACGGAGTCGTTCCAGGCGGGCTTGCGTTGCAGGATCGAGCTTGTCGGCGAGACCTCCGGGGCGGTCGTCGCGGTGTTCGGCAGGCTCGAGGTCGCGCATGAACGTCTGCGAGGTGAGCTTCGCCACGGCACGACCGGCGGTGTCGAGCACTGCCGCGTCCGAGGAGACGACGACGACGTTCTCGCGGTCGCGATGCTCTGCCGCAAGCCGCTCGAGCAGCGTGTCGGCGTGCGCGGCGTACCGCACGGACAGCGGCCCTCGCTCGGCGTCAGGCCCGACGCCGTCGAAGACGAGCACGCCTCGTGCACCCTTCATCGCAACGAAGCTCGCGAGCGCATCGACGAGCTCGGCAGGCTCTGTGAAGTCTCCGGCGTGCAGGAGGTTGTAGCCGTCGAAGAGGTAGAGGCTCGGGTCAGGCACGTTGACGGCGAGCTTCGTAAAGGAGAAGCGCGGCAGCGACGCTGACGTTCAGCGACTCGACCGCTCCCGCGAGCGGAATCGAGACCAGCACGTCGCAGCTTCGCCGGACGAGCGGCCGGATCCCCTTACCCTCGGCGCCGAAGACGAGCGCGGTGCCGCCAGAGAGATCGGCGTCCCACATCGACTTCTCGCCCTCTCCTGCTGCGCCGTAGACCCAGAGGTCGGGGCCTTTCACTTCCTCGAGGAAGCGCGCGAGATTCGTGACGACGGCGATCGGCAAGTGCTCGATCGCTCCGGCCGATGCTCGGGCGACCGCAGCCGTGACAACGGCGGAGCCGTGGGCGGGCACGATCACGCCGGTCGCACCCGCGCCGTCGGCGCTCCGGCAGACCGCGCCGAGGTTGTGAGGGTCGGTGACCTGGTCGAGCACGGCAAGCAGTGGCTTCTCGGCCGTCGCGAGCTCGTAGGCGTCGGCGTACCGGAACGGCGTCACGCGCGCGACGACGCCCTGGTGATCCCGCGTCCCGGCACGTTCGGTGAGATCGCGCTCGGGCTTCTGCCGTGCTTTCGCATCCGTCAGCCAGGGCTCGGAAGCGAGCGCACGCTCCGTCGCCCAGATTTCGAGCACTTCCCGGCGGCCGCGGAGCGCCTCGCGGACCGGGCGGCGGCCGTAGACGAGATCAGTGCTCATGGAATCGGGATGAGCCGATATCCGGGCGGCTCGTCAGTGTCACGAATATCCCACTGCAGGGATGCCAATTCGGCCCGGATGCGATCGGCGGTTTCAAAATCCTTTGCGTCCCGAGCATCGCGACGTTGCTCAGCCAGAAGGGTCACGCGAGGTGGGGCTGGAATCAGACCTTCAAGCTCAATCCCAAACAGAGGAAGCGCCCGTTTTAGAAGGTCCGTTTGCCCGGCGGCGCGCCATTGATGCATCACCGCCAAAGCCTCAGGCGTGTTGAAGTCGTCTTCCAGAGCAGCGGAGAACGCGTCCCATCCTGGAGCCTCCCGACGCACTTTGAAGTCCCAGATAAGCGCATTCTTGAAGCCGTCCAGTTGTGCGACCGCCTGGGCCATTGTCTCCTCCGAGAAATCGATCGGTTTGCGCCAGTGCCCCGTGAGAAAGAACATCAACAGCGCGTTTGAACCCCACTCGTCGAGCACCTCGCGAATGGAAGCAATGTTCCCGACCGACTTCGACATCTTCTCGCCGGTGAACTGCAGCAGCCCGTTGTGCGCCCAGATCTGGGCGAATGGATGGCCGAGCGCCCGCGACTGGGCAAGCTCGTTCTCGTGATGAGGGAAGACGAGATCGAGCCCGCCGCCGTGGATCTCGAAGGCCGGCCCGAGCAGCTCCTCGGCCATCGCGGAGCACTCGATGTGCCAGCCCGGCCGGCCGCGGCCCCAGGGAGCGTCCCAGGCCGTGTCCTCACCAGGCTTGTTCGCCTTCCAGAGCGCGAAGTCCCGCGGATCCTCCTTCAGCGGGTTCGGCTCGAGATCCTCCATCTGGTCGGGCCGGTTGCCCGAGAGCCGGCCGTACTCGGGGAAGCTCGCGATCCGGAAGTAGACGTCACCGTTGACCGGGTAGGCGTGGCCGGACTCGATCAGCGACCCGATGAACGCGACGATTCCCGGGATGTGCTCGGTCACCTTCGGCATGTGATCCGGCATGCCGAGACCGAGGTCGCCAGTGTCCTCGAGGTACCAGGCCGTCGCCTGCTCGGCAAGCGCTGCACTTCCACCTGGCGCCGCGTCGTAGATCTTGTCGTTCACGTCGGTGATGTTGTGGACGAGCGTCGCGTCGTATCCCTGCGACCGCAGCCACGAGCGCAGCCACATCCCGACCACGAACGGCCGCGCGTTCCCGACGTGCGCCCGCGCGTAGACCGTCGGCCCGCAGAAGTACATCCGGACGGGCCCCGGCGCCGGCGGCAGCTCGACGAGCGACTTGGAGTAGGTGTCAAAGAGCCGCATCGAGCCTCCGCATTGTCTCGTCACGCGGCAGAGCCGCGATCACCGTCCAGAGCTCGGGCCCGCTCTCCTGGCCGGTGAGCGCACGGCGGATCGCCCGCAGATTCCCACCGACAGCCTTCACTTCGCGGATCAGCGCCTTCGCATCGTCCTTCGCAAGCGCATCTCCACCCCGCTCCCGCAGCTCCCGAAACCGACCCAGGGTCTCGCGGTCTCCAGCTGCAAGTAACAAGTTGTTACTTGGCGGGTTCAGGACGGTGGCGGCGAGGGTGCGCGCTTCGTTCAGGTCGTGCGCTCCCCGCAGCGCCGGGGCGACCTCGGCGGGTACGCCGACTCGCTCGGCAAGCTCGGCGTCGGACAGCTCCGAGAGGATGTCGACCGAGAGCGAGCGGATGCGGTCGAGATCGAGATGCACGTCGTGGCGCGGCAG
>DASZPQ010000105.1:0-31351 GCA_035550275.1 Gaiellaceae bacterium | reverse complement strand
CGCTCGACTCCCCCGGCCGGTCGAGGAGCGGGAAGCGGACGTAGAGCGAAGGGTCGCTGCGCTCCTGGTAGACGCCAGACTGGGTCAGCTCGTGTTGCGAGAGCGATGTGCCACAGCGAGGGCACCACGCGGTCGCACGGTGGCCGAGATACAGCCAGCCACGCTCGTTGACGATCTTCAGGAACCGCCAGATGTACTCGATGTTCGTGTCGCTGAATGTGAAGTAGTCGTTGCCCCAGTCCATCCACTGGCCGAGCCGAATACATCCGCGGGTCAGCTCCTCGGCGGACGTGACGACAACCTCGCGGCAACGCGCGGCGAACTTCTCGAGCCCGAACTCCTCGATCTCGCGCTTGGAGTTGAAGCCCAGCTGCCGCTCCACCCCGACCTCGATCCAGAGTCCCTGGCAGTCGAAACCGTTCTGATAGCGCTGGTCGAAGCCCTGCAGCGCCTTGTAGCGCTGGAAGACATCCTTCAGCGTCCGCCCCCACGCGGTGTGGACGGCGAGCTTCTTGTTGGCGGTCACGGGCCCGTCGATGAACGACCACTTCGGGCCGCCGCGATTCAGCTCGCGCAGCGCCTTGAAGGTGCCTTCACGCTCCCAGAGATCGAGGATCTCGAGCTCGAGCACGTTTGAATCCGGCTGTGGCGGCAACGGTTGAAACACACACCCAGTCTAGAGCGGGAACAATGGCCCCTTGCCGGACGTTGAATCCCGTAACGACCCAAGGAGATTTCATGAGTGTTGAAGCAACCGAGGCGACCTTCGAGAGCGAGGTCATCTCAGGCGAAGGAAAAGTGATCGTCGATTTCTGGGCTGAGTGGTGCGGGCCGTGCCATGCCGTCTCGCCCGTCCTCGAGCGGATCGCCGACGAGCAGCAGGCCAAGCTCGTAAAGGTGAACATCGACCATGAGCAGGGCCTCGCGCAGAAGTACGGCGTGATGTCGATCCCGATGATGGTCGTATTCGAAAACGGCGTGCCGCAGGCATCCGCCGTTGGCGCATTGCCAAAGGGCGCGCTGGAAAAGGCGCTCGGCTTCAGCGCCGAATAACACGCCTTGGCCTCCCGGGTGCGGGGATTTCTGATCGTCAACCCGCACTCGGGTGAAGAGGCCGGCCTCGATGAGCTCCTTTCGGCTGCACGTGCGCGCGGGATCGAAGTGCACGAGCTCGCTGCCGGCGAGGACCTCGAGCAGATCGCCCGCGACGCCGACGCCGACGCGATTGGGATGGCCGGCGGCGACGGTTCACTCGCCTGTGTGGCGGACGTCTGTCTCGAGCGAAAACTCCCTTTTGTCTGCGTCCCGTTTGGGACGCGAAACCACTTCGCACGCGATCTCGGGCTCGACCGTGATGATCCGGTCGCCGCACTCGACGCCTTCGTCGACCGTCGTGAGCAGCTGGTCGACATCGGTCGCGTGAACGGGCGGGCCTTTCTGAACAACGTCTCTCTCGGTGCCTACGCCGGCCTCGTGCACCGGCGCGAGGAGCATCGGAGACGCCAGGCCGCACTAGCGCGGCTCCGCGGGCTTGCCGGCCTCTTCACGCATCGTCGTCCACTTCAGATCGAGATCGAGGGCGCTCCCGTGGAGGCGCGGATCGCACTCGTCTCGAACAACGCCTACGACCTCGAGCCGGCCACGTTCGGCGAACGAGCCGTCCTGGACGCAGGCCGGCTGCACCTCTACTTGACCAGTGCCATCACCCGCCCGGAATGGCGCGATCAGGAGGCCGAGACCTTCACGATCGGCGCGTCGGACCCGAGCCTCGACGCTGCGATCGACGGCGAGCCGGTGACGCTCGACACGCCACTCGAGTTCGAGGTCGAACCGCGCGCGCTACGCGTGCTGCTGCCGAGCGGCCCAGATCGCTAGCGCTTCGTGCTGGGTGGCGAACGCCATCTCAGCAGGGAGCTCGTCCGGGCCGAACCATGCCAGCTCTTCGACGTCGTCAGCAGCGACGGGCTCTCCCTCGCCTCGTACGACCCAGCACAGGCCGAGCACGTAGTTCGAGTCGTACGGATCGACGTAGGCGCCGATCCAGTCGACGATCTCGACATCGAGCCCCGTCTCTTCGAGGAACTCGCGCCGGAGGCCGTCGAGCGTTGACTCTCCCTCTTCGAGGAACCCTCCGGGAATGTCCCAGTAGCCGCGGCGTGGCTCGATCTTGCGCCGCCCGAGCAAGACCTTCCCGTCTCGTTCGAGCAGCCCGGAGACCGCCGGAGACGAGTTCGCCCAGTAGTGCGAGCCGCACACCGGGCACATGAGATGGCCCCGCTCGTACGGTTCGAGCTCGCTTCCGCAGCGCGGGCAAAGCTTCCAGCCGTCGAGCACTCCCATGGCTGGAACCTACTGCAGCTCCGCGAGCACGGCGTCGGCTAGACGCGGCCAGGCGTCCTTCGCCCAATCGCCGAAGTCGAGATCGGTGAGGCAGAGGAGGGCAAGCTCCGCCTCCGGATCGATCCAGAGAAAGCCGCCGCCCCGGCCGAAGTGGCCGAACGTCTCCGGCGAGTTGCGCGTTCCCGTCCAGTGAGGCTGCTTCGCGTCGCGGAGCTCGAGGCCGAGCCCCCAGTCGTTCGGCGTCATCCGCCCGAAGCCCGGCAGCACGCCCTCCAGGCCGGGGAACTGAACGGTCACCGCCTCGGCAAGCGTCTCGCGTGCCAGACGCTCTGGGACGAGCAGCTCTCGCGCGACGACCTGGAGTTGCTCAAGCGATCCGCGCACCCCGCTCGCGGGAGAGCCTCCGAGCGGAAACCCCCAAACCGCCTCGAAGTACGCCGCGAAGGGCATCTCGGCGCGCGCCGCCACGTGGTCTGCCAGCCGCTCGAACCCGGTGTTCGAGTAGATCCTGCGCTCACCAGGCTTCGCGATCGGCAGCTCACCGTCGAGCGGCAATCCAGACGCGTGCGCGAGCAGATGCCGCACCGTCGAGCCTGGCAGGCCTGCCGGGTCATCGAGATCGATAATCCCTTCCTCCGCGGCCACGAGCGAGGCGACCGCCGTTGCGATCTTCGTCACCGACGCCCAGGTGAACACCCGCTCGAGATCGCCGTACGACGCTTCGGCGCGACCGAGCACCGCCACCGCTGCGTGAGCGCACGGCCACCCTTCGACTTGCCGTAGCGCCCGCACACATCGAGACTACCGAGGTGGACAGGCAACACATCTCGTCTGGGGCTGCGTTCGAGAAGCGCGTGGGCTATTCGCGAGCGGTCCGAGTTGGGTCGCATGTCTGGGTCTCGGGAACCGCGCCGATCATGCCGGACGATGCCGATCCCCCGACCGACGCCTACGAGCAGGCTCAGATCTGTCTCGCGATCATCGGCCGCGCCCTTGTCGAGGCAGGTGCAAGCCTCGACGATGTCGTGCGAACGCGCATCTACGTCACCGCCGCGGAGCACATCGACGCGGTCGGCCGGGCTCACGGCGAGGCGTTCGCGACAGCTCGCCCGGCGACCACCGGAATCGTGACCGACCTGCTCGACCCGCGCTGGCTGGTGGAGATCGAGGCCGAGGCCGTCTCGGCCGTCGCCTAAGGTTCCAGGCATGGAAACCACAGCCACCCCCAAGCCCTCTCTGAATCTTACGGCGATCATCGCCGCAGCCTTCCTGGTCGTCGCGATCGTCTTCGCCGTCTCGAACGGCCACTGGTACTTCGTCTTCAAGGCGATTCACGTCACGTTCGCGGTGATCTGGATCGGCGGCGGGATGCTCCTCACGATTCTGGGGCTGATGGCCGAGCGCCGTAGCGACCCGGAAGAGCTCGCCACGGTCGCGCGCCAGGCGGCGATGGTGGGCCAGAAGCTCTTCTCACCGGCAGCGGGCGTGGTGCTCCTCGCCGGGATCGCGATGATGATCAACGGCAGCCTCGACTGGAACCAGTTCTGGGTCAGCTTCGGTCTGCTCGGGTTCCTCTCGTCCTTCGTCGTCGGGATCGGCTTCCTCGCGCCGCAGTCGAAGCGGGTCGCTGCACTGATCGAGAGCGACGGGGTCGAGTCGGCAGCGGCTCAGGCCGGGATCGCGAAGATCCTCGTGATCGCGCGCTACGACATCGCCGTGCTGCTGCTCGTCGTCTTCGACATGGTGCTGAAGCCGTTCAGCTAGAACGACTCGAGCGCACGAAAGGAGCCCGATGAGCGCTACTCCCAAAAAGAGCAAGCCTGCCAAGGCCGAGGGATTCTCGGCCGAGGAAAAAGCCGCGATGAGAGCGCGAGCCCGCGAGCTGAAGGACAGGACGGATGGCGAAACCGCCGTCCGCGCCGCGATCGCCGAGATGGCGCCGAAGGACCGCGCGATCGCCAAGCGCGTTCACGAGCTCGTGAAGGCCGCCGTCCCTGACCTGACACCAAAAACGTGGTACGGGATGCCCGCCTATGCCAACAAGGACGGCAAGGTCGTCTGCTACTTCCGCGATGCGGGAAAGTTCAAGGAGCGATACGGGATGCTCGGGTTCAACGACAGCGCAAAGCTCGATGACGGCTCCATGTGGCCGGTCGCCTTCGCCCTGGCGAAGCTGACCCCGGCTGACGAAGCCAAGCTCAGCAAGCTCGTGAAGAAAGCCGTGAGCTGAGCTCAAGGCACCTGCCGTGATCAGGCCACGGCGGCGGACTGATCGACCGCGGCGGTGAGCGCGCTCAGGATGGTGAGCGAATCGCGAATCAACGCCGGCAGGTCGAGCTCGTCGTCGTTGCTGACCCAGCGTCCGAACGCGACGTGGAAGACAGCGACTCCCGTCTGAGCGGCGAGCGTCGCTGTCGTTTCGTCAACACCACGATCGCGCAGCGCGCCGGCAAGTGTCCCGGCCCACGACGCGAGCTTGATCAACTCGCGTTCCTGCAGCTCCGGGTTCGAAACGATGATGCTTCGTCGCGCGCGAGCGAAGTCACGACCGCGGGACTCCTGGATCGCCGCTCCCACCTCTTCGAGAGCGACAGCAACCGTGGCGAGCGGCGGCGCCGACCCAGGCGCAGCCGCGACTGCCGCCACCAAACGCTCGGCCATCGCCTCGCTCCCCGCGAATAAGACCTCCCTCTTGTCGGAGTAGTGCCGAAAGAACGTGCGCTCGGTCAGCCCTGCGCGCGCAGCGATCTCCGCGACGGTGGTCCGGTCGAAGCCCCGCTCCCCATAGAGCTCGATCGCCGCCTGTGCCAGGCGGCCGCGTGCGTTCGGCTCCCAGCGGCCCATTTCGCAAATAGTACTGATGACAGCAGCTGACATGACTTTGCTAGAGTGACGTCAGAAACTGTCATAACACCGAAAGGATTCGCCATGCGCGTCTTTGTCACCGGAGCATCAGGATGGATCGGCTCCGCAGTTGTCCCGGAGCTGCTCACCGCCGGTCATCAGGTTGTCGGGCTCGCCCGCTCCGATGCCTCGGCCGCCGCCCTTACGAGCGCCGGCGTCGAGTCGCGTCGCGGCACCCTGGACGACCTCGACACGCTGGGCGACGTCGCAGCCTCCGTTGACGGAGTGATCCACCTCGCTTTCAAGCACGACCTCGCGTTCACCGGTGACTTCCAGGGCGCCGCAGATGCCGATCGCCGGGCCGTCGAGGTGTTCGGCGACGCACTCGCCGGCTCTGATCGTCCACTCGTCATCGCCTCCGGGACACTGTTCGCTGCTCCAGGACGGCTCGCAACGGAGCACGACGGGCACGACCGCCAGACCTCCGCAGCTCTCCCCGAAGGCCCGCGAACCCGCCACGAGACCGCAGAGCTCACACTGGCGCTCGCCGACCGCGGCGTGCGCTCGTCAGTTCTGCGGCTGCCGCCGACCGTTCACGGCGACGGCGACCACGGCTTCCTCGCGACGCTCATCGCCATCGCGCGCGCCACCGGTGTCTCCGGATACATCGGGAATGGCGCCAACCGCTGGCCGGCAGTCCACCGGTTTGACGCCGCCCACGCGTTCCGGCTCGCAGTTGAAGCCGCTCCGGCCGGCACGACGTTGCACGCCGTCGCCGACGAGGGCGTGCCGGTCCGCGAGATCGCCGAGGTGATCGGCCGGCATCTTGACCTTCCCGTCACCTCAATCCCTCACGAGGCTGCGGACGACCACTTCTCATGGCTCGCCCGCTTCCTGGGCGCCGACGCGCCGGCCTCGAGCGCATTCACCCGGGAGCTGCTCGACTGGCAGCCGATCCAACCGGCACTGATCGAGGATCTCAACCAGGGCCATTACTTCCAGGAGCCAGACCCAGCGTGAATCGAGCCTCTACATGCCCATCGAGTGGTACCCGCCGTCGACGAACAACGTGGTACCGGTGACATTGCGAGCGTCGTCGCTGAGCAGGTACGCAGCGGCGCCTCCAACGTCTTCTGCATCGATCGCCCGGTGGAGCGGTGAGCGCTCCTCGACGATTGTCTCCATCGTCGGGAAACCCGCGATCGAGCGCGCTGCCAGGGTTCGGACCGGGCCGGCCGAGACCGAGTTGACCCGGATGTTCTTCGAGCCGAGATCCCAGGCGAGGTACTTCACCGACGAGTCGAGCGTCGCCTTGGCGACGCCCATCACGTTGTAGTGCGGCACCGCTCGTTCGCCGCCCAGGTACGTCATCGTCACGACGGAGCCACCACCGGCAGCCTCCATCAGCGGCTCTGCGGCACGCACGCAGGCGACGAGCGAGTAGGCGCTGATATCGAGCGCCATCCAGAAACGGTCACGCGGCGTGTCTGTGAAGCGACCTTCCATGTCTTCCGCGGCCGCGAACGCGACGGAGTGGACGAGGATGTCGAGCTGTCCACCGAAGACGTCGCTGACCTCTGAGAAGACACGTGCGATGTCCTCGTCGGAGCGCACGTCGCATCCAGTGATGAGCGGGCTCGAAACCGATCCGGCGAGCTCGCGGACGTTGCTCTCGATCCGTTCCCCCTGGTAGGTGAACGCCAGCTGCGCGCCGCCGTCGGCGAGACGTTTCGCGATCGCCCACGCGATCGAGCGCTTGTTGGCGACCCCAAGAACAAGACCTCGTTTGCCCTCGAACACGGCGCGACTCTACCCGGCTTGGGTACCGTCGGGCGAAGATGCGTGTCGCTGTCGTCACTGGAGCCTCGTCCGGCATCGGTGCCGCCGTCTGCCGCGCCCTCCGTGGCCAGGGCTGGCATGTCGTCGGCCTGTCACGCAGTCCCGCCGAAGACGCGGACGAGCATGAGGCGTGCGACGTCGCCGACCGCGCGTCGGTCGAGGCGGCCGCCGCGCGCGTGCTCGAACGCCATCCCGAGCTCGGACTGCTCGTGAACAACGCGGGCATTCCCGCACGAGGTGGCTTCCTGGACACGGATCCGGAGCGGATCGAAGCGGTGATCGACACGAACTACCTCGGCTCGGTCTGGATCGTCCGCGCGTTCCTGGCCGGGCTCGGGCAGGGGACGAAGGTCGTGAACGTGGTCTCGGTCGCAGGCACCGTCGCAGACGGGCCCTATTCGGCCTCGAAGCACGCGCAGATCGCGTTCTCGCGCTCGATCGGGATGGAGCTCGCGCCGCGCGGAGCGACCGTGCTCACGGTCAATCCGGGCTTCATCGAGACGCCGGGATTCCCCCAGCGCACGAAGCTGCCGTTCCCGCTTCGGAAGCTCGACGTCGATCCTCCATTCGTGGCCGAGCGAATCCTGGATGCGATCGCGAAAGACCGGAGCGAGATCTTCGTGCCGCGCTGGTACCGCCCGTTCGCGTGGCTCCAGGCGCTCTTCCCCGGCGCGATCGCGCGTGCCCGCGCGCGCCGGAACCGCTCGGCTAAGAGTCGATAACGACCCGGCGGGCCCGAGCCGGCCCGCTCTCGAGCCTCGTTGCGAGCTCGTATGTGATCGTCCCGGCGACCCGCGCGTGCTCCTCGAGCGGCACGCCATGACCGACGATCGTCACGGGTGTTCCGGGCGGAAACTCGCGGTCGAGCTCGACCGCGAAGGCGTCCATCGAGACCGTGCCGACAACCCGGCGCCGCTCCCCTGCGACCCTGACCTCGGTGCCGCTGAGATCGCGGCGGAATCCGTCGGCGTAGCCCACCGGAACGATTCCGATCCACGTCTCGCGCTCCGCGATGAAGCGGCGGCCGTAGCCGGTGGATTCGCCCGGCCCCAAGAGCTTCGTCGTCGCCAGCTCGCTCGTCCACGAAAGCACCGGCTCGAGCCCATCCTCGAGCGCGTCGCCACCGAACGGCGAGAGGCCGTAAAGCGCGATCCCGCAGCGCACGGCGTCGAAGCGTGCTTCGGGGAGCCGCAACGCTGCCGCGCTGTTTGCGGCGTGCCGCGTCAAGCCGGGGTAGATCGCGGTCGCCTCGCGAAACCGCTCGAGCTGGGCCCGGGCGAAGTCGAGGTCAGTGTCCGCGGTCGCAAGATGGGTCATCAGGCCGACCACGGTCCGCTCGGGCTTGTAGAGCTCTCCGATCCCCCAGCGCCCCATCCCGGTGTCGAGCTTCACGTGCACCGGAATGCCCTCGGGAATGTCGTCGCCGACCACGAGCTCGAGGCTCGCCGCTCGTGCAGCAGCGACCTCATGCGGCGAGACCGGGCCCATGACGATGATCCGCGCTCCCGGGAACTCCGTGCGGAGGCCAACCGCTTCGCCAACCGTCGCGACACAGAGCGCGGCCGCTCCCTCGCTCAGCGCCGCGCCACCGCAATCGAAGGCGCCGTGGCCGTAGCCGTTCGCCTTGACGACGGCCCACAGCTCGGCCGGCGCGACGATCCGCCGCAGCGTCCGAACGTTCCGGCGCAGCGCCCCGAGGTCGATCTTGATCTCGCTGCGGGCCATGCCTCAGGCTAGAGGCTGGAGCTGTGAGCCCTCGCCACCAAGCGCGCGCTGGATCCCCGGCAGCAGGTCGCTCGCCATCAGTCCCGGCTGGTTCTCGACGAGCCGCGAGGCCACGCCGTGCGCCACAGCTGCCGCTGCGGCTGCGAAGCGCGGCTCGACACCTTTTGCGAGGAACGCGGCGACGACGCCCGTGAGAACGTCTCCGGTGCCCGCTGTGGCCAGTGAGGGCGAGCCGTACGCCGCGACGAGGATTCCCTCCCGCGGAGCCGTGACGAGCGTGTCAGTCCCTTTCAGCAGCACCACGGAGCCGAACAGCGATGCGGCGCGACGCACCGACTGGAGCCTGTGCGCGTCGATCTCGCGCGACTCGACGCCGAGCAGCCGCGCGAGCTCGCCCGCATGCGGCGTCAGGACCGTCGCGGGTCGACGCTCGAATGGATCCAGGCCCCAGAGGGCATCCGCGTCGAGCACGACCGGTGTCTCGAGGCGCTCCAGCAGGACGCGCACGAGCTCGCGCGTTCCGTCGCTCCGACCGAGCCCCGGCCCGATCGCGACCACGTCGGCCCTCGCCGCCGCTTCGAGCACCGAATCGGCCGCCCGCGGCAAGAGCCGACCGGCAGCGTCTTCCGGCAGAGGCCACTTGACCGCTTCGAGCAGACGCGCCTCGAGTGCAGGCAGCGCCGACTCCGGAGCTGCGACTGTGACGTAGCCAGCGTCGGCTCGAAATGCAGCGAGCGCGGACAGCATCGGCGCGCCGGTGAGGCCAGGCGAGCCGCCGACGATCAGCACCGACCCGGCTCGGTATTTCGAGCTCTCCCCCGTCTTGCGCGGAATCCTGGCGAGCGCGCTCGCCGGGACAAGGGCATGCTCGTGATCGACAACGTCGAGGCCGATCGCGGCGACGTGCACCGAGCCGGCATGGAACCGGCCGGGCGCGATTGCGAGGCCGACCTTCGCCGCGCCGAAGGTGACCGTGACCGACGCACGGACGGCCGCGCCCGGAACCTCGCCGTTCGAGGCGTTCACGCCGGAAGGAACATCGACTGCGATGACCGGCTTTCCGGCTGCGTTGATCAAATCGATCATGCGCGCGACGTCCTCGCGCGGCGCTTCGCGCAGGCCGATTCCGAGGATCGCGTCGACGATCACATCCGGCTCGCCGAGCTCGCCGAACCCTTCGACGAGCGTCACGTCGCGCCCCGCCTCTCTCAGCACGCGCGCGCAGACACGACCATCGCCGCCGTTGTTCCCGCCGCCGCAGACCACGGCGACTCGGCCCGGGAAACGCTCGATCACGACCTGGGCGACGGCGAGCCCGGCGCGCTCCATCAGCTCCTCGAGCGGCCCTTCGTGCGCCTCCTCGGCCCGCCGCGTCTCGTCGGCGGTCAGCAGCGGTTCGAGACTCATTCCTCGAGGATGACAGCCACGGCGGCCGCCAACTCGCGCGAATGCGTCATCCAGCATGGGGGAACCCATGGTTCCCCCATGGTCCCCCTCCTTTTGTCGCAGGCGTCATCACGTGTTCGTGGCCTCCCGCCGGGCCGAGCCCGGCTCCGGCCGAACGACGTCCGGCGATCCATCAGCGTCGAGCACAACAGCAACTGCGGCCGCCAACTCGCGCGAATGGGTCATCGAGAGCTCGATCCGGCCGGCGCCGATCTTCTCCGACCACGCTGCCGTGCGGCCCGTCAGGAAGACGCCGGGCTTCGGACGGCCGCGAATCTCGATCTCCTTCCAGGTGAAGTAGACACCGGACCCGAGCGCCTTGCCGACTGCTTCCTTCGCCGCGAACCGGCCGGCGTAATGCTGTGCCGGGTTCGGCTTCGAGTCGCAGTACTCGCGCTCAGCCTCTGTGAAGCAGCGTTCGCGAAAGCCGTCGCCGTGCCGGTCGAGCGCCTGGCGCACGCGCTCGATCTCGATCAGGTCGATGCCGACCCGCAGAGCGGTCACGGGTTCTGCTCGAGCCAGTCGGGCAGCTGCGCGATCGACGAAATGATCCCGTCGGGGACGACGCCGGTGTGCTCCAGGTCGTCGGGGCGAAACTTGCCCGTGCGCACGAGCACCGTCCGGATCCCGTGGCGCTGCGCGCCGACGACGTCGCCGTCGAGATCGTCGCCGACCATCCACGCGAGCTCGGCATCGGCGTCGATCGCCTCGAGCGCGGCGGCGAAGTACTCGGGGCTCGGCTTGCCAAGCACCGTCGCTTCGAGATCGGCCACGCATTCGAGGCCCGCCACGAACGCTCCCGCATCGAGGCGCGGCCCGTCGCTGGTCTGCCACCAGCGGTTCTTGTGCAGGCAATACAGCTCTGCGCCGGCCTGAAGCTCGAGGAAGGCGCGGTTGAGGTTAAGATACGAGAAGACGCGGCCGGTCTCCTCGCCCTCGTCGGCGCCCCCGATCAGCACGGCGTCGGCGTTCATCCCGATCAGCTCCAGGCCGCCGAGATCGTCGAGGATTCCCGGCATCGTCAGTGCCAGCACGCGCTTGCCCTTCAGCGCCCGAGCGGCCACGTCGCCTGTGGTCTGGAGCTCGTCGTCCTCGATCGCGAACCCCATCGCGCGCAAGTGCGCCGCCAAGTCGGCTCGAGACTTTGTTGTTGAATTCGTGACGAACCGGATCCGGTGGCCGGCCGCTCGCAGACGCTTGACCGCGTCGACCGCGCCGGGGATCGTCTCGCCGGAGACGTGCAGCACCCCGTCGACGTCAAGGAGAATCGCGGCCATGGAGATCGAGTTTATTCGGAACGAAGTCGCGTTCCGCTTCTCTCGGTCAAGCGGCCCGGGCGGCCAGCACGCAAACAAGACCGAAACTCGCGTCGAGGCGAGCTTCGACGTCGAAGGCTCGCAGGGCCTGACGGAGACCGAACGCCGTCGAGTGCTCGCACGGCTCGGCCCGGTCGTTCGCGCAATCGCCCAGGACGAGCGCTCGCAGCTGCGCAACAGAGAGCTGGCCACCGAACGAATCGTCGAGCAGCTGCGAGCGGCGACTCAGGTCAGGCGCAAGCGCCAGGCGACGAAGCCGACCAAGGCCTCGCGGGAACGGCGGCTCGAAGAGAAGCGGCAGCAGTCACAGACGAAGCGGCTTCGCCGCCCGCCGGCTGACTGAAAACCGGCTCTAGAGATTCCGCCGATGGTACTGCGACTCATCCGGGCGCGAATCGACGCCGTACCGGACAGTGAGAGCACCAAAGGCGAAAACGCCGAATGCGATCAGGATGATTGCGAGCACAAGAGCATGGTGCCGGTTCGGTACCATTAGTACAAATCGACCTATGATTGGTATTGATTATGAAACCTGATACTTGGCTCGGCGTCGAATTGCGTCATCTGGCCGCGCTCGAGGCCGTTGCAACCGAGGGCTCCTTTGGACGAGCCGCCCAAAAGCTCGGCTACACCCAGTCCGCGGTCAGCCAGCAGATCGCGATGCTGGAGCGGCTCGTCGGCGAGCGCCTGATCGACCGGCCCGGTGGGCCACGAGCCGTCTCGTTGACCGAAGCCGGCGGCGTGCTGCTACGCCATGCCGCATCGATCCTGGCCCGGCTCCAGGCCGCCCAAGCCGACCTCGCAGCGCTGTCGGCCGGTGAGGCAGGATCGCTGCGCGTCGGAACGATCCAGAGCGTCGGCGCGAAGATCCTGCCGGAGGTGATGCGCCGCTTCACGGGCGCCTGGCCGAAGGTCGAGATCGGGCTGGTCGAGTCGCACGACGACGATGTGCTGGCAGAGCTCGTCGAGCGCGGGGACCTGGATCTCGCGTTCGTGCAGCTTCCGCTCGTGCATCCGTCACTCGAGACGATCGAGCTGCTGCGCGACGACTACGTCCTGATCACGTCTCCCGACTCGCCCTTTGCGCGCGGCAGGCGGCCGCCGACGCTGCCGGAGATCGCTCAGCAACCGCTGATCGGGTTCCACCACTGCCGCGCCACGAGCCTGGTCGTCGACCAGCTCCACGCGACGGGTCACGAGCCGAAATTCGTCTTCCGCTCCGATGACAACGGCGTCGTGCAGGGTCTCGCGGGCGCCGGGATCGGCGTGGCGCTCGTGCCGCGACTCACCGTCGACGCAGGGAACGACTCGGTTCGCATCGTCGAGCTCGCAGCCGGCATCGCGCCGCGCTCAGTCGGGATCGCCTGGCACGCGGATCGCTATCACTCACGCGCCGCGCATGCCTTCGTCGAGACCGCTCGCGAGGTCACCGGCGACGCGGCCGTCGACCAGGCGGCCTAGACAGGATTCCTCAGAAAGGAGAACGGGGCGGTCTACGCGAGCTGCGGCACTCGGCTGACCGCCCCGTCTCGAGCGAGGGCTCATGCGTGACGTTGAATCGACGCGGAACCCGGGTTTGGAACACACGCATGATTACATAAGTAAACGTCGTCCCGCAAACCGAATGTGCGAATCCCTCAAACAGGTGAGCGTGACGCTTACTCGACCGTGACAGTTTTTGCCAGATTTCGCGGCTGGTCGACGTTCAATCCACGCAACCGGGCGATCTTGTAGGCGAGCAACTGGAGTGGCAACGTTGCGAGCGCCGCCTGCAGGAAGGCGGGCGACTTCGGCACGTAGATCACGTCGTTCGCGTGGTGCTGGATGTCCTCGTTGCCCTCGGTCGCGATCGCGATCACATGCGCCCCGCGGGCCCGGCACTCCTGGATATTGGAGACGACCTTGTCGTAGACCGTGTTCATCCTGGTCGCGACGACGACGACCGGCGTCCCCTCTTCGAGGAGGGCGATCGGGCCGTGCTTCATCTCGCCGGCCGAGTACGCCTCGGTCGGGATGTAGGAGATCTCCTTCAGCTTCAGCGCGCCCTCGAGCGCCACCGGCAGGCCGATGTGGCGGCCGAGGAAGAGGAAGAAGGGCGACTGGTAGAAGCGCTCTGCGATCTCGTCGATCGGATGGTCGGCGTCGAGGAACATCTGCATCTTCGCGGGCAGCTTCCAGACCTGGTCGAGGATGAAGTCGATCTCGCCCTCGGGAAGCGTCCCGCGCTGCCGAGCCAGCTCGAGGCCGATCAAGTACATCAACGAGACCTGAGCCGAGAACGTCTTCGACGCGGCCACGCCGACCTCGAGGCCGGTACGTGTGTAGAGCACCGAGTCGACCTCGCGCGTGATCTGCGAGCCCATCTGGTTCGTGATGGCGACCGTGCGAGCGCCCAGCGAGCGGGCAAGCTGCATCGCCTGGATCGTGTCGCGGGTCTCGCCGGACTGGGAGATCCCGATCACGAGCGTGTCCTCGTCGAGCACCGGGTTGCGGTAGATCCACTCGCTTGCGACGTCGGGCTCGACCGGAACCCGGGCCCATTCCTCGATCACGTACCGGCCGACGACACCAGCGTGGTAGGCGGTGCCGCAGGCGACGATCACGATGCGACGAAGCTCGCGCATGTCGTCCTCGCTGAGACCGAGCCCGTCCTGGACGAGCACGCCGTGGCGAATCCGGTCGCCGATCGTCTCGCGCAGGCCCTCGGGCTGCTCGTAGATCTCCTTCAACATGAACGTCTCGAAGCCCTCGCGCTGGGCGACCTCCTCGTCCCAGTCGATCTCCTGGATGTCGAGCTCGACCGGGCTCCCATCCTCGGCGCTGACGATCCGCACCGAGCTCGGCGTGACCTCGACGATCTCGCCGTTCGCGGGGTAGATCACGCGGCGCGTCTCGGCGAGAAACGCGGCCAGGTTCGAGGCGAGGAAGTTCTCACCCTCACCGACGCCGACGACCAGCGGCGTCTCGCAGCGAACCGCGACCAGGCGGTCGGGCTCACCGTGATGAATGACGACGAACGTGAAGTGGCCCTCGAGGCGCGCGTAAACAGCGCGAACCGCTTCGACGAGGTCGCCCTCGTAGACGGTCTCGAGCAGATGCGCCACGACCTCGGCGTCGGTCTGCGAGGAGAAGACGTGGCCTGCGTCCTCGAGCTCCCGCTTCAGCTCGCGGTAGTTCTCGACGATCCCGTTCAGGACGATCGCCAGCTCGTGCTCGTTGCAGCCCGTCAGCGGGTGCGCGTTGTCCTCGTTCACGCCGCCGTGCGTGGCCCAGCGCGTGTGGCCGAGCCCGGTCGTCGCGTGAGAGCCGTTCGGGCCCGCGACAAGCTTCAGATTTGCGAGATTGCCGACCGCCCGGACGTACTCCAGTCCGTCGTCTTCGAGCAGGGCAATTCCGGCCGAGTCATAGCCGCGAAACTCGAGGCGCTCGAGGCCGTTGATCAAGAGATCTTTGGAAGCTCGGTTCCCGACGTACCCGATGATTCCACACATATCGAAGGCTCCTTTAGGTGTGGGTTATGACCGTCAAGACGTGCCCCATGAACATCGTCCTACAAACAAGCAAGAGCCCGGCCGCAAGCCCGTTTCTTCAGTGAAACGGTCAGCCGAGCTCCGTTCGAACAAGAGCAGCAATCTTACCACAGGCCTCCTCTGCGACCCCTCTATTCTCTGCCTCTGCGAGCACTCGAATCAAGGGCTCAGTCCCTGACGGCCTGACGAGAACGCGGCCCGTGACACCGAGCTCGGCGTTCACGCGCGCGACCTCGTCCTCGATCGCCGAAGTGAGCTCTTTCGACGCGACGCGGATGTTCTCCTTGACCTGCGGCCAGCGCGACATGACCGCGAATGCCTCGCTCGGCTTCTTGCCGCGCAACGCGGCGCAAAGGAGCAGCGCGGCGGCGAGACCATCGCCGGTGCGGTGATCGCGCAGATAGATGATGTGGCCGGACTGCTCGCCGCCGAGCACACCGCCCTCGGCGTCGAGCGCGTCGAGCACGTAGCGGTCTCCGACATCGGTCGTGAGCACGCGAATTCCGTGCTCGCGCATCAAGGCGTGGAAGCCGAGGTTCGTCATCTGGGTGACGGCGATCAGGTCGACCCCGAGCTGAAGCGCGAGCACGGCAAGGATCTGGTCGCCGTCGACGGCAGCGCCGGTCTCGTCCACGGCGAGCATCCGGTCCCCATCCCCGTCGAAGGCGACACCGAGGTCGAACCCGCCGCTTGTAACAACTTGTTGCAAGCTCTCGAGGTCGGTCGCGCCGCAGCCGGTGTTGATGTTCGTGCCGTCGGGGCTGTCGCCGATCGCGTGCACCTCTGCGCCGAGGCGCTCGAATGCGCGCGGCGCGAGGCCCGAGTAGGCGCCGTTCGCGCAATCGACCGCGATCCGCAGCCCGGAGAGATCCGATCCGAAATGGGCGAGCACGTACTCGAGGTAGGTGTCGGCCGCTCCGCTCGCGTGCTTGATCTCGCCTCGCCCGCCGGTCGGGCGCTCGTCGAGGAGCGCCTCGATCTGCTCCTCCGACTCGTCAGAGAGCTTTCTGCCCTCCGCATCGAAGAACTTGACCCCGTTGTACTCCGGCGGGTTGTGCGAAGCCGAGATCACGACTCCGAGGTCGAGTGCCCGCAACGCAACGGCAGGCGTCGGGAGCACGCCGCCGAGCACCGCAGAGCCCCCGGCCGCGATCACACCTCGCGCGAATGCCGCCTCCAGCTCGGTGCCAGACGCGCGTGTGTCACGTCCGATGAAGGCCGTCCCGCCGTCTGTCCAAAATGTCGCGGCACGGCCGAGCCGCTCGACCAGTTCGACGGTGAGAAACTCGCCAACGATCCCGCGCACGCCATCGGTCCCGAAGTAACGTCGAGCCATCGCCGCGGAACCCTAGTCACCGAAAGTAAGGCTGCGCTTAACTGACCCGGAGCGTTCCGCCCCATGACGCAGGGTCGACATCCTCGAGCGTCTGGGAAAACGTCCACTGGTGACCTGCGAAGTCTTCGGCGCTGTATTGCCGCTCGCCGTACTCGAAATCGGTCGGCTCCATGAGGATGCGCGCCCCGTGCGTTCTCGCGTGCGCACAATGGGCGTTCGCGTCGTCGACGCGCACGAGCACCGAGTGCGTCACCTCGCCTGCTCGCGGCGGAGAGCGATCGCCGCGGACGTCACCGACGATCACTGCGCCATCCTCGCCGATATTGAGCTGCGAGCGGTGGTTCTCCCCAATCTGCAGTCGCTCGACGAAGCCGAAGGCGGCACCGAGCCAGGCCACGGCCTCGCGGACATCCGGATAGATCAGCACGGGGACGACGGTCGAGGCGGGAATGGATCGATTGCGTTTCATGCTGCTGAGCCTAGAGCTCTTCGAGACGAGCGGCCAGCCGACGGGCGATCGGGTGCCGCGACGTACCCTGTCCACATGCGCCCGCGTGCCTCCCGGCTCCTCGCCCCCGCAGCGGGAGCCCTCGTCTTGGCATCGACCGCGCTTGCCGGCACGCCCACGCATGCTGCATTCGTCGCTCGCGCGAACGCGATCTGCGCGGCGGAGACAGCTCAGGCAATCAAGCTGCAGGCTCCAACCTCGCGCGCGACGACCGTGACGTATCTCGCGAAGACGATCGCGATCATCCAAGGCGCGAGAACAAAGACGCTCGCGCTCGCAGCACCGAGGGCCGACCAGGCACTGCTCCGCGCTCAGCTGAAGGCTGTCGCAAACGAGCTCGCACTCTTCCGCCAGGCAAAGAGCGCCGCAGCCTCAAACGACCCAGGCTCCTACCAGGCCGACGTGAGCCAGGCAAAGACGTTCCATGATGCCGCCGTCGGCTTCGCAAAGAAGCTTGGCCTCAAGTCTTGCGAGGCGTAAGCACCGCTTAGCCAAAGCAAGCCGCGCCAAAAAGACCAAGTGGAGAGAACCGAAGGTCCTACCGCTTGGAGAACTGAGGCGCCTTGCGCGCCTTGTGCAGGCCGGCCTTCTTGCGCTCGACCTGGCGGGCGTCCCGCGTCAGGAAGCCCTGGCGCTTGAGGAGGACGCGGAAATCGGGGTTCACTTCGACGAGCGCGCGCGCGATGCCGTGGCGAACAGCGCCGGCCTGGCCCGAGGGGCCGCCGCCGTGAACGCGGACTCGGAGGTCGTACTGGCCGACGAGCTCGGTCGTCTTCAGCGGCGAGAGCGCGATCGTGCGATGCATCAGCCGCGGGAAATACGTCTCGAGCGGCTTGCCGTTGACCCAGGTCTGACCGTCGCCGGGGCGAAGGATCACGCGGGCAACGGACGTCTTCCGCTTGCCGGTGCCGAGATATTGAGCAGGAGCAGCCATCACGCGACCTCGAACGGCTTCGGGGCCTGAGCCTCGTGCGGATGGGCGGGACCGGCGTAGATCTTCAGCTTCGTCAACTGCTCGCGCGCGAGGCGGTTCCGCGGCAGCATGCCCTTGACGGCCTTGCGCAGGACCTCGGTGGGGCGCCGCTCGAGCTGCTCACGCAGCGGGCGGACGCGCAGACCGCCGGGGTAACCCGAGTGGCGGTAGTACATCTTCGAGTCGAGCTTATTCCCGGTGACGGCAATCTTGTCGGCGTTCACGACCACGACGAAGTCACCCGTGTCGATGTGATGGGTGAACTGCGGCTTGCCCTTGCCGCGCAGGCGATCGGCGATCTGGGTCGCAAGACGGCCAAGGGTCTTCCCCTCGGCGTCAACGATGTACCACTCGCGTGTGATTTCGCCGGTCTTGGCGCTGTAAGTCTTCATACGGAAAGGCTGTGACCAAGGCGATCACAGACGGCGGATGGTAGCAAGTCGCCGCTAACGAACGTCGGCTGGCGTATCGGCCGGGAAAACACGGGCCCAGGATTCGACAAAGCTCTCGGAGTACTTCGAGCCCGGTGCGATCAGATCGGAGGCCTGCTTGAAGGCTGTGCGGGCAGCGCTGGTGGCGCCTGCAGCCGCGTATGCCTCCGCAAGCGCCCAGTGCCCGCAGCCGCGAAGCGTCTCGTCGCCATCTTCGCCAAGGATCTGAATCGCCTCGCTCGCCTCGTCGATCGCTCCTGCCGGGTTTCCCGTTCGGGCGTTCACGAGCGCGCGCTGGACGCGTAGCCACGCGTAATCCTGGCGCTGGCTTGACGGGCCGACGTACGCCTGCGCCGCGTCGAGATGCTCGCGGGCAAGATCGAGATCCGCATCATCGGTTGCGATCTCGGCGGCAAGCAGATGAGCCCGGCCGAGATGGGCCGTGTCCTCGGTCGACGAGAGCAGCCCGATCGCGCGGTCGATGCTCAAGCGAGCGAGATCGTGGTCGCCGCTGAGCGCCGCGAGGCGCGCGTTCGACCAGTAGAGCCTGACGCGGGTGTAGTCGTCGTCCGCGATCGCCGTGTAGCGCAGCCCTTCGTTGATCGCGGCCCGGGCGCCGTCGAGGTCGCCGAGATCCGACAGTGCATAGCTCAGATAGGTCGCAAACCGCACGACACTCGAGCCGTTGATCGGCTCGGCCGCGACGAGAGCCTCGATCGCGCGCGAAAAGAGATCCGCCGCCGCCCTCGCGCCCCTGCCGGCGCTGATGTAGGAGTGCCCGAGCGTCGCGTACGCGTCGGGAAAGAGAAGCGGTGTCACCCACGGCTCAGCAAGCGCGCCCTCGAGGTATTCGATCGCATGTTCGTGATCGCCCTGGTCGGCAGCTGCGAGACCCAGACTGATACGCGCCCTGACGGCGTCGCGCGTATCTCCGTGTTGCACCGCATCAAAGAGAACTTCGATCAGAAGACGCTCGGCGACGGCGACATCGCCGTCGAGCCTGAGCATCAGCTCGGCCTCGCCGAGCTTCAGCGCGCGCGTCTCCGAGACCGGCTGATCGCGCCCTGTTTCGAGATAGTCGGCCGTCACCCCAAGCTTCAAGGCGAGCACTCGCAGAGCCTTCATCGAAGGAACGCGGTCGCCGAGCTCGATGCGTGAGATGTACGCGTAACTGACACCACGCGTGGCAAGCGCCCGCTGTGAGAACCCGCGCTCGAGGCGAAGTCGCTTCAGGCGTTCGCCAATCGTTTCCTGCGCCGCAAGCTCAGTCACAGACACCAATCTAGCCGCCCGCATTGACAATCGTCAAGGGGGAACGGCTTCCGACTTCCGACCGGAGAGTCTACTTTTGTAGGCAGCACGACGGAACTGGGTGTCCGAGTTGTGAAGGGAGGTGATCCCGTGAAGCTCAAGGCGTACGCACTTGCGGCCGGACTGCCGACGCTCGCAGACCTGTTCGCGAACACCGGTTGGGGCCCCGTAACACCAGGAACAACGCCAATTTCCCGCTGAAAAGGAGGTGAACCTCATGAAGCTCAACGCCTATGCACTCACCGCCGGGCTGCTCACGCTCGCAGGCCTCTTCGCCAACACCGGCTGGGGCCCGTAGCACCCGAACCGACCCGTCGACTCGACCTGAAAAAGGAGGTGAACGCAATGACATTCAAGGCATATGCACTCGCCGCGGGCCTGCTCACGCTCGCAGGCCTCTTCGCCAACACCGGCTGGGGCCCGTAACTCGAACGCGACTCGAAATCAAGCACTCCGGAAGGGAGGTGATTCCTTTGCTGAAGTTCAAGGCATATGCACTCGTAGCCGGCCTCCTCACGCTCGCAGGTCTTTTTGCGAACACTGGATGGGGCCCGTAGTCGAATCGAAGGCTCTAACTGAACGATGCTTCGCGAACCGCTGCGAGGCTTCGTTCAGTTAGGGCTGCCCTTTACTCCCATTCGATCGTGGCCGGAGGTTTCGACGTGACGTCGAGCACGACCCGGTTGACCGTGGGGATCTCGTTCACGATCCGCGTCGAGACGAGCTCGATCAGGTCATAGGGCAAGCGCGCCCAGTCGGCGGTCATCGCGTCGTCGGAGGTCACCGCCCGAATCGCGATCGGGTAACCATAGGTACGCGAGTCGCCCTGAACGCCGACCGAGCGAATGGCGGGCAGCACGGCGAACGACTGCCAGAGCTCGCGGTAGAGCCCGGCGCGGCGAACCTCTTCCTGGAGGATCGCATCCGCCTCGCGCAGCGTCTCGAGCCGCTCTGCCGTCACGTCGCCGATGATCCGGATCGCGAGCCCGGGGCCCGGGAACGGCTGGCGCCAGACAAACCGCTCGGGGAGGCCGAGCTCTTCGCCGACCCGGCGAACCTCGTCCTTGAACAGCAGCCGAAGGGGCTCGACCAGCTTCATCTTCATGTCGGCTGGAAGCCCGCCCACGTTGTGGTGGCTCTTGATCTTGGCGGCGACCCCGTCGGTGCCGCCGGACTCGATCACGTCCGAGTAGAGCGTTCCCTGGACGAGCCAGCCGACGTCACCAAGCTTCCGCGCCTCCTCCTCGAAGACGCGGATGAACTCGGTGCCGATCAACTTGCGCTTCTCCTCGGGCTCGCTGACCCCGGCGAGCTTCTCGAGGAAGCGATCCTGCGCGGCGACGTGCACGAGCGGAACGTGGAAGTGGCCGGCGAACGCCTCGATCACCTGCTCAGCCTCTCCCTTGCGCAGGAAGCCGTGGTCGACGAAGACGCATGTGAGCTGATCGCCGATCGCTTTGTAGACGAGCAGTGCGGCGACGGCGCTATCGACGCCTCCGGAGAGGCCGCAGATCACGCGCTCGTTCCCGACCTGCGCGCGGATCCGCTCGACCTGCTCCTCGATCACTGCGGCCGGCGTCCACGTCGGCGTTGCGCCGGCGATGCCGTAGAGGAAGTTCTTCAAGACCTCCTGCCCGTGGGGCGTGTGCACCACCTCCGGGTGGAACTGCACGCCGTACCGCTTGCGCTCGTCATCCTCGAACGCGGCGATCGGCGTCGCCTGCGAGCCGGCGACGACGCGCGCGCCCGCCGGTGCGGCGACAACGCTGTCGCCGTGGGACATCCAGACGGTCTGCTCCTGCGGCAGGTCGTGGAAGAGCATTCCGTCCGAGGCGCTCAGCTCGGTCTTCCCGAACTCGGATGTGCCCGTGCGATCGACCTGGCCTCCCAAGTCGAGGGCCATCAGCTGCATGCCGTAGCAGATGCCGAGCGTCGGGATGCCGAGCTCGTAGATCGCAGGATCGATGTGCGGCGAGCTCTCCGCGTAGACCGAGGCGCCTCCGCCGGAGAGGATCAATCCAACCGGCTTCCGACGGCGAACCTCGTCGGCGCTGATGCCGTGTGGGACGAGCTCCGAATAGACCCTGGCCTCGCGTACGCGCCGCGCGATCAGCTGCGCGTACTGACCGCCGAGGTCGATCACCAGCACCGGGCGCTCCTCGGGGAGCGGCTCCGGACGGAGCTCGATCACCTCAGCTGCGGCGGTCATCGACGGAGGCTTGACGGAGTCGATCGAGGACACTGCGGTGGCGGCAACGCTGCCGGTGTGAGGCGGAGGGCCCGGCTTGGCCGGCGCCGGAGCCACGGTCAGCTACGCCGGTAATTCGGAGCGTCCTTGGTGATCGTGATGTCGTGCGGATGGGACTCGCGGAGGCCCGCGCCGGTGATCTTCACGAAGCGGGCCGACTTCAGGGCGTCGATCGTGGGCGCGCCGGTGTAGCCCATGGCTGCCCGGAGGCCGCCGACCAGCTGGTAGAGCACGCCGCTGAGGGCGCCCTTGTACGGAACGCGCGCCTCGATCCCTTCGGGGACGAGCTTGTCGACATCCTCGACGTCGCCCTGGAAATAGCGGTCCTTCGAGTAGCCGCGGGCGCGCATCGCGCCAAGTGAGCCCATTGCCCGGTACTCCTTGTACCGCTCGCCCTGGGCGAAGACGACATCTCCTGGAGCCTCGTCCGTCCCGGCCAGGAACGAGCCGAGCATGACGCTGTCTGCGCCGGCGGCGATCGCCTTCGCAACGTCGCCGGAGGACGTGATCCCGCCGTCGGCGATGATCGGAACGCCGTGCCGTGCGGTCACCTCGGACACATCGTGAATCGCCGTGATCTGAGGAACGCCGACGCCCGCAACGATTCGGGTCGTGCAGATCGTGCCCGGGCCGATTCCGACCTTCACGGCGTCCGCGCCGGCGTCGATCAGCGCCTCGGCCGCCTCGGCGGTGGCGATGTTGCCCGCGATCAGCTCGAACTCGCCGGAGACACCCTTGATCCGGGCGACCATCTCGATCACCCCACGGGAGTGGCCGTGCGCCGTGTCGACGACGAGCACGTCCGCACCGGCCTCGACGAGCGCCTGCGCCCGGGTAAAGGCGTCGGGCCCGACACCGACCGCGGCGCCGACGCGAAGCCGGCCCTGCTGATCCTTCGTCGCGAGCGGGAACTCGATCCGCTTCTGGATGTCCTTGACCGTGATCAATCCCTTGAGCACGCCGTCGGAGTCGACGACCGGGAGCTTCTCGATCCGGTGGCGGTGGAGCAGCTTCTCCGCCTCGGCGAGCGTCGTGCCGATCGGCGCCGTGACGAGCCCTTCGGAGGTCATCAGCGCCGAGACGGCCTGCTTCGTATCCTGCTCGAAGCGGAGGTCGCGGTTCGTGAGGATGCCGACGAGCCGGCCGTCTTCGGTGATCGGGACGCCGGAGACGTGGTAGTGCTCCATCAGCTCGATCGCGTCCGCAACCAGTGCGCTCGGGGGCAGCGTCAGCGGTTCGACGATCATGCCGGACTCGGAGCGCTTGACCTTGTCGACCTCGGCGACCTGCTCGTCGATCGAGAGGTTCCGGTGCACGATCCCGATGCCGCCCTCGCGCGCGAGCGCGATCGCCATGCGCGCCTCGGTGACGGTGTCCATCGCGGCCGAGACGACTGGCACGTTCAGCGCGATCGTCCGCGTCAGCCGGGTCGCGGTCGAGACGGCGTTCGGAAGGACGGAGGATTCGGCTGGGACGAGGAGGACATCGTCGAAGGTGAGGCCCTCCTTGCCGAACTTCTCGGACCGAGAAATTTCCGACTCGACCGAGAACCTCTCAACGTCCATGAACGAACGATACCGGCGCCGAGTGACGGCGTGGCTAGGCGACGGCCGGTGCGAGCTGCGAGACCTCGACCCCGGCCTCGAGGCGGCGCGCCTGGCGGGGATCGAAGCGGCCCGCCCCGAGCTCGAGCGTCGCGGCGGCCCCTGCCGCGACGGCACTCCGGAGACAATCCTCACGCGAGCGTCCGGCGACGTGAGCGGCAAGGAACGCGGCCAGGAGGACATCGCCCGAGCCGACCGCTGAGACCGGATCGACGTGCGGAGCGGTCGCGCGAAACCGCTGTGTCTCGCGGCCGTCGCGGAACAGCGCGACACAGCCGGCCTCGGAGGTGATGATCACGTTCCGGGCGCCGAGCTCGGCGATCCGGTCGAGCCCGAGCTGGAAGTCCTCGTCGTCGTAGAACTCCTGGCCGACGAGCGCCTCGGCCTCCTGCTGGTTCGGCGAGACGAGGAACGGCTCGGCCTCGACGCCGAAGCGGAGCGGCTCGCCCTCGCTGTCGAGCACCGCGGGAATCTGGCGGCGGGCCAGATCGTGAATCGCCTCGGCGTAGAACGGCTCTGCCACATTGCGCGGCAGCGAGCCGGCGAACACGACGAGCTGCGCGCCCTGCGAGAGGTAATGCAGCTTCTCGAGCAGGAACTCGAGCTCCTCCGGTTTCACCGTCGGGCCCCACTCGTTGATCTCCGTGTACTGGTTGCTGGTCGGATCGACGACTGCCGTCGAGGTTCGCGACTCGTCTTCGATCCGGACGAAATCGTTCAGGATCGACTCGCCGGTGAGGCGCTCGATGATGCGGAGCCCGGCCTGGCCGCCCGCGAGCCCTGTCGCGACGACCGGCACCCCGAGCGTCTTCAGCGCGCGGGCGATGTTGATCCCCTTTCCGCCGGCGAGCGGAAGCCCTGGGCTCGCGCGGTGACGTTGTCCTCGCTGGAAGTTCGGGACGGTGATCGTGCGCGCAAACGCGGCGTTGAGCGTGACGGTGATGATCACTGGAGGGCGCGGAGCACGTTGTGGACGGTCCGCTGCGCATAAAAACCTACCCGCTTGGCCACACCTGGCCGAGCGACGGAACGAGCGGCGACAAGGGGGCGCTCACCGACGAGCTTCGTGCCTGCCAGGACCTGGACATGCCCGATCACCTGGCCCGCCGTGACCGGCAGCGAGATTGCCGTGGGCGCCAGAACGCGCTCCTGAAGCGGGAGCCCGATCCGCGCCGCGGTCAGCAGCGAGCTCTGCGCGACGAGCCCAAGTGGCTTCTTGCCGTACGGAAGCGCGACCTGCGCATAGATGCGCGCGTCGCTGATCGCGTCGACGACCCGGTACTGGTCGAGGCCCCATTCGAGCAGGCTCTCGAGCGACGCGTCGCGCTGCGATTCCGACGGGCTCCCGAGGATGACCGTGTAGATCGTCAGCCCGCCCTGCCCATGAATCGCCGCCACCTGACACCAGCCGGCCTCGTCTGTGTGACCGGTCTTGACCCCGAACACACCGGGCAGGATCCCCATCACGTCGTTCCAGGTGTGAAGCGTCCGGTCGCCGGAGATCGTGGCGGTGCTCATGGCAACGTCCTGGCGGACAACCGGGAGGCGCATCGCGTCCAGAGCCAGGCTGAGCACGTCCGTCGCGGTCGAGTACTCGCCAGGGGCGTCGAGGCCATCCGGCCGGACGAAGTGGGAATGCGTCAGGCCGAGCTCGCGCGCCTTCGCGTTCATCAGCACCGCAAACGCCGGGAAGCTCGGCGCGACCGAGAGCGCAAGCGCGTCGGCGGCGTCATTCGCCGACTGGATGAGAGCGCCTTTGAGCAGGTCGCGCACCGTGATCTGCTCGCCTGCCCGGAGATCGATGCTCTCCTGCCCCACCGTCGTCACGCGCGGGTCGACCGTCACGAGATCCGAAAGCTGCTTGTGCTCGAGGACCACGAGCACGGTCATCAACTTCGTGATCGAGGCGATCGGCATCTGCTCGTCTGCGTCGTGCGACGCCAGGACCTCACCGGTCGCAGGGTTCTCGATCAACCAGGCGCGCGCATTCGCTTCGATTGGCGTTGCGGGCCTCGCGACAGCAGCGTTGGTCGCAGCGAGGCAGAAGAGCACCAGAGTGAGGGTCAGCCATCTCATCGGAGCTTGATCTTCTCGCCGATGAACAGCGAGGTCGGTTGCACCTTCGGGTTCAGCGTCGCGAGCCGCGCCTTGCCGACGCCGGTCTTCGCTGCAATTGAAGCAAGCGTGTCGCCGGGCCGCACGATGTAGGTCTTCGGCGTGGGCGCGGCTGGCGTCTGCTTCGAGGTCGTGGTCGGGCTCGAGCTCGTGTGGCCGCCGCGCAGCGAGCTGTGGAAGATCAGCACCACGATCGTCACGACGAGCAGGAACGCCGCCGGCGCCGCAAAGGGTTTCCACGCGCGCGGCGCCATGCTCTTACCAGCCAGAGACGGCCCAGACTTCTTGCTTGATGCGAGCTGCCTCGGCACCCGCCGCCTCACGGAAATCCCGGCCCGAGTCCCGGTGGGCGAAGATCACCGAGCGCGACGCATTCACAAGGGCGCTCGCGGGGCCACTCGTGAATGCGCGGGCGAGATCGGCCGGCTTCGCACCTTGCGCTCCGACGCCGGGCAGGAGGATGACCGTCTGCGGCATCAGCTTCCGCGCCTCACCGACCGCGCGCGGATGAGTCGCGCCAACGACCGCTCCGACCGATGAGAGCCCGCATTCGCCGACGAGGTCTTCGCCCCATTCGGCGGTGAGCTTCGCGACGTGATGCCACATCGGGCGGCCGTCCGAAAGCGTCACGTCCTGGACGTCGCCGCCCGCGTTCGACGTCTTCACGATGCAGAAGATCCCGGCCCCGTAGCGTCTCGCCGCAGCAAGGTAGGGCTCGACAGACTCGCGGCCGAGCCACGGGTTCACAGTCAATGCGTCTGCTCGGGGCTCCTCGCCTTCGAGGTAGGCAGCCGAATAGGCGCGCGCGGTCGAGCCGATGTCGCCGCGCTTGCCGTCGGCGATCACGAGCAGCTCGGCCCGCCTCGCGTAGAGGCAGACCTCCTCGAACGCTGCCATCCCCTCGCTGCCGAGCGCCTCGAAAAACGCGAGCTGGGGCTTGACCGCGACCGCATGGGGGGCAACCGCATCGACGATCCCGCAGCAGAAGCGGGCGACGTCTCCACCGAGCTCGACGGGAAGGAGCTCCGGTTGCGGGTCGAGGCCGACGACGAGCTGGCTGCGTTTCCGTTCTACCTCGGCTGCGAGCCGGTCGGCGAAGGTCTGCGTCGTGGTCGCCATCGTTTCAGCTTAGTGGGCGAAAGACCGAGGGCCGCACGATGGCGGCCCTCGGTGAAAAACTCGTACTTGAGGCTCCTAGCTCTTCAGCGCTGCCTTGAGCTGGCTACCGGCACTGAACTTGGGAACCGTCGTCGCGGCTATCTGGACACGCTCGCCTGTACGCGGGTTGACACCCTGGCGGGCGGCCCGTGCGGCGGCTGAGAATTTCCCGAAGCCCGTGAAGTTGACCGAGTCTCCGCTCTTCAGCGTCTCGGTGATCGACTCCAAGAAGGCGTCGACGGCCTTACCCGCGTCGCGGTTCGACAAGCCGCTCTTGTTGCCGACCTTCTGGATGAACTCCTGCTTCGTCAAAGCCTTCCTCCTCGTTGAAACTGCTGTGGTCTAGACCTTGGACAAACACCCTAACAATCCTTCCGGATATCGCTCAACCATGCGGGCTACGTCGCGGTCTGGAACTCCGAGGCCCGGAAGAGCGGGCGCAGTCGAACGCCGATTCGGGCGAGGGCATCGGCGCCGCCTTCTTCGCGGTCGACGACGCAGATCGCAGTCGAGACTCGCAAGCCTGCCTCGCGGAGCGCCTCGACCGCTCCGATCGCGGCTCCGCCGACGGTGACGACATCTTCGACCAGGCAAACGAGCTCGCCGGGCTCGAATGCGCCTTCGATGCGATTTGAGGTGCCATACGCCTTTGCGGCGCCTCTGACGATCACAAACGGCAGTCCGCCGGAGAGCGAGGCGGCCGCGGCGAGCGAGACCGCGCCAAGCTCCGGCGCGGCGATCCGAACCGCGTCAGGCTCGAATTCCCGCACGGCGCCTGCGATCGCCTCACCGATCGGGCCGAGCAGGTCAGGCCGGGTGCCGAAGCGGTACTTGTCGAGGTAGTACGTGCTCCGTTTACCGGAGCGGAGGACGAAATCGCCCTCCAGATACGCGGCGTCGCGGATTGCTCCGATCAGGTCGCTGCTCATTGGCCGTTCGCTGCGATCAGCGTTCGTGCGAGCGAGAGCAGCTCCGTGGCCTCAGGCGATCCGTCGGCGAGCGAGACCATCGAGCCGTCTTCCGCGAAGAGGTCGACTCGCTCCCGCTGCCGGACGGTGCGCCGGCGATAGAGCAGCGAGCCCGCGAGCGAGCCGGCGGCGAACAGCAGGCCTGTGACGACCTTACGCTTCGCCATCGATCTTCTTTCTGGCGCGCGATGCGCGCTTCGGCGCCTCGTCGATGCTTTGCAGGCAGTGCTTCAGGTCGTAGAAGACGAGCCCGACCGTGGGGTCGGGGCGGGTCGTCGCCGCGATCACCCTGGCGCCGCGCCGGACGACGAAGACGCTGCCCTCGAGCGTTGCCGCTTCGAACTGGGCGAGGCCGACAAGCCCGCGCGAGCTCCCCGCCTGGCCGGCCTCCTCGACGAGCTTTGTCACGCCGTTCGCGAAGCTCCGGCTGACGCTCTCTGCCGCGATCGTGGTCGCGAGCACCGAGCCGTCGCCGTCGACGATCGTGGCGTGCACGATCTGCGAGGAGATCTCCGTCAAGTCGGCTAGCGCCTGAGTCGCATCCACGGTCGGAGCATACTGCGGGGTCGATGTGCTTCCTGGGAGGAAGTTGATGGGCGCAATGCTGCGGAAGTTCTTCGCCGATCGTGGGACGCACCTGGCGGCGATGATCGCGTACTTCGCGCTGCTCTCGTTCGTGCCGCTGCTCTTCCTCTCGCTTGCGCTGCTCGGCTTCGCGCATCAGGCGAACCAGGGATCGTTCTTCGTCCACGAGCTGAAGCGCACCTTCCCGAGCACGTCGTTCGACTCGATCTTGACCGCGGTGCAGCGGATCCAATCGAATGCGGCGACCCTCGGCCTGGTGGGCGCCGGCTTCCTCCTCTGGTCGTCGCTGTCGTTCTTCAGCGTCCTCGAGAGCGCCTTCAACATCGTCTACGGGCGGCCCAACCGGGGCTGGCTGCACGGGAAGGCGCTGGCCACGATGATGATGGTCGGCTCGCTCGTCTCGCTCTTCGTGTCGCTCGTGATCGGCGTCTCCGGGTCGGACATCCTGAAGCGGTACGCGGGCTTCAGCGACAACGCGATTTTCGCCAACATCGTCTCGATCAGCGTCTCGGCGCTCGGGATCTTCGTCTTCCTCGCGACGGCGTACTACGTGCTCACGAATGCCGACCTGACCTGGCGCGAGGTGCTGCCGGGAGCGATCGCGGCGGCGATCACGCTCGAGGCGACCTTCCAGGTGCTGCCGATCTACGTCCGGATCTCGAAGCACAACCCGGTGCTGCAGACGCTCTCCGGACCTGCGGTTCTGCTTGTCTGGCTCTACGTGATGGCGAACGTGATCGTGCTCGGCGCCGAGATCAACTTCCACCGCGCGCGGCGTATTCCCTGAGAAGCGCCTGCGCGGCTCGGGCTCGATGCGAATGCTCGTGCTTCCACGCGTCGCCGAGCTCGGCGACCGTCTGCTCGTAGCCGTCGGGAATGAAGATCGGGTCGTACCCGAACCCGGTCGAGCCGCGCTTCTCGGTCGTCAGCGTTCCCTCGAGAACGCCTGAGCCACGGAGCTCCTCGCCGGCCGGCGAGATCGCGACGAGCTCGGTGACCATGCGGGCGCGCCGGTTCGTCTCGCCGGCGAGCCGCTCGACGAGCGCATCCGCCTGATCGCGACCCGGCGCCCAGCGCGCCGAGTGGAGACCGGGCTCACCGTTCAGCGCGTCGGACTCGATGCCCGAGTCCTCGCCGAGCACCCAGGCGCCGGGCTCGCCGACCGTGCGGCCGAATCGCGCCTTGATCCGGGCGTTGTCGAGGTAGGTCTCGCCGTCTTCGGGCGGATAGTCCGTGGCGGGGAGCAAATCGAGCTGCCAGCCGGGCAGTGACTCCTGCAGCTCCTCCAGCTTGTGCCGGTTCTGCGAGGCGAGCTGCGCTTTCACGCAGCGGGTACCGCGATGGCTTCTTGCTGGAAGAGCGCGAGCTCCTCGATTCCTGCCGTCGCCAAGTCGAGCAAGTCATCGAGCCGGGCGCGGTCGAACGGGACCTTCTCGGCGGTCGCCTGTACCTCGACGAGGCGGCCGTCGCCGGTCATGACGACGTTCAGGTCGACGTCGGCGTTCGAGTCTTCCGAGTAGTCCAGGTCGAGCAACGACTCTCCATTCACGACGCCGACCGAGACCGCCGCGATCGAGCCGGTCAGCGCCTTCGAGAGCCCGAAGCGGTCGAGCGCACGGGCGGCCGCGACGTAGGCCCCGCAGATCGCGGCACAGCGCGTGCCGCCGTCGGCCTGGAGGACATCGCAGTCGAGGTAGACGGTGCGCTCGCCGAGCGCTTCGAAGTCGACGATCCCGCGCAGCGCGCGACCGATCAGGCGCTGGATCTCGACCGTCCGCCCGCCTTGCTTGCCTCGGGCGGCTTCGCGCTCGGTCCGCTCGCCGGTCGAGGCAGGCAGGAGCGAATATTCGGCAGTCATCCAGCCGCGGCCGGAGCGGAAGAGCCAGCGCGGCACGCCCTCGCCGACGGAGGCGGTGCAGAGCACGCGCGTCTTGCCCTGCGACCAGAGGACGACGCCGTGTGGCTGCTCGAGAAAGCTTGGGTCGGCGACAACCGGGCGGAGCTGATCCGGCTTGCGGCCGTCATTACGACTCACGCTGCCGCTCGTTCCAGCTCGGTGACGGAAACTCGCTTGACATCCGTGAGTGGGAGCTGGAGGAAACGCTCGCCATGGGCGCGGAAGAGCTCAGGATCACCAGTGGTGAGGAAACGATAGTCGCCGGTCCGGGCACGGTCGTTCTCCCAGCCTTTCCGGGTCAGCGTGTCCGCGACTTCGCGGGCGAGCTCCTCGGCGGAGAAGATCAGCGTCACGTCGCGGCCGAACACGCGTTGCAGCACCGGCCGGATCAGCGGATAGTGGGTGCAGCCGAGAATGACGGTGTCGCAGCCGGCCTCCTTCAACGGCGCGGCGTATTCCTGCACCGCGTCCACCGTCTGCTCCCCGCTCTCGATCAGCGGCACGAGCGCCGGGCAGGCAACGGACGTGAACCGGACGCCTGCGTCCAACGAGCGGACGAGCGACTCGTAGCGGCCTGCCGTCACCGTCGCCTGCGTTGCCAGAAGCCCGATTCGCCGGTTGCGCGTGGCTCGAACAGCGGCGTAGGCCTCCGGCGTGATCACGCCGACGACGGGCAGCGGCAAGGCCGCCTGGAGCTCCGGCAGCGCCGCCGAGGTCGCGGCATTGCAGGCGACGACGATCAGCTTCACGTCCTGCGCCGCGAGGTAGCCGGCGATCTCGTGCGCGAACCGGCGGATCTCGGGAAGGGGCCGTGGCCCGTATGGCAGCCGCGCGTGGTCGCCGAGATAGACGAAGTCCTCGTTCGGCATCGTGACGAGGCACTCGTGGAGCACAGTGAGGCCACCGACGCCCGAGTCGAAGACCCCGATGGGGCGCGTGTCCATACGGCGATTCTACGGTTGGACCCGGATCGGTACGTTTGAGCCGTGCGCGTGCTCTCGGTGACCCACGGCCCGCTCGTCCGTTCGGAGCTCTTCGGCGACGTGATCGTCGACGCCGGACACGAGCTCGTCGAGTGGGACATCCGCAAGGAAGCACGGCCCGCGGGCGAGTTCGACGCGGTGCTCGTGTTCGGAGGCGACATGAACGTCGGCGAGGAGGAGCGGCACCCCTGGCT
>DASZPQ010000104.1:0-15768 GCA_035550275.1 Gaiellaceae bacterium | reverse complement strand
AGGCCGGCGCCGACGTGATCACGATCCATCCCGAGGCGACGCCGAACATTCACCGCGCGCTCGGGATGATCCGGCAGGCGGGCTGCCTGGCGGGAGTCTCGATCAACCCGGGCACCCCCGTCTCGGCGGTCGAGCCGCTCGTCGAGCTGATCGATCTCTGCCTCTGCATGACGGTCAATCCCGGTTGGGGCGGACAGGCCTACATCCCGACCTCGACGACCCGGATCGCGCAGTTCCGCTCGCTGATCCCGGACCACGTCACGCTCGAGGTCGACGGAGGCATCTCCCTCGACACGATCGAGGGCGCACGCGACGCCGGGGCGGACCTGTTCGTCGCCGGCTCGAGCGTGTTTGGGGCCCCGGATCCGCCCGCGATGTACAAGGCCCTCGCGGCCGCCGTCGCCTAACGGGAACCCCGAGAGCGTCGCAAGGTATCCTGGCGCAATGCCTCGCCCAGTCATGCTCGGAATCGTCGGCGATTCCGGATCCGGAAAGACCACCGTCACGCGCGGCCTCGTGCGTGTCCTCGGTGAGGATCAGATCACGGCGTTCTGCACGGACGACTACCACTCGTACGACCGCAAGCAGCGGGCCGAGCGGAACATCACGCCGCTCCACCCCGACTGCAACCACCTCGACATCCTCGCGCAGCACCTGAGGCACCTGCGCAACAACGAGGCGGTCATGAAGCCGACCTACGGCCACACCGACGGCACCTTCGGCCCGCCTGACTACATGGCGCCGAAGCGGTTCGTCGTCACCGAGGGCTTGCTCGCCTTCTACAACCCCGAGCTGCGGGACATGTTCGACGTGCGCGTCTATCTCGATCCGCCGGAGGAGCTGCGGCGCGCCTGGAAGGTGCAGCGCGACTGCTCACGCCGCGGGTACACGACCGACCAGGTGCTGGCAGAGCTCGACCGCCGCGAGCCCGACTCGGACGCCTTCATCCGGCCCCAGCGTCATCAGGCCGACATCGTGATCGCGTTCCAGCCGAGCGACACCGATCCCGAGCATCTCGACGCGAAGCTCACGCTGCGCGACACGCTTCCCCATCCCGACCTGAGCGGCGTCGTCGCCGAGGGCGAGGATGACGGGCTCGTCTTGAGCATGGTCACAGGCGGTCAGGAGCTCTACGTTCCGGGCCGGATCCGGCCGGAGCGGGCCAAGCAGATCGAGGAAGCGATCTGGGAGCGGATGCACTTCGCGAGCCATCTGCGCCAGCAGGCTCTCGGCGAGTTCACGATCGGCACCGAGCTTCACCGCTCCGACGCGCTCGCAGTCGTGCAGCTGCTGATCCTCTACCACGTCCTGACCGCGCGCCACGTCGTCTCGCTCGGCGGCGGCTCGATGCGCGACTTCGAGTCGGACGCGCTCGACGAGCTGCTCAGCAGCGGCACCGCAGCCGAGAAGAACTAGGCCAGCCGAGAAGAACTAGGCCAGCGCGGCCGAGCGATCGGCCAGCTCGCGGTCGCGGTCGGTGATCGCACCGGCCGAGTGCGTCTGCCAGCGAAGCACGACGCGGTTGTAGTGAACCGCGATATCCGGGTGGTGATCCTCGCTGTCCGCAAGCTCGGCCACGCGGTTCACGAACGCCACTGCAGCCGGGAAGCCGTCGAAGCGAAAGACGCGCTCGAGGGCGCCGTCGACCTCGCTCCAACCGTCGGGGAGGGGCATCGAGGGCAGTATGCCCGTTCCCAATGCTTGCGCCTTCCCGAAAGCAGCGGCCGAGCTTCGAGGTGCTCTGCGAGCTCGTCTACCGCCCGCTTGCGCACCTGGTCGTGCTGGTGTGCCTGCCTCTGCGCGTGCCGCCGCCGGCCGTGGTCGCCGCGAGCGCGGCGGCCGGTCTCGCCGGAGCTGTCGAGATCGGTCGCGGGCACCTGGTCGCCGCCGCTCTCCTCCTTCAGCTGAAGACCGTGCTCGACAATGCCGACGGGCAGCTCGCTCGCGCCTCGAACCGGGTGACGGTGCTCGGGCGGTACCTCGACTCGGAGTCCGACCTGTTCGTGAACGCCGCGATCTTCATCGGGCTGGGCTGGGTGACCGGCGAGACCTGGTTGGCGTTGCTCGCATTCCTCGTGCTGACGCTCGTGCTCAGCGTCGACTTCAACCTCGAACGTCTCTACCGCCGCGAGCTGGGCGAGCCCGGAGAGGCGATGCCGGCCGCCACAGGCGCAGCTGCCTGGCTCGCTCAGGTCTACCGCGTCGTCTATGCGCCACAGGACCGCCTGGTCGAGTCCTTCGTCAAGTCCCGGGCGCGCGGACGGGCCGGCTACCACGACCGCGCGACGCTCGCGATCGTGGCGAACTACGGCCTCTCGACCCAGCTCGCCGTGCTTGGAATCTGTCTCGCGGCAGGCCACCCGAGCGCCTATCTCTGGATCGTGCTCGGCTGTGGCGGTTCGCTGATCCCGCTCGCGCTCCGCCGTGAATGGCTCGCACAAAGGGCTCCTGGCGTACCATGAGCAGCCTTGGGAACACGCGAGCCCGCCAGCTCGTTGTCATTCCGAGGCAAAAGGGGGACAAGGTGGAGAAGCCTGACAATGTGATCGAGCTGGCGGGAGCAGCGCTCCCGGCGACGCGCGCCCACCTCGAGCCGCGCGAGATCGAGGACGCCGACTGGCGCCGCTTCGAGGGCTACATCGACGAGATCTTCGGCGCGCTCGGGCTCGACCTCGACACGCCGGGCACCCGCGACACGCCCGAGCGGTTCCTGCGCGCGCTCTTCGACGCGACTGGCGGATATGACGGCGACGCCAAGCTCCTGACGGCATTTCCGGCCGAGCATCACGGCGGAGCGGAGTCGGTGGCAAGCCAGATCATCGAGGGGCCGATCTCCTTCATCTGCCTCTGCGAGCATCACGCGCTGCCCTTCTACGGCACTGCGCACATCGGCTACATCGCTGACGAGCAGATCATCGGCATCTCGAAGCTGACGCGGCTTGTTCGCCTCTTCGCGCGCCGCTTCACGGTCCAGGAGCGCCTCGGCGAGCAGATCGCCGACACGCTCGTCGAGCTGATCGCGCCACGCGGCGTCGCCGTCCATCTCGAGGCGTCTCATCTCTGCACCCAGATGCGCGGGGTCGAAGAGCACTCGCGCACGGTCACGACCTTCTGGCGCGGCGCCTTCTCTGACGCCGAGCTGCGCCGCGAGTTCCTGGACGAAGTCCGAAGCCACTCGAAGGCGTAGTGAGCGACACCGCCCTCGTCTGCGGCGCAAGCGGAGCGCTCGGCCAGTCGCTCGTCGCGGCGTTCCTCGAGCGGGGCGACCGCGTGATCGCCGTCGAGCGGCAACTCGTGGCCGACCCACCGCCCGGCGTCCGGTCCGAAGCCGTCGACCTGACCGTCCCGGATGAGGTCGAGGCGCTCTGGGAGCGGCTCGACGAGCCGCCGCGCTGGGTCGTGAACGCCGTCGGTGGGTTTCGAGGCGGCACCGTGGCCGAGACCGAGCCCGATGCGTTTCGCTTCCTGGTCGACCTGAACCTGGCGACGACGCTCTGGTCGTGCCGTGCAGCCGCGCGCCGGCTCGCGCCGGGCTCCGCGATCGTGAACGTCGCCTCTCGATCGGCTCTCGTGGGAGGCTCCGGCTCCGCCGTCTACTCCGTCACGAAGGCCGCCGTCGTGCGCCTCACCGAGGTGCTCGCGGACGAGCTGGCCGGCAAGCGGATTCGCGTGAACGCCATCCTGCCGTCGGTGATCGACACGCCTGCGAACCGGGCGGCGATGTCGGCGGCCGCGCTCAGCGATGCCGTGCCGCCGGCCCAGATCGCGGCCGTCGCAGGATTCCTCTCCAGCGACGCCGCCGCGGCGGTCAGCGGCGCCGTGCTGCCGGTCTACGGCTGGGCATGACGCCGCTCGAACAGCTCTACGAAATCGACGGCTTGCCGTCGTTTGACCTCCCGGCCGGGCTCGCCGCGACCTACGGAGGGGGCTTCGGGCTCGACGAGCCGCTGCTCTTCGCGAACTTCGTCTCCACGATCGACGGCGTGACCGCGATCCCGTCGATCCCCGGGTCGAACAAGCTGGTTGCCGCCGGCAGCGAAGCCGACCGCTTCGTGATGGGGCTCCTGCGGGCGAGTGCCGACGCCGTCGTCGTCGGCTCGGGAACGTTCAACGCCTCGCCGCGCTCGGTCTGGACGGCGGAACAGGCCTTCCCCGGCGCATCGGACGCCTTCGCCGAGCTGCGCCGCGCAATCGGACGACCCCCAAGCGCCGAGCTCGTCGTCCTCAGCGCCAGCGGCTCGCTCGACCCGGCGCATCCCGCCTTCGCGGCGGGGGCGCTCGTGCTGACGAGCGACGCGGGTGCGGAACGGCTCGAAGGCCGGCTCCCCGCCGCATCGACCGTGGTCTCGCTCGGCGGCGGTCTCGAGCTCGACGCACACGCCATCGTTGGCACGCTGAGGGATCGCGGGCACAAGCTGATCCTGTCCGAAGGCGGCCCTCGGGTGATCGGTGCGCTGCTCGAGGCCAGGCTCGTGAACGAGCTCTTTCTGACCGTCTCGCCGGTGCTCGTCGGACGGACGCCGGCTGACGAGCGATACGCGCTCGTCGAAGGTGCCGATCTGCTTCCCGCAGGCCCGCCTGGCGCGCGGCTGCTCGGCATTCGCCGCGACGGCGAGCACCTGTTTCTCCGCTACGCGCTCTGACGCGGCCTGAAGTTGATCACCACGAGGAGCGCGCACAGGGCGGCCGCAGCGATCACGTATCGCGGCGAGGCAAACTCCGCGACTACGCCCCAGAGGATGAACCCGATGCCCTGAAAGCCGATCAGCCCGGCGGTGTAGGCGGCGAGCGCCCTCGCCCGGTTGTCGTCGTCGGTGGTCGCCACGAGCCGCTGGTCGAAGCCCGGCATGTAGGCGCAGCCAAGCCCGGTGACGAACAGCACGAAGATCGAGACGGGAAGCCCGGGCTTCGAGAGAAAGATCAGCAGCGGGAGGCACGTCAGCAGGGCACCGGGCACGATCAGCCGGGCCTGGATCCGGAGGCGGAGTAATCGCGCCACGAGCAGATCCGAGAGCGCGGTCCCCGCCGGCAAGCCGACGAGGAAGAGCCCGACGGCGCTGGCCGGCCTGCCGATCTCGTGGGTGTACGGCGCCGCCAGTGCCTCAGGCGCAACGGTGCAGGTCGGCAGGAGCCAGCCGAAGAGAAAGAGGCGACGGAGCAGCGGGTGGGTCATCAGCGAGCGGATGCTGTGCAGCGAGTCGCTGAGCATCGACTGCTCGCTCGTGATCACCTTCGCCGGCCGGTCGTTCGTGCCGAACCGGATCAGGAGCGCCGAGGACAGGAACGACGCTGCGTCGACGGCGAGTGCGCCATGCGGCGAGAGGACGATCAGCAGCAAGCCGCCGACCGCATTTCCAACCACCTGCGTGAGCTGCGCCGAGAGCCGCAGCAACGACCGCCCGAGCACAAATGACGATGTCTCCCGGAGGACGTCCGGCAGCGTTGCAGCACGGACCGCAGAGAACACCGGCGCGATCAGGCTGAGCACGATCAGCAGCGCGAAGAGCACCGGGACCGGCACGACGGGCAGCGCCATCACGCCGACAATCGCGGTGCTCAGCAGCGAGCAGCCGACGAGCACGCTCCGCGACGGCAGCCTGTCGACGACGGCGCCGAGCAGGGCGCCGCCGAGCAGATAGGGCACGAACGAGATGCTGAAGGTGGCCGCTGCGAGCGCCGAGGAGCCGGTGCGCTCGTAGACGAGCACGGTGAGCGCCACGGCGGCGATCACATCGCCGAGCATCGAGATCACGTACGAGGCGTAGAGGGCGCGGAACTCGGCGATCCGGAATACGTCGCTGTAGCGGGCCGGCCGCGCGTCGTTCGTCATCGCCGCAGCCTCGCATGACTCCCTGCTCGACGTCGCATTCAGCTCAGCCTCATGTTCGGTGACTAGGCTCATGTCGATGTACGCGATGCTGCGTCGACGCCCGTTTGTGAACGCCGCGCTGGCAGGGCTCCTTGCCGCCGTCGTCGTGTGGCTCGGCCCTCCAGGCGCTGACCTCGCCGCCCACGTCTTCCAGCGCGACCTCTTCCTGACCCACGGCTTCGCGCTCTGGACGAACTACTGGTACGCCGGCCGCTACAGCTTCGTCGGCTACAGCCTGCTCTACTACCCGCTGGCAGCGGTGCTCGGAATCAAGCTGCTGGCGGTGCTCAGCGTCGCAGCCGCGAGCGGAGCGTTCACGCTCGTCGCGGAGCGCGTCTGGGGAACGGCGGCGATCTGGGCCGGGCGATTCTTCGCCGTCGCCGTCGCCGCGTCGTCCCTGTCGGCGGCCTTCCCCTACGGGCTCGGCCTGGCGCTGGGACTGTTCGCGCTCTTCGCGCTCGAACGCCGGCGGCTGCTCGTGTTCGCGCTGCTCGTCGCCGCGACGTTCGCGGCGAGCCCGCTCGCGTTCGTGCTCCTCGTCGTGATCCTCACCGGGATCGCCGTGTCCAGGTCGCGCAGCGAGATCACCGCGCCGGCGATCGTCGTCGCGGCCACCGGCGGCGTCGGGCTCTTCCTCTGGCGGCTCTTCCCGGAAGGAGGAAGCTTCCCGTTCTCGATCTGGGAGCTCCTCGCCGCGCTCTTGTTCTGCGTCGGCGGGCTCGCCTTGACCTGGCGGGTCGAGCGAGCGCGCGTGCTCCGCTCGATCTTCGCCGTCTACGCGTTCGCGTGCCTCGTCGCGTATCTGATCCCCTCAGGGCTCGGCGAGAACGTCGTTCGGCTGCGGTACGCCGCAGTTCCACTGGCCGTGCTGACGCTCTCGCTGCGGAGCTGGCGGCCGCTCCCGTGGGCGATCGTCGCCTTCGTCCTGGCGCTGTCGTGGAACGCCGCGCCGCTCGCCTACAGCTACGCGCACACTTCGACCGATCCTTCGGCCTCGGCCGCCTACTGGCAGCCGGTCGTGAACTTCCTGCACCGCAAGCTCACGCCCTCGTACCGCGTCGAAGCGGTCGACACCGCCGGCCACTGGGAAGCGGTGTATCTCGCGCAGGCGAACATCCCGATCGTTCGCGGCTGGTTCCGCCAGGACGACTTCCCGCAGAACGAGCTGTTGTATGACCCACTCGGCCGTCACGCGTACCTGGCCTGGCTCCACGAGATGGGCGCGCGCTACGTCGTCCTGACAAACGCGCCGCTCGACTACAGCGCTCAGACCGAGGCGAAGCTGCTGCGCAGCGGGCACTCCGGCCTGCGGGTGGCCTTCCGGACCGCAAACGCGGTCGTCTACTCCGTCCCAAATCCCGTGCCGATCGTGACGGGCCCCGGACGCCCCCGCGTGCTTGCGCTGAACGAGAGCAGCGTCGTGATGCGGCTCAGCCAGCCGGGCTCGTACACGATTGCCCTCCGCTATTCGCCGTATATGGCCGCCCCGAACGCGTGCACCGAGGAGACGCCGGACGGCATGATCGACCTCGAGGCGGAGCAGGCGGGCGTGTTGCGCCTCTCCTTCACGATGAGTGCGGCAAACGCGCTGGCAGCCGTCGTCGGAAGCCACGGCACCTGCGACAGCGGTCAGTGACGCGTGCCCTGGCGGGACACGATCGCCTGTGGCGTCACGATCACCCAGGCGAGCTCGAGCAGAAAGAACCCCCACTGGCCTGCGGCATAGGCGGTGATCACGAGGATGATCGAGCCGAGCAGGTTCGGCACGAGGTAGCGCAGCGCGGAGGACGGCGCGATCTCGAAATGAAGCAGCGCAAAGGCGCCCATGTTCAAGACAGCGCCAACGAGCTGAATCGCGATATCCGCGCTCATGCAGGAAGTATCGTGGTCAGAATGCGCCAGGGTCCGCGACCGAGAGCGCCGCGAGCGCTGCCGCGATCGTCACAGGCACGAGTCCGAGGCCCAGCAGCGACACCTGCCTGATCGAAGGGTGAGCGTCAACCCGCCTCGCGGCGCGGTACCAGAGATACGCCGACAGTGACCCTGTCACCGCGAGATTCGGACCGAGGTTGAGACCGATCAGAAGCGGCAGCGGATGCGCCGGCGGGCGAGCCGAGAGCAGTGTGGCGGCGGGAAGGTTGTTGATCGCAACGCTCGAGACCGCCCCGAGAGCCGCCGCGCCGACCCCACCGGCGTGGGCCACAAGCGACGCCGGCCCGCTCCAGCGCCGGGCGAGGGTGCCGAGCGAAACTGCCAGTAGGAACAGACTGGTGAGAACCGGCAGGGAGAGCTTCGGTCGAAGACGGCGCCGGGCGACTCCGCCGAGGCCTACCGCGAGCACCGGCAGAGCCGGGTTGCGCAGAGCGAGGATCAACACCGTTGCGGCGAGCGTCACGAGCGCACCAAGCCCGATCCGCAACGGAGCGAGAGGTTCCGTCGCTCCCCCCGCGCCCGTCGGCCGGTACACGAGCGCCATGAAGGCAATCGTGAGCGCAATCACCACGACCCAGGGGAGCACCATCGCTTCGGCGAATGCCGCCCCGGAGCGTGGGCTGTGCGCGAGCACGATCAGGTTTGTGAGGTTCGAGCCGGGGAGGAGCAGTGACGCGCCGTTCGCGATGAACAGCGCGCCGTAGAGAAAGGGGCGCTCGTCGCACCTCCGCTGCCGCGCAGCGTGGATCACGATCGGCGTCACGAAGACCGCAGCCGTGTCCAGGTTCAGGATCGCGGTCACGACGGCGTCGAGAGCGAGTAGCGTCGAGAGGAGGACGACCGGCCCGCCTCCGATTCGCTCGATCCGTGTCCCGAGCGCTTCGAAGAGGCCGTCCGCTTCGACGACTGCTCCAATCAACAGGAGGCCCGTCACGAGGACGAACGGCGGCCACGCCTGGCCTGCAGCCTGGAGGATCGCGTCTCGCACCTCTCGACAGTACCGCCCTACCGCTGAATCAAACGGGTGCCCGTCGCCTTGAAGGATGCGTATGCCGCGACACCGGGCTCGAGCTCGAGCTTCGCCGCCGAGAGCCCGGTGATCTCGGCCGTCAACGATCCGATCGTGACCCGCGCGCGATTGCCGACGGTGACCACCGACTGCACGGCGCCCCTGATCACGTTCAGGGCGGAATCGTCGGCGTGGCTGCGACCGACCGAGATCTCCCACGGATAGACGACCACGACGACGTCGCCGCCGAGCTCGTCGGTGGAAACGACCTCTTCACCCGTGGTGAGCCGGACCCGGGAAAGGCCGTCTTCGCGACCGACAACGCGGCCCCTGAGCACGTTCGCGCCGGTGAACGACGCGACGAACGGGTCGCTCGGCCGGGCCACCAGCTCCTGCGGCGTCGCGAGCTGGCGGAGCTTGCCGTCGACCAGCACCCCCACCTCGTCCGCGAGGGCTGCGGCGTCCTCGTAGTCGTGCGTGACGAGCAGTGCCGGTAGCGCAAAGTCGCGGAGCAGCTCCACGAGCTCGGCGCGCACCTCCGCCTTCGTATGCGCATCGAGCGCCGAGAGCGGCTCGTCGAGCAGCAGCACGCCGGGATTGCGCGCGAGAGCCCGCGCCAGCGCGACTCGCTGCTGCTCGCCGCCTGAGAGGACGCGCGGACGCGCCTGTGCGAGATGTGAGATGCGAAAGCGCTCGAGCAGCTCGTCGGCTCGCTCTTTGCCGGCATAGGCGATGTTCTCGCGCACCGTCATGTGGGGGAAGAGCGCATAGGACTGGAACACGAGCCCGACGCGCCGCTCGTCAGGTGGGCGACAGAGCCTCGCCGAGGCGTCGAACCACACGTCCCCGTCGAGCGCGATCCGCCCTCCAGCCGGCCGGACGAGCCCCGCGATCGCGCGTAGCGCCGACGTCTTGCCGGCGCCCGAGGGGCCGACCAGGGCGACCGTCCGCCCGACGTCGAGCGCTAGCTCGAGCGCAAACGAGCGAAGCGGGAGCGTGAAGTCGACGGCGAGGGTTGCCACAGGGCACTCATCTTGAGGGCAAACAGGATCACCACGCTCACGAGCACGAGCAGAGCGCTGATCGCGAGCGCGGTGTCGAAGTTCGAGTCGAACTCCTGGTAGACGGCCAGCGTCAGCGTTTGCGTTCGGCCCTTGAGGCTTCCGGCGAACATGATCGTGGCGCCGAACTCACCGATTCCCCGCGCGATGCAGAGCGCTTCGCCTGCGGCGAGCCCGCCGCTTGCGAGCGGCAGCGCCACTCGAAAGAAGGTGCGAACCGGACCGGCCCCGAGCGTTCGAGAAGCCGCGACAAGGTCGCCGTCGATCGCCTCGAAGGCGGCGATCGCCTGGCGCACGTAGAGCGGGCTCGCGACGAGCATGACCGCGAACACGACGGCAGTCGTATTGAAGGCGACGTTGATGCCGAGCCAGGAAAACGTCCCGCCAAGCAGCCCCAGCTTGCCGAAGGCGACGAGCAGCCCGATCCCCGCGACGGCCGGCGGGAGCACGAACGGCAACTCGACGAGCGTCACGAGCAACGCCCGTCCCGGGAAGCGCCTGGTCGCAAGGAAGTACGCGGTTGGCGTGCCGAAGATGAGGATCGCGATCTGCGCCGCCACCGAGGTCTTCAACGTCACGACGAGCGCGTCCGTGACGATCGGGCTCGAGAGCTGATGCAGAAGCGTCCCAGGTGAGACGTGGACGAAGATCGCCACGATCGGAAGCGCGAGAAACGCAAAGGCGCTCGCAATCGCCGCGTAGAAGAGGAACGCCAGGAGGCCGCGCATGGGGCGTCTCTCCATGCGCGGGACGCTAGTTCTTCTTCGCGGTCGTGGACGTCTTCTTCTTCGCCGGGGCCGGGGTCGTGACCGTCGGCATGAGCGGCAGGAACCCGTACGACACCATCTTCGCCTGCCCGGCCTTGCTGAGAACCTCGTTCACGAACGCCTGCGCCGTTGCCTGATTCGGGCTTTTGCTGACCACCGCCAGCGCATAGGTCACCTTCGGCTGCGCCCAGGCCGGAACGTTGATCACCGTCACCTGGCCCGGCACGGTCTGGGCGTCGGTCGAGTAGACAAAGCCGGCGTCGGCCTGACCGAGCGAGACCTTCGTCAGCACCGTGCGGACGTCGGTCTCCTGGCTGACGACGTTTGCGAGGATCTGCGAGGTCAGGCCCATGTTCTTCAGAATCGAGAGCGTGTAGCTGCCGACCGGCACGGCCGAGTTGGCGATGTCGATCTGCACGCCTGGCTTGGTCAGGTCGTAGATGCCCTTGATCCCCTTCGGGTTCGCTTTGGGCACGACGATCACGAGCCGGTTGCGGGTGAAGTTGACGGGCTTCTCGACCGTTCCTGCCGCGTAGAGCTGAGCCGGCAGCGTCGTATTGGCGGACGCGAAAATGTCCGCCGGCGCACCGTTCGTGATCTGCGTGGCGAGCGTGTTCGAGCCGGCGAACGAGTAGGTCTCGTTCTTGTCGATCGCCGGGAAGACGTCCGTGAGCGAGGATGCGGCGAAGACCGTCAGCCCGGACGGCGCGGCGTCCGGGCGCGCCGCGGCGCCGGTCGCGCCGAGCACGGCGACAAGCGTTGCCAGAGCGAGCACGCCGACGCGCATCAGCTGGTGTACGCGTCCATCGCGTCCGAGACCTGCTCGATCGTGATCGGCGCCGGAAAGGCGCCTGTGAGCGGGCGGCCGTCGAGCTCGGTCTCCCAGAGGCTGAGGTGCTGAGACTCGCTGGCCGCGATCCGGGCCAGCGGCCCGGCAAGGGCAGGCGTCTGAATGCCGGCGATCGCTCCGAGATAGGCGCCGAGGAAGACCGCCTCGAGCTTCCCGCCGAGGGTTGCGATCGACCGCCGCGAGCCAAACGACCCGCCCGGGTAGCTGAAGTTGAAGTCGGTCGCCACCGCCGGTGTCTGGCCGGCGCCACTCAGGATCAGCGAGACGGATTGATAGTGGGCCTGCTCGTTCTGGAGCGCGATCGCCAGGTACTTCTGAGTCACGGCTCCGAACTGCTTCGCGGCGATCGCCTGCGTATAGAAATCGGCCGCGAGCAGCTCGGCGCCGACGAGGAGACGCGCAAACGCAAGGTCCCCGTCGGGCAGCGGGTCGGCCGCGGCTGATCCGGCGAGCGTCTCGAACATGGAGCTGGCAACGACCAGTGCAGCTCCTCGCTTGACCCCTGAAGAAAGCAGCGCGCTTCGGGTCAGGACTGGCGGCATCGAGCCATCGTAGCGAGGTAGTCGCCGGATGACTAGCTGCTGCTCCCGAGCTGAGTAGCCTTCGCGTGGTGCCGACCGAGAGAGAGCTCGCGCCGAGCGAATGGTCGGTGCTCGGCCTGCTTTGCGTCGCGCCGACGCACGGCTGGACGCTGACGCGCGAACTGAGCCATGAGGGCGAGGTGGGCGCGATCTGGACGACCGGCCGGCCGGTCGTGTACCGCTCGCTGGAGTTTCTCGAGCAACGTGGGTTGATCCGGCGCTCGCACACCGAGCCAAGCCCGTGGGGACCGCCGCGCGTCGTCTTCGCCCCGACTGTGGCCGGGCGCAAGGCGTTCAAGCGCTGGCTGGGCGAGCCCGTCGCTCACCTGCGCGACATGCGGCCGCTCTTCCTCCTGAAGCTCGTCCTCGCGCAGCGTGCGGGGGTCACCCCACCCCCAATCCTGGACTCGCAGCGCTCGACGTTCACGGCCGTCGTCGAGTCGCTCGAAAGGGAGCTGGCCGAGAGCTCGGGAACCGCGCGCGTCCTGATCCAGTTCCGCCTCGAATCAACCCGCTCGGCACTGAACTTCATCGACAGCCTGGCCGCCGACACGCTCGGCTAGTAACAACTTGTTACTAGCCGCCTGAGCTTCCGAGCTGCAGAGACGCCAGCGTGAGCTGAGCTCTCGATCGGGCGGACGGCTTGTGCCGCACAAAAAAAGGGCCCGACGCATCCGGGATGGAGGATGCGTCGAGCCCACTTCATTGTCTGACTACCTCAGGGGAGGGGTTCCCAGTTAAGGGTCAGGTTCTCGCTTGGCCAAGCTTATTGATCAGCACCTGACTAGTCAAGGGCTATTTCCGACTGTTTCTCGGCTCGAAACCACCTCGAAACACTCGGCCTGGTGCGGCAAGGCCGGGTCCGTCACACTCTGCCGATGTTCGTCAACTTTGGGGCCTTTTTGGCCATTTCGCTGCTGATCGCAATCGCTCCAGGGCCCGACACCGCACTCGCGACGAGGAACGCTCTGGTCGGTGGTCGCCACGCCGCGCTCTTCACCGTGCTCGGCGTCGCATCGGGCCTCGTCGTCTGGACGATCGCAGCAAGCATCGGGATCGCCGCGCTGCTCGAGGCGTCAGAGCCGGCGTTCCTGGCGCTGAAGGTGGCCGGGAGCATCTACCTCGTCTATCTGGGCGTCCAGGCGCTCCGGGCGGCATTGAGCCGGCGGGGCCCGCGAGAGCTCCCCCGCGAGACCACACGCCGGATCCGGCCTCGCATCGCATTCCGCCAGGGCCTCATCTGCAACCTCGGCAATCCGAAGATCGCCATCTTCTTCACAAGCTTTCTACCGCAGTTCGCAGCGGGAGATCATCCGTCGTTCGCCTCGCTGCTCCTGCTCGCCCTCACGTTCTGTGCGATCGGCCTCACCTGGTTGACCGCGTACAGCCTCGGAGTAGCGAAAGCGGGCGACGTTTTACGTCGCCCGCGCGTTCGCCGAATCGTGGAGGGGCTGACCGGGATCGTGCTGATCGGATTCGGAATCCGACTCGCGATCGAGCGCCGGTAGCGGTCTACTTCATCAGGAACGGGTCGATGTAGAGATCGTCGATCTGCACATCGCCGCTCGACGTGAGGACCACCTGGATCGTCTTCGTCCCGACCGGCACGTCGAGCTGGCTGCCGAGCGTCGAGAAGACGGTCGTGGGAGCCCACGTCGAGCCGACCTGAACGGTTCCGCCGTCGATCACCGACAGCACCCCGAGCAAACCGTGCGCAACGAGTTGCACGTGCACCGAGCCCGTGCCCGAGGGGGAGACGGCGACGAACCGAAGGCCTGGATCGAGCAGCCCGAAGCAGAGCGAAGGCGATGTCGCGGTCGCGCCACTCGGAAGGAGCAGCGACGAGTTGTCGGCGCGGCCGTGCAGGTAGAACGGATCGTTCCCCGGGACGACCTGCGCCCCACCGGTCAGCGTCCAGCCAGGTGCACCCGACTCGAATCCGCCGCTGGCGGTGAAGTAGTACGAGCGCTCGTCACCCCAGGGCGAGAACACCGTGCTGGTCGCACCGCAGTTGCCGCCGATCAGGCTCGGCAGGAGATTCGGAAGCAGGCTGGCTTTCGCAGTCGCAGCGCTCCCCGCGCAGAGAGCCGCTGCCGCGCATAGGACGAGCAAACGAAGAGACGAACGTGTCATGAACTTTTTTCCTCCAAGATCGAGGGCCGCAGAAGCCCAGGCAAATGAACCGTGCCTTGCTATTCGCGAGTTGGATTCGGGTCGGTTCGGTCCCGGCTGGTGCCCCGAACGGGGGATTTGCAGGGCAGATTTCACTCGATCGGGGGACACAATCCTCTACCGTGCCCCCCGAGACAACGTCCGTGGATATCCAAGACCTCACTCTCACCGCCGGACACGAAGGTCTGTCCTCGCTCGCCAGCGACGAGCTGACCCGCGACGCCCGAGACCGCGTCGAGCAAGGAAGGCTGGAATTCCGGGCCCGATCGGCTTTCGCCGCCGTTGCGATCGCGTTCGTCGTCGTCGCTTCGCTCTCCGCCGCGTTCTTGCTCCGCGGCCCCCACTTCTCATGGCCCATCGCGGTGCTCTTTGTCGTCTTGTACGCGATCGTCTCGCGGGTCGAGTTCGAGATCGGCACGGGCGCCGCGATCCCGACCGAGTTGATCCTCGTGCCGATGCTGTTCGCCTTGCCGGTCGGCGCGGTTCCCGGTCTCGTCGCATTTGCACTGGTCGCGGGGGCGCTCGCAAACCGGTCGAGCCCGATCTCGGTCGACCGCGTGATCCTGCTCATCGCCAGTGCAAGCCAGACCCTCGGGCCAGCGCTCGTGATCGCGCTCGGTGGCGGAACCCCGCTTCGCTGGAGCGCGTGGCCGATCTATCTCGCCGCGCTCGCCTCTCAGTTCATCGTGGATTTCGGCGCCGCCGGGGTGACCAGCGTCGTCGGGCACGGGCTGCGGTGGCGAACGCTCTCGCAGTTCCTCACCTGGGTCTTCATCGTCGATGCTGCGCTCGCGCCGATTGGCCTTGCGATCGCGTTCGCGACCCGTGGCCACAACGCGCTGGTTGTGGGCGTGCTCCCGCTCGTCTTCCTGCTCCGGCACTTCTCGCTCGAACGCCAGCGCAGGATCGACAATGCGCTCGAGCTCAGCGACGCCTACAGGGGCACGGCGTTCCTGCTCGGGGACGTCGTCGAGGCCGACGATCACTACACGGGCGCGCATAGCCGCCACGTGGTCGAGCTCGTCGTCGCCGTCTGCGAGGAGATCGGGCTCGGGCCTGCGGCGCGCCGCGACGCCGAATTCGTCGCGCTCCTCCACGATGTCGGCAAGATCCGGATCCCGCCCGAGATCATCAACAAGGCGGGCCCGCTCAACGACGACGAGCGCGAGCTGATCAATACGCACACGATCGAGGGCGAGCGCATGCTCGAGCAGGTCGGCGGCCTGCTCGGCCACGTCGGGCGGCTGGTTCGCTCGTGCCACGAGCACTGGGATGGGAACGGGTACCCTGACGGGCTCGCCGGCGAGGCGATCCCGCTCGTCGCCCGGATCGTGACCACCTGCGACGCGTTCAGCGCGATGACCACCGACCGCTCCTATCGGGGAGCTCTCTCGCACGAAGAGGCGCTCGCCGAGCTGGAGCGCTGCGCCGGGACGCAGTTCGACCCGCGAGTCGTGAAGACGCTCGCGCTCGTCGCGTCGAAACGCTAAAGCTGGCGGCGCTGTATGTGGGCGCGCGTCAGCTCGG
>DASZPQ010000103.1:0-7954 GCA_035550275.1 Gaiellaceae bacterium | reverse complement strand
ATTCGACCGACTCCCCACTCACCCTCGGCCGTCTCGCCCTCGTCCGGTCCGACCAGCTCGACGCCGCGCGCGATAAGTGTCTCGACGTTCGCGCGGGTCGCCGCATTCGCCCACATCCGCGGGTTCATCGCCGGCGCGACGAGCACCGGGCCACGGTGCGCGAGCGCAGCCTGGGTCAAGAGATTGTCGGCCAGGCCGTAGACGAGCTTGGCGAGCGTGTTCGCAGTGCACGGCGCGACAACCAGCAGATCGGCCCGCGTCAGGTGCTCGTAGAGATCCTCGGACGGAGCTCGTCGCGCGAGCGCGAGAAACGTCTCGGCTCGAACAAAACGGTCGGCGCCAGGCGTGACGAGCGGTATCACCTCGTGGCCACGCTTGACCAGCAGGCGCGTGACTTCGCACGCCTTGTAGGCAGCAATCCCACCACTGACGCCAAGCAGGATCCGGCTCATCGCCGCATTGTGCCGCGCTAGCGCTTGTAGTCGTAGACGATCTTGCCCTCGGCGACTTCCTCGAGGGCCATCGTCAGATAATTCTTCGAGCGCGACTCGATCAGCGGCGGCGGAAACTCGTCGAACGTGCCCTCGCCAAGCTGGTGGTGGTAGTTGTTGATCTGGCGCGCGCGCTTGGCGGCGATGATCACGAGGGCGTAACGAGAATCGACTTCGTTGAGGAGCTGATCGATGCGGGGATGAATCATCTGCGGGCCATGGTACCCGGTGCCGCGAGTTCTCGCTCCACGATCGCCACGCACTCGTTCGCCGCTCGCTCGCGGTCGTCGTTCTCGACGACGTAGTCGAACCGGTCGGCCAGCTCCTTCTGCTGCGCCGCCAGCGCGATCCGCTCGCCGATCTCGCCCGAGCTTTCCGTCGCGCGGGCGAGTAGCCGGCTCTCGAGCTCGTCAAGGGGCGCATCGACGAAGATCGTGACCGCCTGCGGGATCCGCTCCTTGACCGCCAGCGAGCCGTTCAGCTCGAGCTCGAGCAGCGGGACTCCGCCCTCCGAGGCGATCCGGTGCAGCTCCGAGCGAAGCGTCCCCGAGCGCTGGCCCCACGGAAACTCGTGGTACTCGAGCAGGTCACCCGCCGCCAGGCGCTCGTCGAACTGCTCGTCGGAGAGGAACCAGTAATGCACTCCGTCCTCCTCCGCGGGACGCCGCGCGCGCGTCGTCGCCGACACAGCGAGCCGCAACGCCGGGAAGCGCTCCAGAAGCGCCTGCACCATCGTTCCCTTGCCCGCCCCCGAAGGACCGGTCACCACAAAGACCGGGTGGGTTCTAGCGGTTGAAGAGGCCAATCAGCTCTTGTCGTTGCCGGTCGGAAAGACCCCCGACCGTCTTCGACTGGCTAATTCGGCACTGATTGAGCAGGCGAGCCGCCTTCACCCGACCGAACTTGGGCACCGCCATCAGCATGTCGAACACCTTCGCGGTCGAGACGAACTCGGGCGGGTCACGGAGGATCTGCTCGATCGAGACGTCACCAGACTTCAAGTCCTTCTTCAGTTGCGCCCGCTTGACCCGGATGTCGTTTGCCCTCTTGAGCGCTTCCATGCGCTGGTCGAGTGAACGGACGGGAGCTTGGACCTGCATCTGCGGCGACACCATGAGCGGGGGATACTAACAACCTCTGAGCGTTGTGCAAGCAAGGTCGTTTTTTGCAGTTCTCTCAGTTGACAACACGCTCGTGTGCTACGGACAAGGCGTTTTCAGGACTGGAAAAACCTGCGCGCGCAAGCTCCTGCGCAAGCTCGGCGCGAACCCGTGTCGGGGCCTCGGGATCGGCAAACAGGACCGTGCCGAGCGCGACGTGGTTTGCGCCGCACGCGATCAATTCGAGCGCGTCTCGACCGCTCTGCACGCCTCCCATCCCGACGATCGGAAGCTGGGTGGCGCGGCGACACGCATGCACCGCCGCGAGCGCGACCGGTCGCAGCGCGGGGCCCGAGTAGCCGCCGGTGGACCGCGCGAGCGTCGGGTGAAGGTTGCGATCGAGCGCAAGCCCGCGCAGCGTGTTCACCAGCGAAAGCCCGTCCGCCCCGGCGGCTTCGACCGCCCGGGCGCTCTCGCCGATGTCCCAGGTCGCGGGCGAAAGCTTCGCGTACAGAGGCAGGCCGGTCGCTGCACGGCACGCCGCGACGATCTCTGCTGCCGACTCGGGCGCCTCGTCCACGTTCGGGCAGGAGAGGTTCAGCTCGATCGTCACGTCCTCGAGCTGTTCGCAGGTCTCGGCGTAGTCCTGGGTCGAGAAGCCTCCGACCGAGACCCAGATGGGACGTCCGAGCAGTCGCAGCTCGGGAAGCGTCTCACGGATGAAGCGCTCCCGGCCCGGGTTCGCGAGCCCGATCGCGTTCAGCATCCCGAAATCGGTCTCCGCGATCCGCACCGGCGGGTTGCCCTCTCGCGGCTCCGGCGTCACGGTCTTCGTCACGAATGCGTCGAGTTGCTGTGCCGTGCCGGGCGCGGTGAGAGCGTCGAGGCACCCACTTGCGTTCAGGAGGAGCACAGCACCGGCCCCTCGACGCAGAGGCGTTTCAGCTCGCCGTCGATCTCGACCACGCAGCCGTAGCAGGCCCCGTAGCCGCAGGCCATCGGCGCCTCCCAGGCCAGCTGGGCGTCGGGAACCCGAGCCCGAATCGCCTCGAGCATCGGCTCCGGGCCGCACGCGAGCACGTCCCGATCGGCCGGCAGCACGTCGGTCACGAGCACGGGGTCGATCACGACCTCGGCGTTCGGGATGAGCACGGCACCCTCGGCATGGAACTCCGTGCGGAAGCCCAGGATGGCAGGCGGATGCTCGAGCGCCTCGGCGAGATACGGCAGCGGCGCGATCCCGATTCCGCCTCCGACGAGCAAGGGCCGCGGGACGTCGAGCCGGAATCCGTTCCCAAGCGGCCCGAAGACCGCGATCTGGTCTCCGGCCTCGAGCTGCGACAGGGCGATCGTCCCCGGCCCGACGGGGTCGATCAGGAAGGTCAGCTCGCCCCGTGGCGCCTGGCAGAGCGAGAGCGCGCGCGGGAGGACTCGGCCCGGTGCTTCGAGCATGAAGAACTGCCCCGGCGTGCCAGGATCGACCGACCCACGGTTGAGCCGCAGGAGCGAGTACGGGCCGATCGGCTCGACGCCGGCGACGCGCAGCGATTCACGACGCGGCACGGGTTGCCTCCGGCCATAGCTCCTCGCCGGCGGCGGCTCGCTGGCCGTCGTGGCGCTCCTGCAGCGAGATCGCCTCCTCGTCCCTCGCCTTTGCGAGCGCCTCGACGGCGGCACGGGCGCCGGCAAGCGTCGTGATGCACGGGACGCGCGCGATCATCGCGGCTTCGCGGATCGCGTACCCGTCCCGCCGTGCATTCCGGCCTTCGGGCGTGTTCACGACCAGCGAGATCTCACGGTTGCGCAGCAGCTCGACGACGGTCGCGCCCTTCTCGATCGCCTTCACGGCGATGTCGGACGCATCGAGCGCGCCGGCCGTGCCGCGCGTCGCAAGCAGCTCGAAGCCGAGCGCCCCGAGCGCGCGGGCGATCGGGAGGACAGCCGCCTTGTCTGCGTCGCGGACGGTGATGAAGGCGCGCCCGCCGGTCGGCAGCGCTCGTCCCGCGGCGCGTTCGGCCTTCGCGAAGGCGGATGGGAAATCGGCGGCGCTCGCCATCACCTCGCCGGTCGAGCGCATCTCCGGGCCGAGCACCGGGTCGGCGCCGGGGAAGCGAGCGAACGGGAGCACCGCGGCCTTCACGTGCGATTCGGCCATCGTTCCGGTCGGCTCGATCGGCAGATCGAGATCCGCGAGCGCGGCGCCAGCAGCCAGGCGGCACGCTGCATCGACGAGGTTCACGCCGATCGCCTTGGAGGCGAAGGGCACCGTCCGCGACGCGCGGGGGTTCACCTCGAGCACGTAGATCTCGCCTGCGACGATCGCAAGCTGCACGTTCAGGAGGCCGACGACTCCGAGTGCAGGCCCGAGGCGGCGGACGATCTCTCGCGCGCGCCCGTCGTCGGACGGCGCCGGCAGCACACAGGACGAGTCGCCCGAGTGGATGCCGGCCTCTTCGACGTGCTCCATCACAGCGGCAACGTAGGTCTCGCGGCCGTCACAGAGCGCGTCGACGTCAAGCTCGATCGCGTCCTCGAGGAAGCGGTCGACGAGCACCGCAGCCCCGTCGACCGCCGCCATCGCCTCACCCACTTCGGCGTCGTCCCAGCAGACGCGCATCGCGCGGCCGCCGAGCACGTACGACGGGCGGACGAGAACCGGGTAGCCGATCTCCGCTGCGATCGCAGTGGCCTCGGCCGGGGTCGACGCGATTCCCCAGGCCGGGCAGCGGACGCCGATCGAGTCCGCGAGCTGGCCGAAACGCTCGCGATCCTCGGCGAGGTCAACCGCGTCGAACTGGGTGCCCAGGATTTGGAAGCCGGCGCGCTCGATCGCGCGCGCGAGCTTCAGCGGCGTCTGGCCGCCGAACTGGATGCACACGCCGACAGGCTGCTCGCGCTCCAGCACCGCGAGCACCGCAGCCTCGTCGAGCGGCTCGAAGTAGAGCCGGTCCGAGGTGTCGTAATCCGTCGAGACGGTTTCTGGATTGCAGTTGACCATCACCGTCTCGTAGCCCTGAGCGCGGAAGCTCTGGGCTGCGTGGACGCAGCAGTAGTCGAACTCGATCCCCTGCCCGATCCGGTTCGGGCCGCTGCCGAGGATCACGACCGAGCGCCCCGGTTCGGGCCGCTGCTCGTCGGCTTCGCCCCGAGTCGAGTAGAAGTAATTCGAGTTGGCGGCGACCTCGCCGGCGCACGAGTCGACCCGGCGATAGGCAATCGGCCCGCTCGGAGACTCGAGCTCGAGCTCCGCCGCAAACCAGGGATGCAGGTTCTCAGGTCTCCACTCGGGGTCGACCTCGAGCCCACGTTTCGCTTTGGCGAACGCCTCCGCGAAGTTCCTGCCGATTCCCATCGACTCGCCGACCGACTTCATCTGCGTGCCGAGCGTCCGGTCCGCGCCGGGGAACTTCTCGAAGGCGAAGCGTGGGAACTTGACGACGACGTAGTCGAGCGTCGGCTCGAAGCTCGCCGGCGTCGTGCCGGTCAAATCGTTCGGAATCTCGTCGAGCGTGTAGCCGACGGCAAGCTTGGCGGCGACCTTGGCGATCGGATAGCCGGTTGCCTTCGAGGCAAGCGCCGACGAACGAGAGACCCGCGGGTTCATCTCGATCACACGCACCTCCCCCGTCCCCCGGTGGCGGGCAAACTGGATGTTCGAGCCCCCGGTGTCGACGCCGACGGCGCGGATGATCGCGATCGCCGCGTCGCGGAGCTCCTGGTAGGCCTCGTCGGAAAGCGTCATCTGGGGCGCGACCGTGACCGAGTCGCCCGTGTGCACGCCCATCGGGTCGAGGTTCTCGATCGAGCAGACGATCACGACGTTGTCGGCGTGGTCGCGGACGACCTCGAGCTCGAACTCGTCCCAGCCGCGGATCGACTCCTCGACGAGCACTTGCCGGATCGGGCTCTCCGCCAAGCCGAATTGCACCTGTCTGACGAGGTCTTCCGGGGTGTCCGCGAACCCTCCCCCATGCCCGCCGAGCGTGAACGCGGGCCTGACGACGGCCGGAGTCTTGAAGCCCGCAATCTGGCCGATCTCGGTCACGACGCGCGAGACGGGAACGCTGAGGCCGCAGCTCTCGACCGCCTCCTTGAAGAGCAGGCGGTCCTCGGCGCGGTTGATCGCATCGATCTTCGCGCCGATCAGCTCGATCCCGAGCTCTTCGAGGATGCCGTCCTCGTGCAGCTGGCGCGCCAGGTTCAGCGCCGTTCCGCCGCCCATCGTCGGCAGGACCGCGTCAGGACGCTCACGGCGCAGAACGCCGGCGACGCCCTCGAGATCGAGCGGCTCGATGTACGTCCGGTCGGCGAAGCCAGGGTCGGTCATGATCGTGGCCGGGTTCGAGTTGACGACAATCGTCCGGTAGCCGTCCTCGCGCAGCACCTTCAGCGCCTGGCAGCCGGCGTAATCGAACTCGCAGGCCTGCCCGATCACGATCGGGCCCGATCCGATCAGGCAGATCGAGTGGATGTCGTCACGCCGCGGCAAGGCGCACCTCCTCGACCCACTCGGCCAGGATCGGCCACGCGTCATGCGTCCCGGGCCCGGCCTCTGGATGGAACTGGACTGAGCGGGCGCGCAATTCCGGATACGAGAGCCCTTCGACCGTGCCGTCGTAGAGCGACTCGTGCGTCGCGCCGCGATCCTCGCTCGGCGCGACGGCGAAGCCGTGGTTCTGGCTCGTCACGAGCACGCGCCTGGTCTCGCGCTCGAGCACCGGATGGTTGGCGCCACGATGGCCAAACGGCAGCTTGAAGGTCTTCAGGCCTGCGGCGAGCGCGAGCAGCTGGTGGCCGAGGCAGATCCCGAGCACCGGCACCCGGCCGAGCAGATCGGCGATCACCGCGACTTCGGCCGCGAGCGGCTCCGGGTCGCCAGGCCCGTTCGAGAGCAGCACTCCGTCGAAACCTGCGAGCGTGCCGGCGTCGACGTCGTGCGGGAAGACGGTGACGGCGGCGCCCGACCCGGCGAGCCTGCGCATGATCGAGCGTTTGGCGCCGTAGTCGACGACCGCGACCCGAATCGCGCCGGCGTCGCTGTAGACGTACGGTGCCTTCGTCGAGACGCGCCCGGCGAGCGCGGCGCCGGTCATCGAGGGCTGCTCGTTGACGACGCGCAACGCCTCGTCCACCTCGTCGCCATCGGCGACGACCGCGGCGCGCATCGCGCCCCGCTCTCGCAGATGCAGGACGAGCGAGCGAGTGTCGATCCCGGTCAGCGCAGGAACTCCGAATCCGTGGAGCCAGTCCGTCCATTCCGGGCCACGCGCCTCGCGCATCAACACGGCGGTCGCATGCGGCCTGGACGACTCGCAGCGCGTGTCGGCGACCCCGTAGTTGCCGACCATCGGCGCCGTGAAGCAGACGATCTGCCCGGAGAAGCTCGGGTCGGTGACGACCTCCTGGTAGCCGGTCATCGCGGTGGTGAAGACCGCCTCGCCGAACGCAAAACCGGGCCCGGCAACACTCTCTCCAGCAAACACGGTCCCATCCTCGAGAACCAGAAACCCGGTCACCTAGGCTCCACTGCCAAAGGCGGCAAGTAACAAGTTGTTACTTGCCGGTTCGGGCTTTCGGACCGGCGAGGGCAGGTGCTGTTCACGCTTCGAACGCGACCCGTCCGGCGGCCACGGTCAGCGTCACCTTGCCGCGCAGGCGCTTGCCGAGTAGCCAGGAGTTGGCCGAGAGCGACCGGAATGCGTCCTCGCGGACACGCCAGGTCGCCTTCGTGTTCAGCAGGACGAAGTTGGCCGACGCGCCAACCGCGATCCGGGGACGCTCGAGGCCGAAGATGCGCGCCGGGCCGGCCGACATGCGCTCGAGCAGCAGTCCGAGATCGAGCAGGCCGGGCTCGACCAGGGTCGTGTAGAGCGAGGCAAACGCGGTCTCGAGCCCCGTCACGCCGAACGGCGCTTCTTCGAACGGCACCTCTTTCTCCTCTCGCGAGTGAGGCGCGTGATCGGTCGCGACAGCGGCGATCGTCCCATCTCGGAGCGCTTCGAGGAGCGTCAGACGGTCGGCTTCCGAGCGCAGCGGCGGATTCATCTTCAGATTCGAGTCGAGCGAGCGCACCGCTTCGTCGGTGAGGCACAGGTGGTGCGGCGTCACCTCACCGCTTGCCGCAACGCCGTTCTCCTGTGCCCGCCGCAGGAGCTCGACCGACTCCTGCGCCGAGAGGTGCATCAGGTGCACGGGCTGGCCGGTGTCGCCTGCAAGCGAGAGCTCCCGCGCCACGCAGAGGCTCTCTCCCAGCGACGGCCAGCCCCCGAGCCCGAGCTCAGCCGAGACCTTGCCCATGTGCATGTGACCGCCCCGCGTCAGCGACGGCTCCTCGCAGTGGAGCGCAAGCGGCCGGCCGGTGAT
>DASZPQ010000102.1:0-3326 GCA_035550275.1 Gaiellaceae bacterium | reverse complement strand
TCGTCGGTGGAGCAAGTGTGGGCCGACCCGGTCCACACGAGCGAGCGTCTCGTGCTGACACCCTGAGGCCGGCTGCGCGTGGTGGGAGCGTGGGCCCCGCCGAGCGACGACTTGACGAAACGCCGCTCGTGACGAACACTGTTCGTCATGCGGCGAAGCCCGTTCGAGGCCCCCGACGTTTCGAGTCGTCGCGGCGGCCCCGTGAAGGACCCCCTGAGCCGTGAGGCCATCGTTGCCGAGGCCCTTCGCCAACTCACGGCGGACGGCATCAAGGGAATGAGCCTTCGAAAGGTCGCCGCCGCGCTCGAGACGGGCCCAGCGTCGCTCTACGCCTACGTCGACGATCTCGACGCGCTCAATGCCCTCGTCCTCGATCGAGCGCTGCACGAGGTCGATACCCGGGGATCCGCGAAGGCGAGCTGGCGCGACCGGCTCCTCCGAATTCTCGAATCCTACACGGAGGTGTTGTCCGAGAGTCCGGGCCTCGCGCAGCTTGCGTTCGGTACGGTCGCGATCGGGCCGAACGCTCTTCGGATCACCGAGGCGCTCCTGGCCCTCCTGGCTGAAGGCGGCGTCGACGTGCCCACGGCCGCGTGGGCGGTCGATCTCTTGGTCCTCTACGTCACCGCGGTCGTCGCCGAGCACTCTGGCGGTACGCATCCGGCGGCCCCCGAAGGCACGGTCGCGCGAGCCATCCTCGGCGTCTCCGAGGGCCAATACCCGCGGATCCACGCCGCGCGCGCTCACATGCTGTCGGGGACGCCGAGAGAACGATTCGGATGGGCCCTCGAGGTCCTCTTGGGTGGGATCCTCCGGAGGCGGCGCAAGGCGAAGACGCGCCGCTCACCCCGGAGCCGCAAGCGCGCGGGCTGAGTCTCGGCCCCCGCGGAGGGAGCTCTTGTCAGCTTCAAGAAAACACCGTTCGTGACGAACGACGTTCCACGGAGGAGCTCCATGACACCGAAGCCCTGCTCGGATGACTCGACGCGCGTCCTGATCGTCGGCGGCGGCGTCGCTGGCCTGTCCGCCGCGCTGTTTCTCGCCTGGCGAGGCGTGCCCTGCGTGCTGGTCGAGAAGCACGCCGGCAGTTCCCCGCATCCACGCGCCATCGGCTTCACGACGAGGACGCTCGAGCTCTTCCGAGCCGTCGGGCTCGGCGCGAGCATTCCGCAGATGCCCCTGGGCCACGGTCGACCTCGCCGAGTCGCGGTCGAGAGCTTGGCCGGCAAGTGGTCGGCGGAGATCGGTTGGAGTCACGACGAACCCGACCAGCGCCAATCGTCGCCGGATGGACCAGCGCCCTTTCGGGGCCCGGCCGGCGCGCCCCATAGCCGTCCACTCGCCCTGCCGCGTCCTGAGAGCGACTCTCCCTGCACAGGAGCTGCGATCGCACAGGATCGGCTAGAGCCGATCCTTCGAGACAAGGCGATCGAACTGGGAGTCGACGTCCGGCTCAACACGCGGCTCATATCCTTCGAACAAAATGCCTCCGGAGTGGCTGCCGTACTCCGCGATCGAGATGAACGCGAGCACCGACTCTACGCCGACTACGTCGTCGGCGCGGACGGCCACGCGAGCTCTGTTCGCGAGAGCTTGGGCATCGGCCGCACGGGGCACGGCTTCTTGCAGGTGGTGCGAAGCGTGCTCTTTCGCGCATCGCTCGACGAGTATCTCGAGTCGGGCGTGACCCAGTTCGAGCTCGATCAGCTCGATCTGAAGGGAATGCTCACGACGTACCGAGACGGCCGGTGGCTCTTGATGTTCACGGACGACGAAGAGCGCGACGAGGCGACGCTCAGACAGAAGGTGATTCAGGCGGTCGGCAAGCCCGACCTCGACTTCGAGCTGATCACGACGGGGCGCTGGGTTCTGAGCGCTCTCATCGCTGACCGGTTCTCGTCCGGACGTGCCTTCATCGTGGGCGACGCGGCTCACACGCTGCCCCCTGCGCGAGGCGGCTATGGGGCCAATACCGGCATCGAAGACTCGTTCAACCTCGCCTGGAAGCTCGAGTCAGTGATCTCCGGCGCGTCCACGGCGGCGCTGCTCGACACCTACGACGCCGAGCGGCGGCCGATTGCATGGCTGCGCCACGACCAGATCTTCGCTCGGCGGGACTACGCGAAGTGGGCGACGGCCGAGGAGCGGGCGGTCGCGATCATCGACGACGACGCCATGGAGCTCGGCCAGCTCTACCGCTCGAGCTCGGTGCTGGGGGCGAGCGCTGATCTGCCACCGGCGCTGCGACCCGAGCAGTGGGCGGGCCAGCCCGGAACGCGGGCGCCGCATCTCTGGGTCTCAAAGGACGGCGTTCAGCTCTCGACGCTCGATCTCTGGCAGCGCGACTGGACCGTGGTGGCCGAGGACAGCCGCTGGTGTGACGCCGCAGCGGAAGTTCGCCGGAAACTTGGCTTTGAGCTCGCATGCCTTCACTTTGGTGACCAGGCTGGTCGCTGCGGCGTTTCGGTCCTGCCACCGCTCATCGGAACGAATGCGCTGACGTTGGATACTCCCGTCGAGCGCATCGCTGCCGTGCCAGCAGGCAAGGCGGTCCTGGACGCCTATCTCCCGATGGTGATGGCGCATGAGCGGTACCTCACGTTCAAGTCGATGAGTCTGCGTCAGCTGCAGGCCGTCGCGGGTGGAAAGCTCACCGATGAGGCCCTGTCGAAGACAGAAGCCGAGCTGGCGGCCGTACGGTGCGACGCCGGAGTGACGGACGCTCACGTGTTTCGAAATGCCTTCCGCGCGGCCCTCGGCATCGGACGTTCTGGGGCCTCACTCGTCCGACCGGACGGCTACGTAGCTTGGCGGTCGCTCGAGCTGCCGAAGGAATCCGTCGCCGCGCTCGCTTCGGCCGTAGCGCAGGCAGCCTCAGTTCCGCGCTGAGCCGCTCCCTGGCGTTCTGAGAGAGGGAAGCTGGCGGCGAACGAAGACCACGAGCCGCGGGCGAGGCCTGGCGAGCTGCCGTCCATCCCGCAGGTGGTTCCAGTTCGAACTGGAGCGGTGCGTGCGCGCCGGCTCGTGTACCGCCGAGACCTCGTCGATTGAGGTCGGGCGAGCGCCATTGAGCCGCCGCTCAAAGCCTCGGGATCGTGACTGAACGCGGGGCGTCGGCTCCTGGCTGCCGCCGGGTCCACGCTTCGGCTTCTGTCGAAAAGCAACCAGCAGAACAGCTTTGCCCTCGAGGGCACGTCCGCTACATCCTCGCCGAGAGCGACGCGAAGAGCTCGCCCGAGGCCTCGATCTCCTCGGTCCGGATCGAGACGCTCTCGACGTTGATTCCTAGCGGGATCTTCTTCTCCTTCGCGAAGGCGCGCACGTCG
>DASZPQ010000101.1:0-18689 GCA_035550275.1 Gaiellaceae bacterium | reverse complement strand
TGAATGCCGCGGCGCCCGCGTCGGCGAGCTCGCCCATCTCGGTCAGTTGCGCGCCGTCCTGGCCGACGCTGATCGCGGCCATGAAGCCCACCGGCACCTCGGCTTCGTCGACCGCGCGCGCCCGGAGGCCGCGCAGGACATCGGTCGAGTCGACGACGGGCGTCGTGTTCGGAATCGCCAGGATCGCGCAGTACCCGCCTGCGGCTGCCGCGCGAGTCCCGGAGACGATCGTCTCCTCGTCCTCGCGCCCGGGAGTGCGCAGATGGACGTGCGGATCGATGAAGGCCGGGGCGAGCACGAGACCGTCGCCCTCGACCACACGGTGGCCGTTGGCGTCGAGGCCCTCGCCCAGCGCCGAGATCACGCCGCCGTCCACTCGCACGTCGAGCACGGAGTCGACGCCCTCCGTCGGATCGACGACGCGTACCCCGCGCACGACGAGGTCGTCCGCCCCACTCTTGCCGACGAGGATCACGCGACCTCCACCCCGGTCTCGACGAGCACCGGCCCGCTCGTGAGCAGGTCGTAGAGCACCGCCATCCGGACCGCGAGGCCCGCCTTCACCTGGTCGACGACGAGCGCCGCGCTCGAGTCGGCGACGCGGGGGTCGATCTCGATCCCGCGATTCATCGGGCCCGGATGCATGATCTTCTGTCCAGGCCGGAGCCGGTCTGCGGTCACGCCCCAGCGGGCCGTGTACTCGCGCAGCGACGGGACGAAGTTCGATCCGGCTTCCATCCGCTCTTGCTGCATGCGAAGCACGTAGACGACGTCGGCGTCGCGAATCGAGGCGATGTCGTAGGAGACCTCGGCGAGCTCACGGGGAACGAGCGGCGGCGGGCCGACCAGCGTCACTCGCGCCCCGACGAGCTGAAGCGCCTGAACGAGGGAACGGGCGACACGCGAATGCAGCACGTCGCCGACAATCGCAACGTGCAACCCCTCGAGCCGGCCAAGCCCCTCCTGGATCACGTAGAGGTCGAGCAGCGCCTGAGTCGGGTGCTGGTGCTTGCCGTCGCCTGCATTGACCACGTGCGCGTCGGTCAGGCCCGCGACGAGCTGGGGCGCGCCGATCTGCGGATGGCGGATCACGATCACGTCGGGCTCATAGGCGGAGAGCGTGAGCGCCGTGTCCTTCAGCGACTCGCCTTTCTCCACCGACGAGCCAGACGACTTGACCGAGAGCGTGTCGGCCGAAAGCCGTTTCGCCGCGAGCTCGAACGACGACGACGTGCGCGTCGACGACTCGTAGAAGAGGTTCAGGATCAGCCGACCGCGGAGCGTCGGCAGCTTCTTGTTGTCCCGTTCCTGCGACAGCGCGAACGAGTGCGCGGTCGCCAGTAGGCGCTCGACGTCCTCGCGTGTCAGATCGGCGACCGAGAGCAGGTGGCGCCGCTCTGGAGTGCGGGGCGGCAGCAGCTCGCCGGGGACGACATGCAGCGTGCGATCGCTCATGACTTTTCCTCTTCCGGGCCGCCGATGAGCACGACTTGGTCGCGCTCGTCGATCTCGACGAGCTGCACCTGGACTCGCTCGTCGCGCGAGGTTGGGAGGTTCTTTCCGACGTAGTCGGCGCGGATCGGCAGCTCGCGGTGGCCGCGGTCGGCCAGCACGGCGAGCTGAACGCGTTCCGGCCGCCCGTACTCGAAGAGCGCGTCGATCGCCGCGCGAATCGTGCGCCCCGTGTAGAGCACGTCGTCGACGAGGATCACGGTCAGGCCTTCGAGCTCGAAGTCGAGCTTCGTGTCGCGCACGAGCGGCTGCGCGCGACGCGGCGCCTGCCCTGCGCGGACGTGAACGTCGTCCCGGTGAAAGGTGATGTCGAGCTGCCCGAGCTCGAGCTCGAAGCCGGCGCGTTCGGCGATCAGGCGCCGGAGCCGCTGGGCAAGTGGGACGCCCCGGGTGTGAATGCCGACGAGCGCCACGGTCTCGAGCTCCTCGTTGCGCTCGATGATCTCGTGAGCGACGCGAGAGAGCGTCCGTTCGATCGCTTCGCCATCGAGCAGGACCTTCCCTGACGGCGTGACGGCATGCTGCGGCATCGAACTCCTTCCCGGCCTCTCTGGACCGACTTAAAGGGGCGTTGCGAGGAGCACTCTACCGGACCCTCCCGACAGCGCCGTTTTTCGGCTCAGCGCCCGATCGCATCCGCGTAGACAGTCAATGCAGCGTCAGTCCGTTCGATCAACCCAGCTGACCGGCGAGCGGCGGCAGCGCGCCGCGAACGGCGATTCGGATGCGCGAGCGCAGACCGGGCGCGGGCGAGAAGATCGACGGCGCTTCCAAGATCGGCATCGCTCGAATCCCAGGCGTGGAGAATCTCGAGCACGGAGCTCACCTGCGAGAGAAGCCGACTGGCAGCCGGCGCTCCCTCCGCCTTCCCGAGCAGCACCGCGGCGCGCGCGAGTGAGCTCTTTGCGCCGAGCACAGCCGTAAGGGACGACTCACCGCCAATCCCCTTCTGACCGGGGGTGACCAACCGCTCGTCGCCCTGGAGCGATTCGTACCCGCCCGCCGGCGCGAACAGGACCCCGCCGTCGACCTGGAGCGCACCGGCTCCGTGCATCTGGGTCCCGTCGGGATAGGCGCTCGTGACGACCGACACGAAGCGGTCGACGTCATGACTCTTCGCGAAGACGAGCAACTTCCTCATCGACGGGCGAATGGTGGGGTCGATGAACTGAAATGCGAGTGCCGACGCCGTCGGATCGCGGTAGAAGCTCTCCGGCAAGTTGTCACGGCCCATGTTGCCCTCGGCCATCTGGAACCAGAAGCCGCTCTCTGCCTGCCAGAGCATTGAGTCGCCCCAGCGTCCGAAGGGGAAGATCGCAAGCACCTCGTTGCGCGGGATGTACTGCTTGTAGAGGCCGTCGCTGAAGAAGGCGACCCGCTCGGGGTGCTGATGGAACTGCAGGTGCCAGACCGCGGGAACGAGCGAGGCCACCGCAAGCAACGGGACGAGAAACGGCGTTCGAAAGAACCGCCCTCGCGCCGACGCAATCCAGAGCGCGACGATCACGGCCGAAACAAGCGACGCGTAGAGCGCAAACCGCTCCGGCAGGACGTTGTTGAAGGCTTTCCAGCCGGCAGGCACGGCCCACGGCAGCGCAACGATCCGGTGTCCGTCGATGTGCAGCGCGGTTCCGGCGGTCAGGACGATGAGCACGACGAGCAGCGCCAGGAGAAAGCGAGCGATCCCCGAGCGCCGGGCACGCCAGGCATACAGCGCGACCACCAGCACCACCGGCAGGCCGAGATACGAGTCGCGCTCGTTGTCATTTCCGGGAAAGTGGGCCGTGAAAGACGCCAGCGACGATCCTCCGGCTTCGATCAGCCTCGTCGGCAAGAGGACGTTCAGCAGGTCACCGCTGAACATCTGAGGGTTCGCGAAGCTCTGGCTGACCAGACCGGTGAGCGTGTAGTAGACGATCGGGCCCGCGAGGAGGATCCCGACCGCATACCCGGCCACGATCGGCATCAGCGACGCGACCAGCCGTCCGCGCACGTCCGGCACGAACGCGTAGGCCAGGATCAACGCGAGACCGAGAACGATCGTCAGCGTCAGCGCGATCTCGTTCGCGATCGAGATCTGAAACGCGATCAGGAGCCCGAGCCGCCACGCGAGGCCTCGTCCGGTGAGCTCCCCCTTCAGATACCGGAGCAGGACGAGCGCGACCAGCGGGACGACGAACATCGCGGTCAGGTCGAGGTGCCCGGCGAACTGATGGCCGACCATGTAGCTCGAGAAGCCGAAGAGGTAGCCGCCGATCAGCGAGGCCCAGATCGAGCTCGTCAGGAAGCGGCAAAGACAGAAGCATGCCCAGGCCGAAAGAGCTGGCAGCAGCAGCGCCGCGACGTTGTACGAGACGTCCGGGCCGAAGAGCAGCGTGACGGGCGTGAAGGCAAGCGCCAGACCGGGAACCGAGGTCGTCCACGCGAGGTTGATGCCGACAGGGTGGTAGATCACGTGCGTGACGAACGGGTTCGTCCAGGTCCCGATCGCGTGTGGCCACCATGCGAACGACCAGACGAAGATCTCGGGATCGCGCTGGCCGCCTGTGCCGATCAGGTAGCGCCCTGGGTGCGACAGCAACGGCAGCCCGAAGTAGACGAAGGAGATCGCGGAGAAGCCAGCGAGAACAGCGAGGTTTCCCCCGATCCGACGCAGCACGCCAGCGATGCTAATTGCAGGCCTTCCCGGCCGCCGGTCCGTGACAACGGCATCCTGAAGCGCCGGTAGGGTGGCGCTGCCGAGGGGTGCGAGGGTGACGAAAATCAACCAGCTCTTTGCGGGGGCCCGGCCGGCCGGACGGTTCGTGGTAGTCGGAGCCCTGCGCGTTGGACTTCCGCTGATCGTGCTCTGGCTGGCTCTCGGCCGGGCACTGGCGGCGGTCACAGGACGCGTCACCGACTGGTTCGTGATGACGGACGAGCTGCTCTACGAGCGCCTCGCGATCAGCATCGCGCGCACGGGATCGCCGCTTCCGCGAGTCCACGGCGAGCTGATTCCGAGCGTGAATCAGCTGTATCCGCTGATCATCGCGCCCGTCTACCGCCACGGATACGTGCCGAGCTCGTTGCACGACGCGCACGTTCTGAACGCCTACGTGATGACCTCGGCGGCGATTCCTGCGTTCCTCCTGGCCCGGCGCGTCACGGGTCGCTGCCTTCCCGCCTTCGTCATCGCAGCGGTGAGCGTCACCGTCCCCTGGATCGTCTTCGCGTCGTTCCTCCTGACCGAGGTAGCCGCGTATCCGGCGTTCCTGTGGGCGATCCTGGCCGTCCAGAGCGCGACGGTTCGCCCGCGGCTGCGAAACGACGTGCTCGCTCTCGCAGGCCTCACGCTTGCCACGCTCGCGCGAACGCAGCTGCTCATACTCGCGGTGATCCTCCCGATCGCGGTCGTGGCACAGGAGCTCGCCTTCGCCGATCGCGCAGACGGGCAGACCCTCGCCGCACGCCTTCGCGCGCTGGCCGGCAGACGGCGCTTGCTCAGCCTGGTCTACGGCATCGCGGCGGTGCTCACGCTCGGGCTCGCCGCCACCGGCAGCCTGTCGAGCAGCGTCGGCACGTACGCACAGGCTGTCGAGGGAAACCCCTTCCCGAGCGGCTTCGTCCCGTCGTTCGCCGAGCACCTGTCGACGATTGCGCTTGCGCTCGGGATCGTGCCGTTTGTCGTGGGCATCGGATGGCTCCTCGCTTCGTCCTTCCGGACGGTGACCCGGGAGCTGCACGCGTTCGCCGTGATCGGAAGCGTGACGGTCCTGCTTTTGAGCGTCGAGGTGACGTCGTTCGACCTGCGCTTCGGCGGCGGAGTCGTCCGCGACCGCTACCTCTTCTACATCGTGCCCCTCGTGCTCGTAGGGCTCGCGTGTGCGGTCTACGACGAGCGCTGGCCTCGCAGGTCGCTCATCATCCCTGCGGCGGTCGTCGCGTACGGCTTCTGGCGCTCGCCGCTGACGACCTATCCGAAGCTGAACCTCGATACGCCGGTTTCGATGCTCAACGACGAGCTCGTGCGCCTCGGCCATTCGCTGAACGGTGCTCGCGCGTCGCTGATCGTCGCCACGGTCGTGCTCACGGTGCTGTTCGTGCAAGCGAGCTTCTTGCTCCCCCGGTCGTGGCTGGCCGGGCTGCTCACTGCGATCGTCTGCTTTGCGCTTCCGGCCGAGACGGTCTACGCCTTCGTCCGCCTTTTTCGGGTTGACGGCACCGCCGGCAGGCCGCTGACCGTTCAACAGGGCGTCGTCTTCGACTGGGTCGACCGGACGCTGCAGACGACGAAGGCGGACGTGACCGCGCTGCCGTTTGCACTTGATCCTGCGGACTACTACGCGGGAGTCGGGTTTTGGTGGGATATGGAGTTCTGGAACGCCACGGTCGACCGGGCCGCCTATCTTCCTGGCGAGTTCTACTGGACACCGAGTACGTTCCCGAAGCTGATTCTGCATTTCAACCAGAGGACAGGTCTCGCGAATAGCTCGCCGACTCACTATGCGACGGAGGCGGACAACGAGACGCGCTTCCGCATCTCCGGTCGATCGCTCACGGACACGCGCGGAGTCCTCCTGATCCAGACGGCGATGCCCTGGCGCACCGATTGGCTTTCGTCCGGGCTCTATGACGACGGCTGGTCGAAGCCCCACGTCCCGACCCAGATCAGGATCTTCGCGCAGCCCGCTCAGAAGGGCTCGGTGATCCGGTACCTGACGCTTGGCGTCGGAGCCGCGCCCGGAATCGCACGCCAGCCGTTCCGCGTGACCTCGAACCGCGGCACGATCAGGGCGTTTGCCAGGGCCGGCGATCGCGTAATCGAGCAGATCCAGGCGTGCGTGCCGGCTCACGGCTTCGCCGACGTTCGCCTGACGACGCCAGTTACGGCGCCGATCGGCTACGGCGACCCGCGCAATGCGCTGACCTCGTCCATGCCGCGCCGCGGTGGCGTCCTCTTCACGGAGATTGCGGAAGCCGACGAGATCGGACCGGCCTGTTGAGGCTCCGCCAGGATCGCCTGCTGCTGCCGGGACTCTGGATCGCCCTGGCAGCGGTGCTCTCCGTCGTCACGACTCAGGTTCGGGACTGGTTCGACATGACCGACGAGCTGCGCTACGAGCGGCTGGCGATCGCGATCGCGCGCACTCATTCGCTTGCGCCGCGAATCCACAACGTCGACATCAACAGCTTCTCACAGCTCTACCCGCTCCTGATCGCACCCGCGTTTCGTCATGGATATATCCCGGCCGACCTCCGAGACGCGCACGTCCTGAATGCGTGGATCATGTCGTCGGCGTGCTTCCCGGCGTTTCTCCTCGCCCGGCGGGTCACGGGACGCCGCGACGCCGCGTATCTCGTGGCGGCGCTCACGGTCTGCATGCCCTGGATCCTCTATTCGTCGTTCCTGCTCACCGAGGTCGCCGCCTATCCCGCCTTTCTCTGGGCGATCCTGGCTCTTCAGCGCATGGCCGCTGCGCCGTCGACTCGGAACGATCTGATCGCGATTCTGGCGCTCGGGCTCGCCTTCTACGCCCGAACCGCGTTCATCGTCCTTGTGATCGTTCCGCCGCTGGCGGTGCTCGCGCTCGAGCTTGGAGAACCAGCTGCTCCGCGTGGCGTGTCCCGCATCACCGGCGCCGTGCGGCGGGCCGTGATCGAGCATCGGCTCCTTGCGGCCACCTATGCGATCCTCGCCGTGGGCGCGGTCGGCCTGATCGCAACGGGACGTTTCTCGAGCGTCTACGGCGGCACCTACGGCGGGTACGGCAAGGCAGTCGACGGCAATCTGATTCCACCCGGCTTCGCGCGATCGTTCGCCGAGCACCTGGCAACACTCTCGCTCGGGCTCGCCATCTTCCCGGTCGTGCTCGGCGTCGCGTGGCTGCTCGCGAACCTCGTTCGACCGCAGGCCCGCTCCGAGGCCCATGTCTTTGCCTGCATCGGCTCGATCGCGGTCCTGGCGATCGTCTATCAGGCCACGACGTTCGACCTGAGCCTCCCGGGCTATTTCGTGCACGACCGCTTCATGTTCCATCTCGTGCCGCTGATCGTGATCGGGGCGATCTGCGCGCTCCGCGACGAGCGCAGGCCGCGCTGGTCGCTCGTCGTGCCGGCGACGCTGATCGCGCTCGGGTTCGCGTTCGGCAGAATCCCGATCGAGGAATGGGGCGTCTTTCCGACGCTCAACCCGGATACGCCGGCCTCGGCGTTCTACACCCCGCTCGTTCGGATGGCACACGGGCTGCACGCCGCGCGGATCGTCCTCGTCGTGGCCACTGCCTGGCTTGCCGTGATGTTCGTGATCGGTGGAGCGCTGCTTCGCAGGGCTCAGGTGACCGCAGTCGTGATCGCGTTCATGCTGATCGCGCTTCCCGGGCTCACGATCTACACCTTCGACCACCTCTTCCGGACGAACGGCCTCTCGGGCCGACCGATTACCCAGAGCGAAAAAGGTGCGTTCAACTGGATCGACGGCACCGTCGGCACCAAGGCGAGCGTCTCGATGATCCCCTACCCCACCTCGAGCAAGTGGTTTGTCAGCCAACGCGTCTGGCGGGACTACGAGTGGTGGAACAAGTCCGTCGACCGAGATGTCCATTACGGAGGCCCGGACATCTTCGAGTACACGGGGATCTGGTTCCCGAAGCTCTATCTCCAGTTCAACCAGACGACGGGCGCCGCGAACATGTCGCCGTCGAAGTACGTCCTCAGCGCCGTCCAGGAGACCCGGTTCCACATCGCCGGAAAGACGGCGGCGGCTCACCCTGATGTGATCCTGTCGAAGGCCGCCGAGCCCTGGCGGGCGGATTGGCTGAGCTTTGGCCTCTACGACGACGGCTGGACAAAGCCGCAGACCACGGTGAGGGTACGAGTCTTCTCGGCGCCGGGCCAGCGCGGACCGGTCACCCGCTACGTGACGTTTCAGGCGCAGCCACCCGACCCGGTCGCTGAGCGGGCATTCACGGTCACGTCCAATCTCGAGACGCGGCAGGAGGTGGCATCGAACACGCACACGACCCTGGTCGGGTCGGTTCGCGTGTGCGTGCCGGCCCACGGGTATGCCGAAGTGCGGCTCTCGACGCCTGATTCGTCCTACATCCCGGGCGATCAGCGCGACGAGGCTTCGTCCGAGATCGAGCGGCAAGGCGGGCTCTTCATCAACGAGATCGCGCTCGCCGACGAATTCGGCTCCCCCTGCAAGATCCGCTAGGCGGGGCCCGGTGAGCCATCGCGACTTTCGCGCGGCGGACGCGCCCCCCGCTTGATCAGTACCGGTTCTCCCCGCTCGACGAACGGCACCTCGATCACGTCGAAGTCGCGTGGAACGACCGTCGCCGGGAAGATCTCCCGCGCTTCGCGTTCGATCTCGGAGCCGAGGTACCGCGGGGAGATGTGGGTAAGCGCGAGGAGGCGAACGCCGGCCTCGCTCGCGATCTCCGCGGCCTGACGCGCGGTCGAATGACCGGTCTCGGCAGCGCGCTCTGTCTCGTCCAGGGCAAACGTCGCCTCGTGAATGAGCAGGTCTGCGCCCTGCGCGAGGGAGCGAATCACGTCGGTCGGTGCCGTGTCACCCGAGTAGAGGACGGTACGGCCGGGTCGTGGCGGGCCCAGCACGGCCTCTGGCCCGATCGTCTCGCCATTCGGGAGCGTCACCGCCTCCCCACGCTGCAGCGCGCCGCGCAGGGGCCCGAACGGGATGCCGAGCGCATCCGCCGTGTCGACGTCGAAGCGGCCAGGCCGCTCGGCCTCGTCAAGTGCATACCCCACCGCCTGCCCGCCGTGGGCGACCGGAAACACGAGCAGCCGGTAGCCGTCGCGTTCGAGGGCGTCTCCGGGCCGCAGCTCGACGAGCTCGACCGGGTAGCTGAGCCGTCCGAAGACCTGCCGCAGCGACCCGAAGAGGTCTTTCAGCCCCGGCGGCCCGTACATGGTGAGCGGCAGCTCGCGGGCCCGGAGCGAGAAGCTCTTCAGCATTCCGGGCAGCCCGAGGTAGTGGTCTGCGTGGTAATGGCTGATGAAGATCTCCGTCAGATCGACCAGGCCCACCGTGGAGCGAAGCAGCTGCCGTTGGGTGCCTTCGCCGCAGTCGAAGAGCAGCCGCTCGCCACCTCGACGCACGAGCAGCGAGCTCGGCGCGCGACGAGCCGTCGGCGCGCTGGCCGAGGTGCCAAGAAAGATCACGTCGAGATCCATGGCCCGCGATCGTAGCGACGGCCCCTGAGACCACCGAGCTAGGGAAAACGCCGGTTAGGGCAGAACGAGCTGCTCGCCCGGAGTGATCGTGGTGCCCTGCAGACGGTTCGCGTGCTGAATCTGCCAGACCACCCCGCTCAGGTCGCCGCCGTAGTGCTTCGACGCGATCGTCCAGAGCGTGTCGTACGGACGCACGCGATAGACCACCTTGTGACCGTGTGCCGTAGACGGCTTGGCGACGGCGCTCCAAAGAAGGACCGCGGCGGCAACGAGGATGAAGATCTTGGCGAACACGTGTTCGTAGAGTACACGAACACGTGTTCGCCTGTCAAGGCCGAATCGAAATTATTTCTTGAGCTTCTTCGCCTTCGCGTTGTAGGAGCTCAGCATTGACTTGACGCCTTTGATCGTTGCGTTCAACTTCGTCTTGGCAGCGGCGCCTTTCGTCTTCTTCACTTTCTTTTGAAGCACGGCGAGTTGCTTCTGCGCCGCGGTCAGAGCCTGCTTGCAGCTCTTCTTGGTGGCCGTCGTCGAGGCGCATGCAGTCGCCGCGGCCTTCAGGGCCTTCGCGCAGGCGCCGGTGCAGCCGGCGGGCACTGTCAACGACGCGGTCGCGCCCTTGGTCGTTGTCGTCGTGGTCGTGGTCGTCGTCGTCGCAGCAACCGCGCCGGTCGGTATGAACGAGCTCGGCGTGCCGGTGCAGTTGCCGTGCGTGGTCGAGATCCAGTTCGCGACCGCCCCGGCCGACTGCTTCGGCTGCTGGTCGGCGAAGTAGAGCCCGCTCTGCCAGCCGGCGAGGTCAGACTCGTCGATCAGGTGAAAGATGTTCACGACCGCGACGTTCGGGTCACAGGCAACGAGATTCAGCATCTGGGTGTACCAGCTCGACTGGTACGACTCGCTGTCGTAGGGCGGGATCACCCCGCCGGCCGAGTTCGCGCTGATCTCGTTCCCGGAATAGGCCGCAGCGTGGCTCCCGGGTGCGGTCTGGATCCCGGTCTCGTTCAGGCTCACCTTCAGCCCACCACCGGACTGCTGGCCGATCGTCTTCTGCGGCGAGCTCTTGAAGCCGTCGTAGAAGGCCTGGTAGATGCGCGGCAAGTTGGAGACGCTCGCTTCGAGCGGGTCGCCGTATCCCTGCGCGAACGGCTGCGATTGCGGGATCGGGTACGGATGGTCATCCAGGCCGTCCATCAGCGGCGCGGTGCGGTGCGTCTTGGCGGCAAAGGCGGTGAACCATGCGCCCAGCGCATGGAGGAAGGTCACGGGCTTCGTCGACGAGTTGCTCGATGCATCCGGCTGGTCATTCCCTCGCGGAGAGAGGCCGATCCCCCAGACGAAGTTCGAGCTGTTCTCGGCATGCAGCGCGTCGTAGGCGGCTGCAAGCGCGCGGCCACACACTTCTGCGGACTGATTCACGGTCGACTTGTCCGCGGTGCTGTTGGTCGCGTTCGAGAACCACTGCGGGTTGATGAAGAGCGGCTGGTTGCACTCGTTCATGACGACGAACTGATGAATGCTCGGAAACGCCGAGGCAACGCTCGCGGTCCAGGTTCCGAAAGCCGCAATGTTGGCGCTGTCCCCGCAAGCCTCGGGATCGGAAGATGGATCGCAGCGCTTCGCATCTGTCAGCGCCTGCGAATGGAGCGGATAGAGATCGAGCTCGACCGAGACACCATTCGCGTTCGCCTTGGCGATCGCGGTCGCGATGTTCGACTGCGCCGGGATTGCGGTCGGGTTGGTCTCATCCCACCGCACCGAGATGGCGTCGTCGGCGAGACCTTCGGACTGCATGGTGCTGAAGAACCAGGCAGAGACACCGCCGTCCTTCGGCGCGTCGTCGTTGACTCCAACGGTGAGCGCCGATGCACTGCCACAGAGGGCAAGCACCGTGACGCCGCAGATCACGGCCGCATAAAGCTGTTTCATCGTTCCCTTTCTCGTCGTCAGATGATTCGACGGCTCCACGTTGGGGGGAAGAGCCGCGCCGCCCAGCAGGTTCAGGAAGATTCTCGAGGAGATTCGTGCAGAACCGCGTCGAGAAGATGCGCAGCACCGTAGCGTACGGGGTCGTCGGATGGAAGCCCCGTTTCGGCCTCAGCAGCCGCGATTGCCGCCCGGGCAGCGTCATCGTCGAGCAACCGGGTGTTCAGGGCAATCGCGGTCACCTTCGCCGGCCGCGCAAGCAACGAGAGCCGTTCGTGCAGCTCGATCAGCGAGGAGAGCGACGGCATCGGGAAGCGCTCGTCGTCGTCGACGAACTCCTGGCCGGCCATGTGGCAGAGCACGTACGAATGCGGCGCGCTGCCGTGAATCAGTCCGAGAGTCACTCCGGAGTACGCGGGATGCAGCACAGAGCCCTGGCCCTCGACGAGGATCAGCTCGCCTCCCCTCGAGACTCCTTCGAGCACGAGCTGCTCAGCCGCGCCGGCGATGAAGTCGGAGACGACCGCGTCCACCGCGATCCCCCAGCCCGCGATCGCGATTCCGGTCTGGCCGGTGGGGACGAACTCGCTCGCGAGGCCGCGCCGTTTCGCCTCCGCATCGAGCTCGAGCGCCACGGTCATCTTTCCGATTGCGCAGTCCGACCCGACGAGCAGCACCACGTTTGCGCCATGGGTGAGGTTCCCGCCCGTCGGGACGTTCAGTCCCGCCGGAGGCTTGCGCAGGTCGCGCAGCTCGACGCCGTGCTCCTGGGCGAGCCCGGCGAGCTCGGGATCGTCCGAGATGAACTCATGGAGCCCGCTCTCGATGTCGAGCCCGCTCCGGATGCAGTCCTTCAGCAGCTCGCGCCACGCAGGCGGGAAGCGGCCGCCCTGCGTCGCAACACCCACAAGTGCGGTCGTCGGGCCGAGCGGAAGCGCCTCGGCGACCGAGCCGACGACGGGAAAGCCGTCCTGGGTCTCCCCCGCCCGCGTCGAGTCGAGGATCGCGACGACATCCTGCGGCCGGTAGCGGATCACTCCCCGCCCGGTCTTGCCGTAGTGCGGGTCGGCCGAGAATCCCTCGGCCAGGATCACGAGCCTACGCGGGCGCGACGCCAAGACCCGGCCTTTCCGAAGGTCGCTGCACACCGTCGACGAACTCGATCCCCGGCCACGGGTCGGCGGCGAGCAGCAGGTTGCCGTCGAGGTCGATGTGGTCGCAGAGGCTCGCGATGTGAGCGCCGGGCGCAATCCCGAGCCCGGACTCGACCATGCAGCCGAGCATCACGCCGAGGCCAAGCGCACGAGCGGCATTCGCCATCCGTACGGCCTCGCGGATCCCGCCCGACTTCGCGAGCTTGATGTTGATCCCGTGCGCGCGCTCGGCGCAGAAGGCGACATCGCCAAGCGTGTGACAGTCCTCGTCGACGTAGATCGGGACCGGCGAGCGCCGCTTCAGCTCGGGCCCGTCGGGGTCGCCCGCCGGGAGCGGCTGCTCGCAGTACTGGAGCTCCATCTGCGGCAAGAGCTCGAGCGCCTCGTCGAGCGACCAGTATTCGTTCACATCGGCCTGAAGCGGCAGGTCGGTGGCGCCGCGAACGGCGAAGACGCGGGCCAGGTCGAGCCCGTCCCCACCGCCGAGCTTCAGCTTCAGCCGCTTGAAGCCGCGCGCAGCGGCCGCTTCGGCGCGTCGCGCCATGTCGTCGGGGTCGCCGAGCCAAACCGTCCACGAGGTCGGCGGTCCGACGGGCCGAAGTCCGAGCAGCTTGTAGACGGGCAGGCCCGTGATCTTCCCCTGCAGGTCGTGCAGCGCGGCATCGACGGCGGCGCGCGCGGCCTGCTGCCCAGGCGGCAGCTCACCCATGATCTCGTTCAGTGCCCACGGGTCGTCGCCGAGCTCGACCGATTCGAGCCAGGCGAGGGCGGACGCGCCCGACTCGGAGTAGCGCTCGATCGGAGCCGCCTCTCCAAAACCGGAGAGGTCGCCATGACGCACCTCGACCTGCACGACCTCCGCCACATCCTGCGACTCGCGAGAGATCACGAACGTCTCGGCGAGGGCAAGCGAGGCAATCTGGGCCTTCAACTCCACCGGGCTAGACTAATGCGCTCCGGCGCCCGTAGCTCAGGGGATAGAGCGTTCGCCTCCGGAGCGAAAGGTCGCAGGTTCGATTCCTGCCGGGCGCACTAGGACCACGGAACGACGTCAGCCGGCGCGGCGTGCTGCGTACAGGTGCCTCGCCCACAGATACGAGGCGAGCGCGATGCCAACGCTCCATGCGACGGCAAAGACGCCATTCGTTCCGATGTGCGTTCCCGTCAGGAGCCCGCGCAGGGTTTCGGTGATCGGCGTGAACGGCTGATACTCGGCAAATTGGCGCAGGCCGGCCGGCATCGTGGCCGTCGGGACGAAACCGCTGCCGAGGAAGGGCAGGAAGGTGAGGAACATCGGCGTGTTGCTGGCCGTCTCGACGCTTTTCGCAGCGAGGCCGAGCGCCGTGGCGAGCCAGATCAGGGCGAAGGCGAAGAGCGCGATCAGGCCGGTCGCGGCCAGCCAATGCAACGCGTCGGCGGTCGGCCGGAAGCCAAGCGCGATCGCGACGCCGGTCACGACCACGATGCTGGCAAGCGTCTGGATCATGGTCGCGAGCACGTGTCCGGTCAGCACGGCCGATCTCGCGATCGCCATCGTCCGGAGGCGGTCGATGATGCCGCCCGTCATATCCATCGCGACGACGATCGCAGTGCCCTGAACGGCGGCGGCGACGGTCATCAACAGGATTCCCGGCGTCACGTAGTTCAGGTACCCGCCGCGCCCGGAGTGGCCGCCGGCGAGAGCGCTGCTGAGACCGTCCCCCAGCTGGCCGCCGAAGACGTAGACGAACAGCAGAAGGAACACGATCGGCATGCCGACGAGCATCAACGTGAGGGACGGGTAGCGGCGAAGCCGCCGCAGGTTGCGGCGGAGCATCGTCCTGGAATCGCTGACGGTGTAGGTGAGGGCGCTCATCAGGCTGCCTCCTTCTCAAGAGTCGGTTGACGGGTCACGGCGAAGAAGACGTCGTCGAGATCGGGGCTTTCAATGGACAGCTGCTCGACCTCGATCCGGAAGTCGTCGAGCTTCTCGAGCAGGCTCCGCAGCGATGCGACGGTGCCGTCGCTCGGCACGTTGAGGACGAGTTTCTCGTCGTCCGGCGTCACACCCTCGAACAGGGCCGTCGCTGCATGGAGCTCGTCGGGGCCCGCGAACTGCAGGCGCACGTGACCGCCGGCAATCCGGCGCTTCAGCTCGTCCGGAGTGCCTTCGGCAACGATGCGGCCCTGGTCGAGGACGGCGATCCGGTCCGCGAGCTCGTCGGCCTCGTCGAGGTACTGCGTCGTGAGGAAGATCGTGACGCCGCTCGCCGCCAGCTCACGGATGTCGTCCCACATCAGCCGGCGGCTGCGTGGGTCGAGCCCGGTCGTCGGCTCGTCGAGGAAGATCACCCGCGGTGAGCCGATCAGCGTCATTGCCAGGTCGAGCCGGCGGCGCATCCCACCGGAGTAGGTCGACGCCGGCCGGCCAGCAACCTCGACGAGATCGAACCGCTCGAGCAGCTCGTCGATACGCGCCTTCCCAGCCGGGCGCCCGAGGTGATTCAGGTCGGCCATCAGCTGCAGGTTCTCGTTGCCGGTCAGCAACTCGTCGACCGCCGAGAACTGGCCCGTGACTCCGATTGAGGCACGGACGCCGTCCGCCTCGCCGACGACGTCGTGGCCGGCAACCCGAACCGTTCCCGAGTCCGCCGGGATGAGTGTGGAAAGGATCCGCACCATCGTCGTCTTGCCTGCGCCGTTCGGGCCGAGCAGCGCGAAGATCGTGCCCTCGGCGACGGCAAGATCGACCCCGTCGAGCACAACGGCCTCGCCGAACGACTTCCGCACGCCGGTCGCGAGGATGGCGGGCTGATGTGTATCGGTCATGGCTGCCTCCCAGGTCCAGGGCGCTTTTCGGGCAGGTCGCCCGACGCGACGAGCGCCTGGCGCCGCGTCTCCCATTCCTGTTGGAACTGCGGTATCTGCTCGAGCAGAAACTCGGCGAAGGCCGCGGTCTCGAGCAGCACCGCGCGCCGGTCTGCCGGGGCATCTCGGAGGACGTCGAGTCCCTCGCGCGCCAGGTCGAGCAGCTCCTGGTACTCGGAGACATCCATTCCGAGCGCCTGCGGCGAGCTCAAGTCGATTCGGACGCGGTCCATCCGGTCACCTGCCGTCCGCGTCCGGCGGACGACGTGCAACGTCTCGGCGACCTTCACCGCCCCGGCGATCGCGCTGCGGCTGGCGAGCAACGCCTCGGCCAGATCGCCGATCGTCGGATCGGGTGGATCGCAGACGGCCAGATAGCCGAGTAGGCGGCCGACCATCGGCGGGAACGAGTAGCGGCGGGCGTAGAACCGGCCCATGTGATCCGCGAACGTGACTTCAGCATCGGTTGGCATGCGTCACAGTATACACAGATATCTGAGATCACACAGATTTGTGTCGTCTCAGAGATATGCCTCAGATCGGTTTGGTCAGGTGGCGGTGACGACCTGGCTGCGCTCGACCGCGACCGTGCCGGGGTTGCTCTGCGCGACGATCCAGACTGAGAAGCGGTAGTCGCCCGCGGGAAATGGGGCGTCCGGAAGCGTCACGGTCTTGGCGCCGGCCCTCGCAATCGCGCCGCGGCGAGCGAGCACAGGGACGGCGTCTCCTGCCCGTTGCATCGTCACGAGATAGAGGCAGGCCGAGGTACAGCCGACTTGGACGTTCGGCGCGGACGACGCCTCGATGCGAGTCGGAAACGAAAGCTCGTCGAGCGCGGCGACATTCGTCGATCCCGGCGCCGGCGGTTGCGCCGGTGTCGTTGTGGTCGTCGTCGAGCCAGGCGCGGTGGCCGGCGGCGTGGTGACACCGCACCCGCGCGTCGCGCTCTCGGCTGTCGCAATGGCCTGAGCGACGGCCTGAAGGCTCGTCTTCGGCGTCTCGTCGGGATAGAAGAGGCCTGACTGCTCTCCGGGCTCGGTGCCGTCGATCAGCCGGTCGAAGAGCAGTCCGACAACGGTTGGCTTGCAGGCGACGGCCTTGAGGGCGGCCACATACGCGGCTGCCTGCGAGGGCTCGTCGACCCCTGTCGTGCCGACGATCGGCGACTCGTACAGCGCCAGTTCCGCCGCCGGGATCTCCGAGTCCGCGGCAACCCCGGCGATGATCAGAGGCAGTGAGGCACCGGGCTGTGCGGTGCCCGAGAACCTCGAGTTGAGCGCCGCTGTCAGCTTCGAAACGTCGCCGAGCGCCCAGAGGTTCTTCCCGGCCGCCGGTGCAGGAGTGAAGACGAGCCCATCCATCAGCGGAAAGGTGCGGCTGCTCGTGCGGTAGGCAGCGGCGAGAGCGGCAAGCGTGGCGGCCGGCGCCTGACTGCCGTCGAGCGCCCCGTCGACGCGCACCGCCGGCGCGACCGGCTTCACCGCGTCGTAGATCGCCCCGAGCGCGGCCTCATAGGCGGACGTTCCAACCGCTGCAGGCGACGGTTCGAGCACGAGGTCGTGCAGCGCCGGCACCTGCTGGGCGACCGCTGCGGCGTAGCTCGCCAGCGCAGCGCGTCCGGGATCGTCTGACGGAAGCGGCTCCGCGTAGAGATCGAGGACGAGGCTCGTCCCCTGCGGAAGCCGATTGAGGGCGGCAATCGCATTCGGGTCGGGGGCCGACGCGCCCGCCGGCCAGATGAGCGTCATCAACACGGAGCCAAGCCCCTGCTGCGCCGCGAGGCTCGCCTGCTCCGGCTGCCCGAGTCCGGCGCCGACGCTGAGCGCCGGCAGCGAGAGCGCCGCCGCCGCGCCGGCTGTCTCCCTGAGCACGTGGCGCTTCGTCGTCTTCGGAGGCTTCACGACGCGGACGATCGGCAGCGCCTGCGCAGAAGCGGCGTTTCCGGCCCAGTCCGTTGCGTGGATCGTGACCGGGAAGATCCCGGCGCGCGCGGGAAGCTTCCAGCTGACCGTGTGCCAGCCGCCGCTGACCGAGAGGCGGCGATCGCCACCAAGTGCCGCGATCCGGACGGTCGACGGCTTGGAGACCCAAAAGTGAACGGCTCCCGAGGGGGAATCAGCGAGCTTGAATTGCGGCGGCTGGGTCTCGAACCCGCCGAACTCGGTCGCCGCCGCCGCAAAGCGCGGGTCGCTCGGCGAGAGGCTCTGCAGGAGCTGGACGACGTAGGCCTGGTAGCTCTGCGGCGACGGCTCACTCGGGAGCTGGTAGTACGACCAGTACGGCGTGTGGAAGCTCGGCAGGGCACGGGCGGCGGCCTGCTTCATGCTCGCCGCCAGCGCTGCGGCTTGCGAGTCGGACGTCGACTTCGCATAGGAGGCGAGCGAGATCTCCGACTGCAGCTGCGCGTTCAGGACGACGGCGTGGTTGAAGCTGTAGAGCTTGATCCAGGGCCCGAAGCGGGTCTGCTGGTCGAGCCGCCCCGGGATGATCCGGAAGGCGGCGCGAGCCGCTGAGGTGAGCTTCGCGGTGTCCGCGGTATCGAGCGCTGCCGCACGCGCAAAGGCCTGCGCGGCGACCGCCTGCGCAAATCCGGAGAGCCAAGGCGCCTTTCCGCCGCCGAAGTCGAAGTAGTACTCCCACCCGACGCCGCCCGGCTCCGGCACGCCGCGCTCGAGCAACGCATTCGCGAGACGGGCGGTCGCCGCGGCGTTCTTGCTCGCAACGACGGCGTTCAGGGCCCCGAAGCTGGCGAGTGGATGGAACTCGAATCCCTTGCCGGCGAAATACCGGTAGACAACCCCGTCGGCGTCGGTGACGTCGGTCTGCGGAGGCGGTGCGCTGTGCCGGGCAAACCAGTTGTCGTTGATCTCGAGCTGCGTGAACACGGCCAGCGCGCGCGGCGCTGTCAGCTTCGGGGCGATCGCGGCGGCCTGCGCGAGCTGCGATTCGAGCGGAGCGCTTCGCGCGCGTGGGAGCTCTCGCGCGAGCAGCGCAGCCCGGTTGACGGCCGAGCGGTAGCGGGCCGCGTCTGCCGGGGAGATATGACCGCGCGCAACCTGGCGCTTGATCGCAGCG
>DASZPQ010000100.1:0-36513 GCA_035550275.1 Gaiellaceae bacterium | reverse complement strand
GCCAACGTCAACGTCGGCCTGACCCGCACGCACGGCGATGCGGTGCTGATCGCCAACCCCGACGCCGTCGCCGGACCGGGGGCGGTGGCGGCGCTCCGCGACTTCATGGCCGGTCGCGACCGCTGCGGCGTCGCCGGGCCGATGATGGTCTACCCCGACGGGAGCTGGCAGCCGTCGCGCCGGCGCTTCCCGACCGTGACGGGGACGATCGTGCGCCGCACGCCGTTGCGGAAGATCGTCCCGCAGCGCCATCACTTTCACCAGGACGAGCGCCCGCCGGCCGAGCCGGTGCAGGCCGACTGGATGCTCGGCGGCTTCCTGCTCCTCCGCCGGTCGATGCTCGAGGAGCTCGGCGGCTTCGACGAGGGCTTCCGGCTCTACGGCGAGGACATCGACCTGCAATATCGCGCCCTTCGGGCGGGCTGGGAGTCGTGGTACATCCCCGCCGCCGTCGTCCGGCACGAGCACAAGGCCGTGACCGACAACCACTGGCTCACACGCCGGACGCTGTGGCACTGGCGTGGAATCCTTCGCTTCGTGCGCAAGCACCCTGAGAGACTGAGAGCACTGTGAGCGTCCTCGACAAGTTCGACCGGATCGCCGACGGCTACTCGGAGCACGATTACGCCGACCCTCTGCGATACGCCGCACGGCGCGCAAAGGTGATCGTCGAGCTCGGCCCCCGGCTCGCGTCAGGTGAGAGCGTCCTCGACCTCGGCTGCGGAGACGGGATCATGGCTGTGCCGCTCGCCACCTACGGCCTCCGCTACGCGGGCGTCGATGCAAGCACGGGAATGGTCGACGCTGCGCGAGCGCGGAATCCCGGGTTGCCGTTCTCCGTCGCACGGAGCGAGGAGTACCAGCCGCCCGAGCCGGTCGACGCGACGATCTGCCTGCGCTCGTTCTATTACCCGGCCGACCGAACCGAGTTCTTTAGGCGCGTCGCCGGATATACGCGGCGCAAGTTCGTCTTCGACTTTCGGCCGAAGGACACGCCCACCGACGCGATCCTCGCCGACCTCCGCGCCGCCGGATTCCAGGAGTTCGAGCTGCGCCCCTTCTTCTTGCCGCAGCTGCGGCGCGTTCCGGCTGCGGCGCTTCCCCTGGTCTATGCGTTCGAGCGCTCCGGCCCGCTTGCAGCGCGCGCGGCGGAGCGGCACGGGAGGATCTTCTGCGCCGCGTGGATCTAAGGCCGAGGCAGATCTGGCAGAGGTCGTCGACGCGCGCACGTCGTCGGTCGGGAGCCGCGATCGGCATCTACACCTCGGCGGCGCTCGGCATTGCCGGCTCGCTGATCGTCTTCCGCGTCCTCAAGCCACACGACGCCGGCCGGTACTCGATCGTGATCGGAGCCGTTTCCTTCTTCTCGCTGCTCGTGGATCTGACGAGCGACGAGGCGCTCGTCAAGTACGGCTTTCGCTACGCGGCTCAGGAGGACTGGGGGCGGTTTCACCAGGTCGTGCGGCTGACCTTCTCGTTCGAGTTCGCCGCCTCGCTCGTTGCTTCTGCGCTGATCGCCGCAGTCGCGCCGTTCATGGGCTCGATCTTCAACGGCGGGGACGGTCTGCTCGTGCCGATGTTGATCGCGACGCTGCTGCCGCCACTGCAGGCGATCGAGTCGATGGGAGCCGCGGCCCTGACGCTGCGGAGCCGGTACGACATCCGCTCCGCGTTTCTGACCTTCTCGATGGCGCTTCGCCTGGTCGGTCTCGCGATCGGGACGCACTACGGCGTCACCCAGGCGATCCTGGGCATCCTGGTCGCCCAGCTCTTGACGACGGGGGCAATCGCGGCCTCCGGCATCCGGGCGCTGCGGCAGTTTCCGGCGGCGAGCCGGGCTCCGCTCGGCGACGACCGGACACCCGTGCTGAGGTTCGTCTTCCAGAGCTCGCTCGACACCGGCCTGACATCGCTGCGCACGTGGGTGGCGCCGCTCACCCTCGGCATGGTTCGCGATGCGACGACGGTCGGGTATTTTCGCGCAGCCCAGGCGCCGGAAAACGGGTTCGCGGTCTTCTCGGCTCCGGCGCGGATGATCCTGCTCACCGACCAGACGCGCGATTGGGAGCTCGGCCGGTTCCACGCCGTGATCGCGGATCTTCGGCGCTACATCCTCGCCGCGACACTGCTGATGGCTGTGATCCTGCCGCCGGTCGAGGTGCTGATGCCGTGGCTCGTGCGAACCATCCTGGGGCCGTCCTATATCCCGGCGACAGACGCCGCGCGGCTGATTCTCGGCTCGGCGGCGATCCAGCTGATCTTCGGCTGGACGAAGTCGTTCCCCGTCACGATCGGCCGGCCTGGCCTGCGCGTCTTCGCACACGCGGTGGAAACGGCGGTGTTGCTGCCGCTGATCGTCATCTTCGGCGACCTCTGGGGCGCGACCGGCGCCGGAGCCGCGGTGCTCATCTCCGCCTGCGCCTACGGTCTCGTGTGGGTCGCGATCATGGTGCGTCTGCGCCGGACGGATCTCCGGCCGGCGCTTGCCCGCTCGGCGCCAGCGTGATCAGGGCCGAGCGATGGCTGCGCGACGGCAGCTCGATCTCGGAGATTCCGAAGCGCGGATCCTGGCGGAACGGGTCGAGGAACTTGCTGTTGTAGTAGATGACCCGCCTCGTCGAGCCTGTGTCGCCGAGCTCGAGCAGCGCGTCCGCAAAGCGCTGCATCGTGCGCTCGTCGAACGGGTTGAAGAGATAGAAGACGGTTCCCTCGGCCGGGAGCAACGCGATGGCGTCGCCGCAGACGATCTGCACGCGCTTGAACCGGCGCAACCGGCGTGCGGTGCGCGCGCAGATCTCGGGGTCGATCTCGATCCCGACGATCTCGTTTGCGCCGTAGTGGCCGACCAGCCAATTGAGCGCTCTGCCCTTGCCGCAGCCGACGTCCACGAGCACGTCGCCGGGTTTCACATCCGCCGCCGCGAAGAGCGCCGGCAGGTCGGCGTAGTCGGAGTTCGCCGTGTCGAATGCCCCGAGCTCCGCGTACTTCGTCCGGGTCGTGCCGCCGAGGAGCCCGCCGTATCTCAGGTCGGCCACCGCGTTCCGGACGGTCTTCGGCGCCCTGCGGATCATCGCCTGGATGTTCATGCGGCCTCTCGCAGCCGCTTGCGCCAGAGCGCCTTCACGCGATCGGTGGCGTGCGTCGCATCGGCGACGCGCCGTGCCACGAGCGCGAAGCCGAGGATCGCGGTGCGCGTGAGATTGATCCGGCGCGCGCGGAACGTCGGCGCGAAGATGAAGAGGTTGCGCTCGCGCACGCCGTCGTTTGTGTACAGGCGCTTGTAGTCGGCATCGCCGGGCCCGAAGTCGATCACGTCGATCGCGGGATCGGCAAATGCATCCTCGAACAGGCGCATGAGCAGATAATTGCCGACCCGGTGACTCGAGTAGGCGTTGTCGAAGCCGGTCGTCTGCAGGTACATCGTGCCGCCGTAGACGGAGCTGAGCCAGTACGCGATCGGCACCTCGCCGTGGTAGAGCACGTAGGCGCGCGTGCGCCCCTTTTCGAGGCCGATCCGGGCGAGCTCGCGATGCTCCGGTGTATCGGCAAACCCTGCGCCGACCGCGCGATGGTAGGTCAGGCTGGCGATGCGATCGAGATCGTGAACGAGCCGGTCGAGGCTCTCGGGCTCGCGGAGGACCTCGACGCGCATCTCGTCGCCGAACTTCGTCCTCAGCCTGTTTGCCGTCTTCTTGATCCCGCGCCGGGTTTCCCAGCTGCGCGAGGCGAGGAACGCGTCAAAGCTCTCCGCGAGCACGAGCCTGCGCCGGGTCCAGAGCGGGACGAACCGCTGCCGCTCGAGCGGCCCGCCGAGCGCGCTGAGCTGCCTCGAGAGCTCGGAGCCGCCCTCGAGCGGAGGCAGTGCCGCAACCTCGGCATCGCCCCGCGCAAGTGCCTCGCCGAGCGCCGAGACGAGGCGCGAACGCGCGGCGGCATCGATCGCAACGACCCCGCCGTCCACGATCTGGAGAATGCGCACCCGGGGCGCGTAGACCACGCGGTAGCCGACATTCGTGTTCAGCCGTCGCGACTCGAGCCGGCCGATCAACCCGGCGACCGGTTCGTCCCCGCGGAAGACGACGATTGCGTATGGCCCGAGCGCGGTCGGGCGCGCCGCGAGGCGAACCAGGAAACTGTCGAGCTCGGCCTCTTCGCGTTCCCAGGGAAGCACGGCCAAGGACGATCTCAGGGCCTCGATCTCCTCGACAGTCCGTGCAATCTGGACGCGGAGCTCCACCGAAACCTCTGTCAGCTTGTCACTGCTTCTTGGTCGGCGTGAACGAGAACTCGACCTGTGCTCCGAGTTGGCGTGTGTCAGTCGTGGACGGCACGAACGTCTCGTCCTTCGGAATCGTGACGACTACGCGCACGGGCCCCTGCGCAACGGGGATGTTCACCTTGATTTCCGAGGCCGGCCCGTTCTTGACGATCGCGTGGCGGACGGCGTAGACGTGTTTCAGGACGGGCAGGTTGTTGTCATCGAGCTTGACGGTGCCGGCGACGATCGTGGCATGGGCGAACGGTGCGACACCGTCGAAGGCGGTGCGGCGGAGATCGACCGTCAAGATGCCGGATTGCTTCGGGAAGTAGGTCCACGCGGACTTCGTGCTCATCCAGCCGTCGGAGGTGACGCCGATCGCAGCGTCGTGCAGCTTCCAGGTGCCGTGGATTCGGAAGAGGATCATCGGACCGTCGCTCGCAACCTCGGTTCCCTGAACGAGGACGCCGTTGTTCACGAGCACATACGGCGTTCCTGTGTCCTCGGAGAGGGTGCCGTCTGCCGAGAGCAGGCTCGGGCCGGCGACCGGGCCGGGGCCAGGCGCCGTGTTGTCGAGGCTGTCCACGTGCTTCAGGTCGCGGTTCCAGAACTCGGTCAGCCAGAGCCCGTTGTTGTCGGTCGCGTTCGCGGTGAGGAAGGTCACGCCCTGCCCGTGCGTGTTTCGGTCGACCCAGTCGAGATGCTTCGGAGACGCGGCCCGAAGCTCGTCGGCGAGGTGGACGTTCCCGGCGGTCGCCTGGATCTCGCCGGCCAGGAGCCACCCGAGCAGAAGCACCACTGCGACCGTCTTCACACCTCGAAATCTGGGCGCCGCAGCGACCAGCGCCAGGCCGATCACCCAGACGGTGAAGAGCCCCCAGTGCAGATGCGAGAGATCCCAGTTCCAGTGCGTGTTGAAGAGCGTCAGGATCGAGAAGCCCGGGGCTTCGTAATACGGACCGAGCTGGTACGGCTCCTTGACGACGATCCAGAGCACGAAGACCGCCGCGGCGACGATCACCCACAGGCTCGGCCGTCGCGATTCGAGCACGAGCATCGTCGCGACCAGCAGGAGCGGTGAGAGATAGAACAGGTTGCGCTCTTCCGTCAGCGTGGCGAAGAGCGTCGAGAGGTAGGCCGCCTTGGTGGCCGCATAGAGCGAGACGAAGATGATCGAGGTGGCGAGGAACGCCGCGAACGCCCGATACGCCGGCTCGCCGCTTCGCTCGCGCAGACGAAGCGCGACCAGCCCTGCGATCGCCGGCAGCAGGCCGAGCCCGATCGCGAGCGCCGAGACCGAGGTCAGGCCGAGATGGATCAGGCGCGGCCTGAAGTACGTGGACGAGTAGTACCACTCGTAGCTTCGGTCGAGCACGACCCGATTGACGAGCATGATTGCGCCGACGAGCAGGACAAGCGCGCCGAACGTGTCGCTGCGAGTCCAGTTCCTCCGGAATGCGCGCCCGCGTGGCCCGGTCACCCACAACCCGGCCGCGGCGACCGCGTACGACGGGATCAAGAGGACGAGCTCGTCCTTCACCTCGGTGGCGATCAGCGTGAAGACGATCGCCACGACGACGTCACGGCGCCGCTGCGTTGTGAGTGCGCGGACGATCAGCCAGGAGCAGAGCGCGAACCACGGATACGCGAGCGGCTCGGGGATGATGAATGTCGCGTACGACATCCCCGGGATCGCGATTGCCAGCACGGCTGCGGCGAGTGCCGAGCGCTTGCTGACGAGCATGCGTCCAAGGAGATAGGTCGGGATCGCCGCGGCGCACATGACGACGGCGTCGAGGTACTTGATCGCCGTGTAGGCCGTATGGGTGTTCTTGATCCACCACATCGGCGCGATCAGGAAGGCATAGAGCGACTTGAACGAGATCGGCGCCCCGCGCCTCGCTGCATGGCCGGTCGTCGCGATTGCGCGGGAGATCTGCGCCCACTCGTCCTCGTCGGAGAAGAGCCACGGAGTCTTCCGGAGCCACGCTTCGTAGCCGTAGAAGGTGAGCGTGATGATCACGAGCCCGATGATCGGGAGCGCGTCGAGGACGCGATCGATCCAGGACCGCGCCGGCGGCCCCGGTGGTGTGGTCTCGATGGCAGTCACGGCTAGTCGGCAGCCGTGCCGAGGACGATGCGCGGATCGAGGTCGATTTCGCGCCGGACGAACCGGCAATCCACGCTCGCCTCGCCGCAGGCTTCGATCACCGCGTCCAGCGTTTCGCGTGGCGCGTTCGGGATCGTCACGAGCACGATGTCGGGTTGCGAGCGCTCGAGCAGGGCTGGCAGCTCGCGGGTCGTGCCGACGACGCGAATCCCGTGCACGCGGCGGCGGCGGAGCTGGGGGTTGTCGTCGACGAACCCGACGACCCGTTCCCCGGCCGTCTCGCGCAGCTCGTGCATCAAGCTGCGACCGGTTCGACCGGCGCCGACGATCAAGGTACGTCTACCGGTGCGGTCCTGCATCGTTCGCAGCCCGGTCACGAGCATGCGCTCGCCGATGCGTGACATCCCGATCAGGACAATGCAAAGCAGCGCGTCGATGATGAAGAAGGAGCGGGAGAAATCTCCGAGGTCCTGGGTCGTCGACATGAATCCGACTGCGACGAGCTCCGAGACGACGACGGCCGCCGTGATCGCAAACAGGTCGCGCATCCCGGCATACCGCCAGATCGACCGGTAGAGCCCGAACGGGATGAATGCGAGGTAGCGCGCGGCGAGGATGATCGGCAGCGTGATCGTCGCCATGTGGCGCTGGTTCACGGTCCCTGGCAAGTCGAACCGGATCGCATATGCCGCAGCTGCGGCGAGGGTGATCAGCGCGAAGTCGACCACGACTTCGACGAGCCGGCGCCAGTGCACGGAGAAGGTTCCGAGCAGCCCGGGACCGGCGCCGGGGACTGGGCGTTTCTCGACATCGGCCAGGAAGCTCGCGAACTGCACGAGCAGCACGACGGTGATCAGCACTCCGACGATCGTCAGCCTCCGGTCGTCGAGGACGCTGTAGGTGAGGCTCGTCGCTCCGAGCGCGGTCGCGAGCAGCGCCAGCAGCAGGACGGCCTGCTTCTCGGACAGGCCGTAGCGCACGAGGCGATGGGAGCTGTGGTCGAGCCCGCCCTGCGAGATCGGCCTCCCTTCGAGCAGGCGCGCGATCGTCACCAAGGTCGTGTCGAGAATCGGCACGGCCAGCACGAGGATCGGCACGAGCAGGGTGGCGACGGTCGTCCCGGCGACTTTCCAGCTCGACGAGAGCCCGAGCCCGGCGAGCGCGAAACCGAGCGCCTGCGAGCCCGAGTCGCCCATGAAGACGAGCGCTTTCCCGCGCGGCCGCAGGTTGAAGGGCAAGAAGCCCGCGCAGGCGAGCGCGCCAGCGAGCGAGAACGCGAGCACTGCGTGGCTCGGATGCACGGTGGCCGCGTCGATCGCGAAGAAGGCGAACGCGATCCCGGCGAGCGTGGCAGCGAGCCCGTCCATGTTGTCGAGCAGGTTGAAGGCATTTGTCATCCCGACGAGCCAGAACATCGCGATCGCGCCGGCGACGATCGGGTTGTGGACCAGCTGAACGGTCGTTCCCGTGGCGAGGACGATCGCGCCGGCGATGATCTGCAGGCTGAGCTTCGCGAGCGGGTTCAGGTGGCGCAGGTCGTCGATCAGGCCCGCGACGAACATCAAGACGACGCCGGCATAGACGCCGAGCAGCTCTTTGGACGGATGCGCAGCGCCGACCGCGACCGGCAGCCAGAGCCCTGCGCTCAGTCCGGCGACGATGCCGATCCCTCCGAAGAGCGGTGTTGAAGAGGCGTGCCAGCGGTCAGCCGAAGGGTGCGCGACGAGCCGGTGGGTGAGCCGCGAGCGAAGGAGCGCCCAGATCACGAAGGCGCAAGCGGGAAAGGCGACGAGCGCCGCGATGGTGCTCACGGTAGGTGAGCGTAACGGAGCGGTGTAATGGGCATGTTTGACGGGCCCAAACAAAGGGCTTGGAGTGCACCCCTAGACTAGTTCGTGGTCATGACGGTCTACGCCGATCTCTACCGCTATCGCGAGCTCTTCGCGAACCTCTTCCGGCGCGATTTTCAGGCGAAGTACCGCGGCTCGGTTCTTGGAATCCTCTGGTCGCTCGTGAACCCGTTGGCGCTGATGGGCGTCTACCTCCTCTTCTTCGGCCTGATCTTCGACCGCGGGACGGGTGTCTCCCACTATCCGCTCTACCTGCTCTCCGGAATCGCCTGCTGGCTCTTCTTTGCGACGTCCGTGCAGGCGGCGGCCCGCTCGCTGCTCGACAGTGCCGAGCTCGTGAAGAAGGTGCGGTTCCCACGCCAGCTCGTCCCGTTTTCGGTGGTTGCAACCCAGCTCGTCACCTTCAGCCTGATGATCGCGATCCTGATCGTGCTCTCGCTCGTGTTCCTCCCACATGCGCGTTCTCATGTCTGGCTCGCGATTCCGCTCGGAGCTCTTTTCGTGTGCTTCGTTGCGGGAGTGTCCCTGGTCGTCGCGTGTGTGAACGTCCTCTATCGGGACATCGAGCACATCCTCACCGCGGCACTCTTCCCATGGTTTCTGCTCACGCCGATCCTCTGGTCGTTCTCGAACGTGCCGACGAGCGAGCAGGGCCACCACAAGCTGCTCGACGTGCTCCGCTTCGGCAACGTCGTCGCGCCGCCGATCTTCGCCGTGCGTGCTGCGCTCTGGAGTGATCACGCGCCTCGAACGGCCGACATGATCTATCTGGCGGTCGCCGCCGTGATCTCGCTGGCCCTAGGCGCCTACGTCTTCAATCGAGTGAACGATCGGATCGCGGTCGAGCTCTGAACCGGGCCGGGGTTACGTCCTCTGGTGCGGATTTGCGCTGAGGACGATCCGGCCGTCGTAGATCCACGGCTCGGTGAACGGCGGCGGGGCTGCGAAGGCGGGGAGGCCTTCGATGTCGGGAAGGCGCTCGAGCTCGGTCCCGTCGATCACCGACGGGCAGAGGAGTGCGTACGGAAATGAGGGAACGCGCCCTGGTCCCGGCTCGTATGGCGCGAGCGCGTGTGGACGCCGGTTGAACAGCCCGCCGTTCCATTGAATCGCGCCGGCGACAACGGAGAAGCCCTCGGCGTGTGCGACTCCGACTCTCTCGTCCCAGTCGCCGGTGGGCTCGACCCAGTCCGGTAGCGAGACGTGATGCTTCGCGGAGCGCGGCGCGACGTCGACGTCGGCGGTGACCATCTCGCTCCCGAGCTCCGAGAACCATGCGCGCCGCTCGGCGACGAGGTCGAGTGCGAAGCGATAGCGGCCTGGCGGGATCGGGGCGCGAAAGCTTGCCTGAACGGTCGCGCTCTCGCCGGGCGCGAGCGGAGGCAGCGCAGTGCGGTCGCTATCCCAGATGATCGGATTCCCGAGGTCGTCGAGCCAATGGCAGGCGAACTTGATCCCGGGCCCCCAGCTGACGGTGCCGGCGTTTTCGAGCGTCGCCTGGACGTGGCTGATCGCGCCGGCCTGCGGCTCGGAGAGCGTCCAATCTCCCCAACGGACAACAAGAGGGCCCTTCGCCATGGGCGGCTAGTGTAGGCGTGTGGATCCGTTGCTCGTGCGCGCCGCCCGGCGCGAGCCAGTCGAGCGCACGCCCGTCTGGTTCATGCGTCAAGCGGGACGGTCGCTACCGGAGTACCGCGCGATTCGCGAGCGGCATGCGTTCTTCGAGATCAACCGCTCGGCGGAATTGACCGCGGAGATCACGCTTCAGCCGGTGCGACGGCACGGCGTCGATGCGGCTGTGATGTTCGCGGACATCATGACCCCGGTCGTCCCGATGGGCATCGACGTTCAGCTTGTCGAGGGCGTGGGGCCGGTTGTGGCGGAGCCGGTGCGGTCGCTGGCCGCGGTGGAACGCCTCTGTGTGCCAGACCCCGAGGAGGCAGTCGGGCCGATTTTGGAGGCGATCGGGATCGTGCGGCGCGAGCTGGCGCCCGATCAAGCCGTGGTCGGCTTTTGCGGCGGCCCCTTCACCGTCGCGGGGTATCTCGTGGAGGGACGTCCTTCCCGCGAGTTCGCGACGGTGAAGAAGCTGATGTATGCGGAGCCGGAGGTGTGGAACGCGCTGATGGAGAAGCTCGCCGACACGTTCGCGGCGTACGCCGTCGCGCAGGTGCGTGCCGGGGCAGATCTCGTGCAGCTGTTCGACTCGTGGGTCGGCTCGCTGTCGCCCGCGGACTACGGAGAGTTCGTCGCGCCCTGGTCGGCGCGGATCCTCGCCGCGGTTGCGGCGGCCGGCGTGCCGACGATTCATTTCGGCACCGGAACATCGACGTTGCTCTCGACGATGGCCGAGGCAGGAGGCGACGTAATCGGCCTCGACTGGCGGATCCCGCTCGACGAAGGGTGGGCGCTGGTCGGCGAAGAGCGCGGCGTGCAGGGCAACCTCGACCCGGCGGTGCTGTTGGGGCCGTGGTCGCGCGTGGAGGCAGGAGCCCGAGACGTGCTGGCCCGCGCGGCGGGCCGCCCGGGGCACATCTTCAACCTCGGCCACGGCGTCCTGCCCGCGACGGATCCCGACGTGCTCGGCCGCCTGCGCGAGCTTGTCCACGCCGAATCCGCGCGCTGAAGAAGTCACACTTTCGGCACAGCGCCGTCACAAAGGACACCTTGCGCGTGCGCTACCGTGCTTCCTCTTCCCCAAGGGTGGGTGGGGGATAGGGATGGGGAACGGGGTGCCAGCACCGCCCGAAGAACGCGGCAGCGTGGCGCCCGTCGGCTAGCTTCTTAGTGATGAGCGCTGCGGTTGTGTTGATGGCATACGGGTCGCCTGAGCGGCTCGAAGACGTCCCCGCGTACTACGCCGATATTCGCGGGGGCCGGCCGATTGCGCCCGAACATCTCGAGGATCTGGTCGCGCGTTACCGGCGGCTCGGGATCGAAGAATCGAATCCGCTGAACGCGATCACCGAGGAGACGCGAGCTGCGCTCGAGGCTTCGCTCGGGCTGCCTGTCTTCACGGGAATGAAGCACTGGACACCGCGCGTCGCCGAGGCAGCTGAGCGTGCGCTCGCAGGCGGCGCTGACACGATCGTCGGGCTCGTCCTCGCTCCGCACTACTCGCGGCTCTCGATCGCGGGGTACCAAAGCCTGCTCGAGTCGGCGGTCGGCGAACGTGCGGCGGTCGTCTTCGTCGAGAGCTGGCACGACGACGCGGGCCTCATCGCCTTTCTTGCCGACCGGATCCGCGGCACCAAGTCGCATGTGGTCTTCACGGCGCATTCGCTCCCGGCGCGAATCCTGGCCGAGGGCGATCCGTATCGAGATCAGCTGCTCGAGACGTCGCGGCTCGTTGCGGCCGAGGCAGGGGTCGACGACTGGTCGTTCTCCTTCCAGAGCGAGTCGCCGACAGGTGAGCCATGGCTCGGCCCGGACATCCTCGATCACCTCGACGAGCTCCACGCTACCGGGGTCGACGACGTCCTCGTCTGCCCCGTCGGATTCGTCTCGGATCACCTCGAGATTCGCTGGGACATCGACACCGAGGCGCGCGAGAAGGCTGCAGAGCTCGGAATGCACCTGGAGCGAATCGAGATGCCGAACGCCGAGCCTCGCTTTGTCGAAGTGCTCGCCGCGATCGTGCGGAACGCACTGGAGCCGGTCACGGCATGAGCGCAGGCCAGATCGTCGTCGACCGGGTTTCACGACGGTTCCGCGTCTCGCAAAACGCGCACCGGACGCTGAAGGACATGTTTGTCGCACCCGGCCGCTCGGCGGTGACCGACGTCTGGGCTCTGCGCGACGTCTCGCTCCGCGCCGAGCCGGGTGAGGCGCTTGGCCTCGTCGGCCGAAACGGCTCGGGCAAGACGACGCTCCTGCGGCTGGTCTCCGGGATCATCAAGCCGACGTCGGGCAGCGTCGAGGTCGGTGGACTGATCGGGTCGCTGCTCGAGCTCGGAGCCGGCTTCCACCCGGACTTCACCGGCCGCGAGAACGTCTATCTGAACGGCTCGATTCACGGGCTTCCGCGGGCGCGCGTGCGTGAGTTGATGGACGAGATCGTCTCGTTCGCAGAGCTGGAGCGGTTTATCGACCTGCCTGTTCGCACGTACTCCTCGGGGATGTACATGCGCCTCGGGTTCTCTGTCGCCGCGCACATTCGAGCCGACGTGCTCCTGCTCGACGAGGTGTTTGCGGTTGGCGACGAGGACTTCCAGCGCAAGTGCTTCGGCAAGATCAACGAGTTCAAGCAGCGCGGCGGCACGATCGTGTTCGTCTCGCATGACGCGCAAGCCGTCGAACGGCTCTGCGAACGGGCTGTCTTGCTCCGGCAAGGCGAGGTCGCATTCGACGGGCCCACTCGCGAGGCAATCGCGCAGTACCGGCAGCTCCTCGTCGAGGATCGAAGCCCGGACGAGCTCGCTGCCGGCGCCGATGAATGGGGAAGCGGGGACGCGCGGATCGTGGCGGCTCAACTGCTCGACTCGGACGGTGACGAGCGGCTTCAAGTCGCCGCGGGCGAGTCGCTCGTCGTGCGGCTCGTCGTCGCCTCCGATCAGGATGTGCCGCCGCCGAACGTCTTGCTCGAGCTTCGGGACGACGATGGCGTCGTGCTCGGGACGGTGACCCAGGCAACCGGCGAGCTTGGTTGGAGCGAGCATCCCGGCGAGCGTGAGCTGCGGTTCGAGCTAGACCACCTGCCTCTCGCCGATGGCCGCTTCCATCTGCGTTGCGCGCTCGTCGACGCCGATGGCGGACGCCTCTTGCACTCGCTCGACGAGGCGCTCCCGTTCCTTGTTTTCCCGACCGGCAGCGAGACCGGAGCGGTGTTGCTGGACGGTCGTTGGGCGATGAAGGAAATCCGCGCCTCCGAGCCAATCGAATCCGCATGAGCTCCCGCAGTTGCCCGGACTGGCCGCAGTTGATGGAGATCGCGCCCGAGCTTCAGTTCAAGCACTACACCGTGCGGGAAGCCCAGCTTCCCGCCGACGCGCTGGCCCAGATCGACCACAATGCGTTGGACGAGATCGAGATCTGCTGCGACCTCGCAAGCCACGTCTTCAACCCGGATCACACCGATCCGAAGGTCGGCGCAGCGCTTCGTGCGTCCCACTGGTTCGACCTGCGTGAATGGGCAGCGCGGTCGCCCGGTAGCGCCTCGTAGGTTCTCGAAGCCCGCCGGCGCGCGGTCACCCTGTGGGGCCGCGCTAGGCTCCGCCGGATGCCGACATTCATCGTTCCCTTTCGCGGGGCAGCGGGGAAGAGCCGGCTCGGTTTGCCCACGCCGGCGGGCCGGGCAGCCGTATCTCGCGCCATGGTCGCCGACGTTGTTGCCGCCTGCGCTTCCGTCGGAGCGACCTACGTCGTGACGCCCGATGACGTCACCCTGACGAGCGCGACCGTCGTTCTCGATCCGGGCGGCGGCCAGGGTGCGGCGGTCGAAGCGGGGCTGGACGCCGCGGCGGCAACCGGCGAGGCGACGCTGTTCCTCGTCGTCAATGCCGATCTGCCCTGCGTGACCCCACGCGACCTCCTCGCGCTCGCGGGAGCTGTACCGGACGACGGGATCGCGCTCGCGCCCGCGGCCGACGGCACGACGAACGCGCTCGCCTTCGCGTCGCCGAACCTCTTCGCGCCGCTCTACGGCGCCGGCAGCGCCGCGCGCTTTGCCGAGCTCGCCCCGACACGGAACGTGGACATCCCGAATCTCAGAGATGACGTGGACACGCTCGCCGACCTCGAACGGCTCGAGCCGCGGCTTGGGCCGCAGACGCGCAAGGCGCTCGCTCGCCTTCGCACCGGAGCGGTCGCATGAACGTGACCGTGCTCTCGGGCGGTGTCGGAGGTGCGCGGTTCCTGCGCGGAGTCGTAGCTGTCGTCTATCCAGGCAACGTTTCCATCATAGGCAACGTAGGAGACGACGTCGAAGTGCTCGGCCTGCATGTCTCCCCGGATCTCGACAGCATCCTCTACGCGCTCGCCGGCCTTTCGGACGAGGAGCGCGGCTGGGGGCGTGCCGACGAGTCCTGGAACGCGCTCGCGACGGCCGCTGAGCTCGACGGCGATGCCTGGTTTCGGCTCGGCGACCGCGACATCGGGCTGCACCTCGTCCGCACACAGCTGCTGCGTGAAGGCATGCCGCTCTCCGAAGTGACCGCGCGGCTGACACGCGCCTACAACCTTGGCTGCGCGCTCCTTCCCGCCACCGACGAGCCGCTGCGCACCTTTCTCGAGACACCGGCCGGTACGTTCCCGTTCCAGACCTGGTTCGTGGCCCGAGGCCATCAGGACGAGGTCGACGCGCTCCATTACACCGGTGCGCCGGACGCGCCACCCGCGCCAGGAGTGCTCGCCGCGCTCGCCGCAGCGGACGTGATCGTGATTGCCCCGAGCAATCCATACGTCTCCATTGGCCCGATCCTGGCCGTCGAGGAGATTCGGGCCGCGTTGGCCGCGCGAACGGTTCCCTGCGTCGCCGTCAGCCCGATTGTCGGCGGCCTCGCTGTCAAAGGCCCGGCCGACCGGATGCTGAAGCGACTGGCCGGTGGAACGAGCCCTGCCCACGTCGCCGGCTGTTACGCAGGTCTCATCGACGCGCTCGTGATCGACGAGGCGGATGCGCCCGCAGAGCTGCCGCATGGCGTGCAGGCGTTCGTGACGCAGACGCTGATGACCGACGAGGCAGCAAGGCGCCGTCTCGCGCAAACGGCGCTCGATGCCGCGGCGGCCCTCGCATGAGGATCGCGATTCTTGGCGGAACCGGCAGCTTCGGGCTCGCGCTTGCGACCAGGCTCGCTGCCGGCGGAGAGGACGAGATCGTGATCGGCTCACGGGATGCAAGTCGAGCCGAGGAAGCTGCACTCGAGCTGGGAAGGAGCGTCTCCGGCGCGGCAAACGAGGACGCGGTTGCGGGCGCCGACCTCGTTGTTCTCGCCGTGAAGGCCGAGGCCGCGGTCGAGACCGTGCGAGCGGTCGCGGATGCTCTTGGAGACACGCCGCTGCTGTCGGTTGCCGCGGGGCTCTCGTTCTCGAAGGACGGTGTGCGACCCGATCCACACGCGCTCTCGATTGCGGAACGCGTCCAGGAGCTCGTGCGCGGCCCTGTCGCCGCCGGCCTCCATTCGATCGCCGCGTCGAATCTCGGCAACGCTCCGCCCCAGGAAGACGCGCTCGTCTGCGGGGACGACCCGCGGGCAAAAGAGCTCGCACTCGAACTGGCAGGCAAGGTCGTAGCCGGTCGCGCGCTCGACGCCGGCCCACTCGCCAGCGCTCGCGCGCTCGAAGGGCTGACGGCCGTGATCATCAACATGAACAAGCGCTACAAGGCTCATGCCGGAATCCGTGTCTCCGGCGTTCCCGAGTGATCTCGATCCTCCCAGTCGCAGGCCTGCCGGAGATCCGCGAAGGCGACGACATTGGCGCGTTGATCGCCGAGGCTGCCGAGCTCGAAGACGGAGACGTGATCGTCGTGGCGCAGAAGGCGGTTTCGAAGGCCGAGGGCCGGATCGTGCGCCTCGACGATGTCGAAGCCTCCGAACAGGCGATTGAGCTAGCCGAGCCCGGCATTGACCCTCGGAAGCTCGAAGTGATCTTGCGAGAGACCAAGCGGATTGTCCGGTCGCGCGGCCCGCTTGTGATCGCCGAGACCCAGCACGGCTTCGTCTGCGCGTCGGCCGGAGTCGACGAGTCCAATGCACCGGAGGCGGGTGTGCTTGTGCTCCTGCCCGCTGATTCCGACGCGAGCGCACGTGAGATCCGAGCCTCGATTCACCGTCGCACGGGAACGACAGTCGGCGTGATCGTCAGTGACTCGTTCGGGCGCCCCTTTCGCGAGGGCACCACAGACGTCGCGATCGGAGTTGCCGGGCTGGCTCCGTTGATCGATCTGCGGGGCACGGTGGATCGCGCGGGCTACGTGCTGCGCACCTCGCAGGTTGCCCGTGCGGACGAGCTCGCCGGCGCGGCCGACCTGGTGCGCGGCAAAGCTGATGGAGTGCCCGCGGTGATCGTGCGGGGTGCCGCCGCATCCGGGGATGGGACGGCGGCAGAGCTCGTCATCACCTCCGAACGTGACCTCTTCCGTTAATCTTTTGGACGGGTAGGCGTTTGGCAGCGTCGACTTGGAGAGGGGAGATTTGAGATGAAAACTGCGGTTGTCATAGCGCTCGCAGCGATCGGCGTGATCTTCGTGCCGGCCGCCGTGGCGGTGGAGCAGGCATCACCGTGCAGCCATGTGTCGCGTTCGGCTGTTCAGTCCACCCTTGGGATCTCGGTCAGCGAGACGCGCTCCGTTCCGAACCCGGGGACGATCGGCCTGACCGTGTGTTACTTCGAGACCAAGACCAATCCGGTCGCGGCGACGATCAGCTTCCAGACGGCGAGCGGGAAGGCCACCTACGCGAGCAACCTCGTTCAGACAACACCGAGGTTCGCGAAGGTGCTCACCGGCCTCGGCGACAAGGCCTTCTACAACTCGTCGAATCCGGGCGGAAGCACGTCGCTGCAGATGTTGAAGGGCAACATCCTCGTCTCGTTCTTCACGCCGGCCCCGCTCTCGAAGGTGAAAGCGCTGGCCAAGAAGGTCGCGGCCGCGCTCTAGGGCGCGTTCGTCCCTCTGCGAGCTAGTCGACGAACTCGTCGGCGATCGACAGGGCATCGTCGAGACCGGCGATCCCTTCGTCGAGCTCTTCGCGTGTGATCGTCAACGGCGGGCACGCCATCAGGACGTTCCAGTGGGCCATCGTGTAGAGCCCGAGCTCGAGCGCGCGCTTCTGTACAGCGGCAACCGGTTTCATCGCCTCGCCCGAGGCGTTGAACGGGACGAGTGGCTCGCGCGTCTCGCGGTTCTTCACGAGCTCGAGGCCCCAGAAGCAGCCGAGCCCGCGCACCTCGCCGATCGAAGGATGCTTCTCGGCGAGCTTCGCCAGCTCGACGCGGAAGACGTCGCCCATCGCAGCGGCGTTCTCGACGATGCCCTCCTCCTGGAAGGCCTCGATCGACGCGACCGCTGAGGCACAGGCAAGCGGATGGCCCGAGTAAGTCAGTCCGCCGGCGAAGAACCGGGAGCGCACCCATTCGGAGATCTTGTCGCTGACGATCATTGCGCCAAGCGGGACATAGCCCGAGTTGATGCCCTTCGCGACGGTGAGGATGTCCGGCACCACGTCGTAGTTGTCGACCGCGAACCACTTGCCGGTGCGGCCGAAGCCGGCCATCACCTCGTCGGCGATCAGCAGGATCCCGTACTTGTCGCAGGTCTCGCGGATCGACTGGAGATAGCCGGGCGGCGGCGGGATGATCCCGTTCGTGCCGGTGACCGTCTCGAGGATCACGGCCGCGACGGTATGGGCGCCCTCGTACTGGAGGATTTCCTCCAGGTGGGGCGCGCCGGTGCAGACCGGGCACGGATCGGGATGGGCGGCGGGACAGCGGTAGGTATACGGGTCGAACATCCGCACGACACCGGGGATGCCGGGCTCGGCCGGCCAGCGGCGCGGGTCGCCGGTGAGCGTCATCGAGCCGCCGGTCGCGCCGTGGTAGCTGCGGTAGCGGGCGATGATCTTGTGGCGGCCGGTGTACCAGCGCGCAAGCTTGATCGCGTTCTCGTTCGCCTCCGTGCCGCCGTTCGTGAAGAACGACATGTTCAGATCGCCCGGCGTTACCTCGGCGAGCAGCTTGCCGAGGCGCGAGCGCGACTCGGTCGCCATCGGCGGCCCGATCGTCGCGAGCTGCTCAGCCTGCTCCTTGATCGCGGCGACGACCTTCGGATGCCCGTAGCCGATCGAGACGTTCACGAGCTGCGAGGCGAAGTCGAGATACCGCTTGCCGTCGTAGTCCCAGAAGTAGCGGCCCTCGGCGCCGGCGACCGCCATCGGGTTGATCGCGTCCTGCGTCGACCACGAATAGAGGACGTAACGCTTTGCGTCTTCGACGATCTGCTGCCCGAGTGCGGAATTGGTCTCGATGGTTGCCATGGCCGGATCGTACCGGTCGCCGGCGCACACCCCCACCCATAGGGTGGGGACCGATCCCCTCCGCCCTCAAAAGCAGATGCTAATTGGGCGGCGGTGGCTGCTTTGTGCCAGCTCTGTGACATTTCGTCCACTGGTGGCGGAAAGCCTCGTTTCGTGGAGTCACCGGTTTTGGAGCGATCCCCATTCGGCGGCGGCCGCGAGCGTCGTTCGTTATGCCAGCCGGTCGACGAAGAGCTTGACGCCTCCGATCCGCGTGAAGCCGAGCCGCTCCAGAATCGGAGCCGACATGTGCCCAGCGCTCACGACGATCCGTGGCGCGCCGAACGCGACGGCGTCGCGCCAGCGCGCATGGACGAGCGCCGTGTAGACGCCGTGCCCTCGGGCGGCCGGGAGCACCGCGCCGCCCATCAGCAGAGCTCCGTGTGGCGTGAAGATCGCGCGCGCAAAGCCGACCGGCTCGCCGTCGAGCTCGGCGAGGTAGTGCCGGGAGCGGTCGCTGTCGGCGAGCGCGGGCCAGGCTGCGTTCTTCGCCCTCCGCCGATCCTGACGCTCACCGGCTGGAACGTCCCAGACCTCCCAATTGATCTCCATCGCGCGCAGATAGTCCGCGGCGCTCGTCACATGCCGAACCGTCACTCCTTCCATGGCCGGCTCGCCGCCGGGCTCCCGGTCGATGGTCAGGCTCGTCAGCGTCGGCGTGTTCGGATCGGGCTCCAGACCGAGCTCGATGAGTCGAGCCGCCAATTCCCCGGGCGTCGAGCGGTCGCCGACCCACCAGGTGATCCGACCGACACCATGCTGGCGGCCGATCGCTCGTACCGTCTCGAAGGCCGTCGGCACATCGGCCACGTCGAGGCGAATGCGCTCGACCGATGCGTAGGTCGTGGAGACCACCATCGAGTAGCCGTCGCCGACGATCACGTCGTGCGACGGATCAGGCGGGATCCAGAGCCCCGGCTCCTCGGCGAGCTCGATCAGGGTCGACTCCATGCGCGAGACGCTACCGCTCGGTACCCTGCGCAGATGACCAATGTGATCGATGCGCCGAGCGCTGTGAAGCCGATCAACCACTGGGTCGGCGGCAAGTCCTACGCGGGAAAATCAGGTCGAAGCGGCGCGGTGTACAACCCCGCGACCGGCGTTCAAACCGGGGCTGTCGACTTCGCGACCGTCGAGGAGATCGATGCCGCGGTGCAGGCCGCCAAGGAGGCGTTTCCCGCCTGGCGCGGGCTTTCGCTCGCCCGCCGGGCAGAGATCTTCTTCCGGATCCGCGAGCTCGTCCATGCGCGGCGTGAGGACTTCGCGCGCGCGTTGACGGCCGAGCACGGCAAGGTCTTCTCAGACGCAATGGGCGAGGTGACGCGCGGGCTCGAGGTGATCGAGTTCTGCTGCGGGATCCCGCACCTGCTGAAGGGCGGTTTCTCGGAGCAGGCCTCGACCGGGGTCGATGTCTATTCGATCCATCAGCCGCTCGGCGTCGTCGCCGGGATCACGCCGTTCAACTTCCCGGCGATGGTCCCGATGTGGATGTGGGCGCCCGCGCTCGCCTGCGGGAACACGTTTGTCTTGAAGCCGTCCGAAAAGGACCCGTCCTGCTCGATCCTGACCGCAGAGCTGCTCGCCGAGGCCGGAGTGCCGGAGGGCGTCTTCAACGTCATCCACGGCGACAAGGTTGCGGTCGACGCGCTGCTCGAGCATCCCGACATCGCCGCGATCTCGTTTGTCGGCTCGACGCCGATCGCGAAATACGTCTACGAGACCGCCACCGCGCGCGGCAAGCGCTGCCAGGCGCTCGGCGGAGCGAAGAACCACATGATCGTGCTCCCGGACGCCGACATCGAGATGGCGGCCGATGCCGCGGTTTCGGCGGCCTACGGCTCCGCGGGCGAGCGCTGCATGGCGATCTCGATGGTGGTCGCCGTCGCCGGTGTCGGCGACGAGCTGATCGAAGCCGTGAAGCAACGCATCCCCAAGGTCAAGGTCGGGAACGGCATGGACGCCGACTCCGAGATGGGGCCGCTCGTCACGAAGGAGCACCGCGACAAGGTCGCGTCCTATGTGGAGCGCGCTCCCGGTGAAGGCGCGACCGTCGTCGTCGACGGACGCGATTCCGCGCCGGATGCAGGCTTCTTCCTCGGCCCGTCGCTGATCGACAACGTCGAGCCGGGGATGGACAACTACCGCGATGAGATCTTCGGGCCGGTGCTCGGCGTCACTCGTGTCGACACCTACGAGGAGGCCGTGCGGCTCGTAAACGACAACCCGTACGGCAACGGGACGGCGATCTTCACCCGCGATGGCGGCGTCGCCCGCCAGTTCCAGTTCGACGTGCAGGCGGGGATGGTCGGGATCAACGTGCCGATCCCCGTGCCGGTCGCCTACTACTCGTTCGGCGGCTGGAAGAACTCGCTCTTCGGCGACCGTCACATCTACGGCCCTGAGGGGATCGATTTCTACACGCGCTCGAAGGTCGTCACCTCACGCTGGCCTGACCCGGCCACGTCGAAGGTCGACCTCGGCTTTCCGCAGACGCGGTAGCGAATGAGGCCTGCCGTCGCGGGGGCTCTGCTGGCTGCGCTCGTGCTCGCAACGGCGGCTGCCGCCGGCACGCATCAGCTCGGCCGCTCGTGGCAAGGCCGTCCGATCGAGGCGATCGAAGTCGGAGACCCCAACGGGATACGAGTGCTCGTCGTCGGCGTGATCCACGGCAACGAGACAGCGGGGCTCCCGATCGTGCGCGCCCTCGAGCGCCTGAAACCGGCGGGGATCGACCTCTGGATCGTCCCAGACCTGAACCCGGACGGCGTCGCGGCGGGCACGCGCCAGAACTCGCGCGGCGTCGACCTGAATCGCAACTTTCCCTGGCGCTGGCGGCCGATGAGCGGTGTCTACGAGTCGGGCCCGCATCCGCTCTCGGAGCGCGAGGCCCGGATCGCCCACTCACTCATTCTGCGCCTCCACCCGCACCTGACGATCTGGTTTCACCAGCACCTCGACATGGTCTGGGCCTCGGGTGGCGACCGGCGGATCGAGAAGACCTTCGCGCGTGTCTCCGGCCTGCCGTACCACCCAATGCCGCAGCTCGCCGGCAGCGCGATCTCCTGGCAGAACAACACGCTCCACGGCACGACCGCCTTCGCCGCCGAGCTGCCTGCTGGGCAGCCAACATCGGCCGAGGTAGCACGCTATGTCCGTGCCGTTCTGGCCGCCGCACACGCTCCCTGAGCCGTTTGGGAAGACGCTCGTTCCGGGAACACTCAGGCTGAGTGGCAGGTGTCGCCGCGTACGAGGGTCCCTTCGGCCCCGAGCAGGCCGAGCGCCTACTGTGGCGCGCGGGTTTCGGGCCGCGTCGCGGGGAGGCCACAACGCTCGCGAAGCTGGGCCTTGCAGACGCCGTCACCTCGCTCGTAGATCCAGGCCCCGAGAAGCTCGTCGGCCCGAAGCCGCACGACGACCACGGCCATCCGCTCGCCCCGAAGGACGCCTGGGGGCACGACCATTGCTGGTGGCTCGACAAGATGGTGCGCACGTCGCGTCCATTGGTCGAGCGCATGACCCTCGTCTGGCACGACTGGTTCGCGACCTCGAACGAAGGCGTTGGCAGTCAGGCGCTGATGCTTGCCCAGAACGAGCTCTTCCGCCGCAATGCGCTTGCGCCGTTCAACGATCTTCTGCTCGGCGTCACCGTCGATCCGGCGATGCTCCTCTGGCTGAACGGCACCGACAACGTCAAGGGCTCGCCGAACGAGAACTACGGGCGCGAGCTGATGGAGCTCTTCACGCTCGGAGCCGACCGGAACGCGTACACCGAGCGCGACGTTCGCGAGCAGGCCCGCTCGTTGACCGGCTGGCAGAACCGCTGGTCGAAGGGGCGCGGCGATTTCGACTTCCACCTCGATCCGAAGCAGCACGACGACGGAATCAAGCATGTCTTCGGGAAGAGCGGTGACTTCGATTGGCGCGATGCCTGCAACCTCTGCCTCGCGAACCCGAAGCACGCGTCGTTCTTCGTGACGAAGCTGTGGTCGTACTTCGTGCCCACGCCTCCTTCGTCCACGACGCTGGCGAGCCTCGAGGCGCTCTACACCGACCGCAACGAGGTGAAGCCGGTCGTCCAGGCGATCCTCATGCACCCCGACCTGTACGTGGGCCAGCGCATGGTGAAGCCGCCGATCGTGCACGTCGCCGGCCTGCTGCGGCGAATCGGGATGGGGATCACCACCACGGACTGGGCCTGGATCGGTCAGCTCTCGGGCCAGCAGCTCTTCTACCCGCCGAATGTGGCCGGCTGGGACGACACCCGCTGGCTCGACACCGCGACCTTTCGCGGCCGCTGGATCGGAGCCGGGCGCGTGCTTCAGAACCGCACGCTGAACCCGAATCGCCCGCGCGCCGGGACTCCCGCCACCGCCGACGAGCTCGTTCAGGCTGCGCTTGCGTTCTGGAACCAGCCGCTTCTGAGCAACGAGACGGTCGTTCATCTGACCGCGTTCGCGACGCGGGCGCTCGGCGACGCCAAGGCCGACTGGGAGCAGAAGGCGTACCCCGTCCTGATCGAGAACGCCTTGCGCCAGTTGATCGCCGTCAGCCCCGACCTCCAGACCGCATGACGCGCCACTCGTGCGACGAGTTCTCCCGCCGCGCCGTTGCCGGAGCCGGCCTGCCGGCGATCGAGCAGGGGATGCCGACGCCGGCCGGAACGGGCATGACGCGCCGCATCTTCGTCGCGCGCTCGGTGGGGCTGGCGCTCACGATCTACGGCGCCGGACGGCTGAACCTCTTCGACGAAGGGATCGCCGCGGCTGCCGCTGCGACGGGCTCGCACGACCGGATCCTGGTCTCGGTGTTCCTGCCGGGCGGTGCCGACGCGCTGTCGGTGCTCTATCCGGAAGGTGACCCGCTCTATCGCAAGCTCCGCCCGAATCTGGCGCTCTCGGGCGGCCAGCCGTTCACGGAGGACACGCGGCTCTCATGGCATCCGTCGCTCACGCCGATCGCGCAGCTCCACGCCGAGGGCAAGGTCAGCGTGCTGCCTGCAATCGGCTACGACCATCCGGATCAGTCGCACTTCACGTCCCGGCACTTCTGGGAGGTCGGCGCCACCGATACCGACCTGCGCACGGGCTGGCTCGGCCGCTACCTCGACCATGTCGGGACTGCGGACAACCCGCTGCAGGGAGTCTCGATGACCGGCCAGCTCGAGCCGACGCTGGCCACCGCCCGCGTGCCCGTGGCCGCGATCGACGGGCCCGACCAGTACACGTTCTCGACCCAGAACGTCTGGGGCCCTGTCGAGGACAGGATGCTCACGGCGCTCGGCGGCTTCGGGAAGCTCGGAGGCAGCGATCCCGCGCTGCGCACCGCAGCCACCGTCTCGTTGGAGGCCGATCGCCTACGGCGCCAGCTCGCGGCGTTTTCCGGCAAGACGAAGCTCGTCTCTCCGGTGCCGTATCCCAAGTCGAGCGACTCGTTTCCTGCGCATCTCCAGGGCCTCGCGGCGATGATCGGAGCAGGGTTGCCGATGCGCGTCGTCGCGCTCGAGGCGTCAGGCCAGTACGACACGCATGCCGACGAGCCGACGGCGCTCGCTCCGGCGCTCGATCTGACGGCCCAGTCGCTGCTCGCGTTCCAGCGCGATCTCGAGGCGCGAGGCGCCGCCGATCGCGTGCTCACGCTCGTCTGGTCGGAGTTCGGCCGCCGAGCGCAGGAGAATGGCTCGAAGGGCACGGATCACGGCGCCGCAGGGGCGGCCTTCCTGATCGGCACGCGCGCGGCCGGAACGATGGTCGGGGAGTTCCCAGGCCTTGCTCACGGGCTCGACAAGGACGGAAACGTCAAGGCGACGTCCGACTTCCGGGGCGTCTACGCCTCGCTCCTCGAGCACTGGCTCCACGTGGACGCTGCGGCGATCCTGCCGGGCATCGGACGCTTCGCGCGCCCGAAGCTCGTGCGCGTCTAGGGGAGGCGGGGCGCCGCCTTTCGGCGACGCCCCACTGCGCTCAGGCTGCCTCGGCAGCTTCTGCGAGCGATTCTTCGATCTGGTCGAACGCGGGGACGACCTCGGCCACTCGCGAGCGGCGGGTCATCGCCAGGATGCCGAGCACGGCGGCGCCGACCGAGACGAAGAGGGCGGCGTGGAAGCCGTTCAACGTCGCCTGCGGCGTCCCCGAGCTGCCGACGTTCGCGTTGATCACGGCAGTCGTGATCGCCAGCACGAGCGCTCCTCCGAACTGGAAGGAGGTGTTCAGGAGGCCACCCGCGAGACCCTGCTCTTCCGGAGCGACGCCGCTCGTCCCCGCGATGTTCAACGGGCCGAAGGCGAGCGCAAACCCGATCCCGGCGAGGAGGAACGTCGGCAGCATCCCGAGCGCGTAGCTCGAGTGGAGCCCGATCGGGAGGAAGAGCGCGTAGCCGATACCGATCGAGATCAGGCCGGTCACGACGAGCCGTGTGACGCCGAAGCGGCCGACCAGCGCGGCCATACGGGGCGAGACGAGCGCCACGATGATCCCCGCCGGAAAGATTGCAAGCCCGGTGTCGAGCGCCGACCAGCCGCGCAGCTGCTGGAGGTAGAGGGTGACGATGAACTGGAACCCGACCCAGCCGCCGAAGAGCGACATCGCGCCGAGGTTCGCCCGAACGAGCGAGCTCGAGCGGAGGATGCCCAGGCGGACGAGCGGAGCGGCTGTGCTTCGCTCGCGAGCGACGAATGCGACGAAGAGCGCCACAACGCCTGCGAGCGAGCCGAGCGTCCGGAGCGAGACCCAGCCGGCCGTCGGGGCCTCGACCAGCGTGAAGACGAGCAGCAGCATCGCCGTCGTCATGCTCACGGCTCCAGCGACGTCGAACCTGCGCGACGCCCGCTGCTCCTTGCTGTCCTGCGGCACGAGCCGAAGGCCGGCGATCAGCGTGACGAGCGCGACAGGTGCCGGAAGGAAGAACACCCAGCGCCAGCCGATCTCGGTCAGGAGCCCGCCGAAGACGAGCCCGAGCGAAAACCCGGTCGCGCCCGTGGCGGTAAAGATCGAGAGCGCCTTGTTGCGGGCCGGGCCCTCGGCGAACGACGTCGTGATGATCGAGAGGGCTGCGGGAGCGGTGAACGCCGCGCTGATGCCCTTGATGAAGCGGGTCGCGATCAACAGGTTGCCGTTGTCGGCGAAGCCTCCGAGGACCGACGCGACGATGAAGACTCCGAGTGCGATCAGGAAGACCCGCCGCCTTCCCAGAAGGTCGGCTGCCCTTCCTCCGAGCAGCAGGAAGCCTCCGTAGCCGAGGACGTATGCGCTCACGACCCATTGCAGGGAGCTCGTGGACATGCCCAGGCTGGACTTGATCGACGGCAGCGCGACGCCCATCATCGACACGTCGAGCGCGTCGAGGAAGAGCGCGCCACAGAGCACGAGCAATGTGCCCCAGGCGATCTTGGTCAACTTGTCGGTGCCGGCGAACGGTGATGTTTCTCGAACAGATGTAGACATTGGTGACGCCCTTTCAGCTATTGTTCGATACGCACCGTACATAGAAGTTCGATCTCTGTCAAATAAGACATTTATCAAACAAGAAGGTTTCGATCTATGGGACACGCGACACTTGAAACGTTCGGCGGCGTCGATCTGGGAGAGATCGACGGGATGACCGTGTTGCAGGCGCTGTCAGATCCAGTGAGGCTCGAGATCGTCCGCCAGCTCGCCGGCTGCACGGGCTCGACCGACATGCCATGCGGCCAGATCGAGGTTCCGGTCACGAAATCGACCGCGAGCCACCACTTCAAGATCCTGTATCTGGCGGGAGTCCTCGCCAAGCGCGAGCAGGGGACGAGCAAGTACATGCGTCTCCGCCGCGACGAGCTGGACGAGCGATTTCCCGGCTTGCTGGACTCGGTTCTGCGCGCGACCGCGGTCTAAGCTAAGCGACCGCGAACGATGTGCTGAGGGTTCCCGCCGTCCCGCAGGAGACGACGATCCCCCAGCGTCCCGGGGTCGTCCGCGTCCCGACGATCCAGGACCAGGAGACGATTCCGCCGACCGAACGTTCCGGCGTCAGCCCCTGGGCGTGCGAGGGACCGCTCTTGTAGTTGACGACGATCGAGCAGGTCGCGCCCGGTGAGACCCTTGCCACGAGGCGCGCCGCAGTTCCCGGACGAGCCGGCGACGTGACGGTCACGAGGTGTACCGACCCGAGCGCCGTTGGCGCTGCAACGAGGGCTCCGACAGCGGCGAGCGTCGCGAAACGGCGTCGCATCAGCGCGTGCCGGCGGCGAGCTGCTCGCCGAACTTCGCGCGCGCGACGTATTTGCCGATCCCGGGTGAGGCGACGAGCTCGTCGTTCTCGACCAGCACGTTCCCGCGCAGCAGCACGACCTCGGGCGAGCCGACGACCTCCGTGCCCTCGTAGAGGTTGTAGTCGACCTTCGAGTGGTGCGTCTTCGCCGAGATCGTCACCTTCTTCTTCGGGTCGAAGACCACGATGTCGGCGTCCGAGCCGACCGCCAGGGTGCCCTTCCGCGGATAGAGCCCGAACAGCTTGGCGGGGTTCGTCGCGAGCAGCTCGACCATCCGGTTCAGCGAGATGTGCCCGTCGCCGACGCCAAAGTGGTGGATCAGCTGGAGCCGGTTCTCGATTCCGGGGCCGCCGTTCGGGATCTTCGAGAAGTCGTCCTTGCCGAGCGACTTCTGGCCGTCCCAGAGGAAGGCGCAGTGGTCGGTCGAGATCGCGCTCAGCTCGTCGTTTCGCACCGCGGCCCAGAGCACGTCCTGATTCGATTTGTCGCGCGGAGGCGGCGTGTAGACGTACTTGGCGCCTTCGAAATTCGGGCGCTCGAGGAAGGTCTGGTCGATGAAGAAGTACTGGGTGCAGGTCTCGCCCCAGATGTCCCAGCCCTTCTCGCGGGCGAGCGCGATCGGCTCGACCGACTCCTGGCACGAGACGTGCACGACGTAGAGCGGAGCGCCGGCGACGTGCGCGAGCTGGATCGCGCGGTTCGTCGCTTCGCCTTCGGTCTCGGGCGGGCGCGTGAGCGCGTGGTAGATCGGCTCCGTGTGGCCCTCGGCCAGCGCGCGCTGCACGAGCACGTCGATTTCGTCGCCGTTCTCGGCGTGCACCATCACGAGCGCGCCGGTCGCCGCGGCGACCTCCATCGTGCGGAAGAGCGTCTCGTCGTCCACCATCAGCGCGCCCTTGTAGGCCATGAAGAGCTTGTAGGAGGTGACTCCCTGGTCGGGCAGCCCTGCCAATTCGTCCAGGGCGCCGGGCGCGCTCAGATCCGTGACCGCGATGTGGTACCCCATGTCGATCAGCTGCTTGCCGTTCGCCTTCTCATGCCATGCAGCCAACGCATCCGCGAAGGTCTGGCCCTTGCCCTGGATGCAGAAGTCGACGTGACAGGTCGTGCCGCCGAACGCGGCCGACGTCTGGCCGGATTCGACGTCGTCGATCGTGACGGTGCCGCCGAAGGGCATGTCGAGATGGGTGTGGGGGTCGACGCAGCCGGGGAGCACGTACTTGCCCCGCGCGTCGATCACCTTGTCGGCAGGAACGTCGAGCGACTCGCCGATCAGCGTGATCCGCTCGCCGTCGATGAAGACGTCCGCGACGTAGTCGTCGGCCGCGGTCACGATCCGGCCACCCTTGATCAGAACCGACATCTCTGCTCCTTCCTTCGACGCGCTGAGTCTAGAACGGGGAGCCGCGTTGCGCCGCGGCCCCCCGTCCATTCGTGTATTCCCTATTTTCCGCCTGCGGTCAGCTTCACGACCGCGGGCTTCCAGCTCGTCCCGGTGACGTCGACGCCGGCTGCCTTCAGCTCGGCGACGGCTTTCGCCGCGTACGTGCTCGTGTAAGCGCCCGACGGAGCCTTCGAGATCACGCCGAACTGCCTGGCGATCGTGGCCGTCTGGTTGAACGCGGCCGGATCCATGACGCCGATCCCGGCCGAGTCGGAGGGCCAGATCAGCTTGTTGATCTCGTTGATCTGCCAGGTCTGGTGACCCTTCGGCAGCGTCGGGCCGTAGCTCAGCGTGATGTTCACGCACGACGCCTCATGGTCGCGGCAGTAGATCCAGCCTTCGAGCGAGGCCTTCACGAAGCGGATCGCGAGCGTCGAGTTGGCGATTCCGTTCGTCGAGCCCTTCAGCCAGGAGCCAGTGGTGAAGAGCCCGTCTTCGAGCATCCCCGTGCCGGCGTTCTGCATCTTGATCACGTTCAGATCGTTCAGCGTGTAGAGCTTGCCGGTCTTCGGGTTCGTCGACTCGAGCACCTGGGCGAGCTCGTTGTACGTCATCGCCGACGCGGAGTCGATCTGGCCCTTCAGGAAGAGGTCCATCGTGAACGGCTGCTGCACGATCGTCACGTCCGACTTGTTGTTCGGGTCGATCCCGTTCTTCGTCAGCGCGGCGAACAGCTCGTACTGGTTCCCGCCGAGCCAGTTGCCGACCTTCTTGCCCTTCATCTGGGCGATCGTCTTGATCCCCGAGCTCTTCCAGGTCAGCTGCGTCATGCCGGAACGGGCGAAGACCTGCGCGACGTTCACGAGGTCGGTGCCCTTGTCACGGGCAGCCAGGAGGCTCGGCAGCCAGTCGACGCCGAACTGGGCCTGGTTGCTCGCGACGACCGTCTCCGGGACGATGTCCGGGCCGCCGTTCTTCAGCGTCACGTTCAGGCCTTCCTTCGCGTAGAAGCCTTCCTTGACCGCTGCGTAGTAGCCGGCGAACTGGGCCTGCGGAACCCACTTCAGCTGCAGGGTGATGTTCGTGGCACCCGCCGCCTTCTTGGGTGCCGCGGACGCTGCGCTGAATCCGATCGTGAGCGCGAGCGCCGCAATCGCGGCGACGGCCCCGGTGATCCACCTTTTCTTCATCTCTCCACTCCCTTTCCGTCGAACATTGGGCGATTCTGAACCCTCGAGGTCGTCATTGCGAGCTTCGAGCCGCCGGTGACCAGCGGACGACGACTCGCTCGGTGATGGCGACCGCGAGGTAGAGCGTGATGCCGAGGAGCGATGCGACGGCGATGCCTGCCCAGGCCGTCGGGAATTCGAAGGTTTGCGCGTCGTTTCGGATCAGGACGCCGAGCGCCTCGAACGAGCCGCCGAAGTATTCGGCGACGATCGCGCCGATCATCGCGAGCACGCTCGCGACCTTCAGCGCCGTGAAGACGTACGGCAGCGCGGTGGGAACGCGCACGCGCCTGAAGATCTCGAAGTCGCTTGCGGCGTAGGCGCGCATCAGCTCGATTTGCCGCGGCTGCACGCTCTGCAGGCCGCGGAGCGTGTTCACCATCACGGGGAAGAAGCAGAGGACGCCGGCGATCGCCATCTTCGAGTGCGGCGAGAGCGGGTCGAACCAGGCGTCGAAGATCGGAGCGAACGCGATGATCGGGATCGCGTTCGCTGCGATCGCGATCGGCATCAGCGCCTGCCCGACGATCCGGAAGCGGGCCACGAGCGTGGCGAAGAGGATCCCGGCGATCGAGCCGCCGAAGAAGCCGCCGAGCGCCTCCTTGAACGTGTACCAGCCGGCCGGCCAGAGCTCGTGACGGTCGTCCCAGAATGTCGCCGCGATCGTGGTCGGCTTCGGAAGCAGGAACTGCTTGATGTGGAAGAGCGCGATCGAGCCCTCCCAGACCGCGAGCATCGCGACGAGGATCACGAGCGCCGGGAGCCATTCGACGACCTGGCGCCCGGCTCGCTGGCTGATCGCGGCCGCGCTCATTCGCCACCCCGGCGCAGCAGCTCGCGCACTTCGGTCACGAGCTCGAAGAAGCGCGGCGCCTCACGGGTCTCGACGGTTCGCTCGGCCGGCAGGTCGATGGGAACGATCCCGGCGATCCGGCCCGGCCGCGGGCTCATCACCACCACCCGGGTGGAAAGAAACACTGCCTCCGAAATCGAATGCGTGACGAAGACGACCGTCGAGCGGAGCTGCTGCCAGATCGAGAGCAGCTCGAGGTTCAGCCGCTCTCGTGTCATCTCGTCGAGCGCGCCGAACGGCTCGTCCATCAGGAGCAGGGCCGGCTCGAAGGCGAGCGCGCGCGCGATCGAGACGCGCTGCTGCATGCCGCCCGAGAGCTGCCAGGGATGGTGGTCGCCGAAGCCGGTCAGCTCGACGAGCTGGAGCATCTGCTCCACACGCTCCTTTCGCTTCGCGCGATCCCAGCCGTCCATCTCGAGCGGCAGCGCGATGTTCTTCGAGACGGTGCGCCAGTCGAAGAGGACGGCGTCCTGGAAGACGATCCCGTAGTCGCGATCGGTGCGCGCCTGGCGTGCGGACTTGCCGTTAATCGTCACGGTGCCCGCGGTGGGCTCGACGAGATCGCCGATCACGCGCAGGAGGGTCGACTTCCCGCAGCCGGACGGGCCGATCAGCGAGACGAACTCGCCTGCCTCGAGCTGCAGCTGGATGTCGCTCAGCGCCGTCACGTTTCCCTGCGCGAAGCTCTTCGTGACGCCGTCGATCGAGACGACGGGGTTCGCCGCGCTCAAGCTCGCCGCTCCGGCGCGCGATGCACGACCAGCTTCTCGACGCCGACGACGATCAGGAAGAAGGCGATGCCCAGCCCTGCGGCGACGATGTTCGTCGCCCAGAGCTCCTGCGGCTCGATCGAGTAGTACTGGTTGAAGTTGAGGATCGCTCCGCCCAGGCCCGATTGGAGCCCAGAGGGCAGCTCGCCGATGATCGCACCGACCACGCTGGCGGTCGCAGCGATCCGGAGCGCCGAGAAGACATATGGCAGGGACGCAGGCACTCGGACTTTCCAGAGGATGCTCCAGCGCGATGCGGCGTAGGAGCGCATCAGCTCGAGCGCACGAGGATCGGCCGACTGGAGCCCGCGGAGCGAGTTGATCGCGACCGGGAAGAAGCTCAGGTAGGCGGCGATCACGGCGACTGCTCCCCAGCCCTGGAGGCTCGGCGGCAGCTTCGGGTTGACCCAGATCACCACCATCGGCGCGATCGCCAGGATCGGGATCGTCTGGCTGCCGACGATGTAGGGCAGGAAGCCGCGCTGGAGGAGTCGCGAGTGCACGAGCACGACGCCGAGCGCAAAGCCGACGAGCGCGCCGATCACGAATCCGGCTGCGGCCTCTTTTGCGGTGAAGAGGGTCTTGTGGAGGAGCAGCGAGATCAGCGACGCCTGGTTCGCCTGCGCGGGGTCGGCGAACGCTTTCGCGATCGTCCAGACGTGCGGCATCGAGGTGTTGTCAACCGCAAAGGGCCAGGTCCAGCCGGCGGAGGCCCAGACCCAGTGGTAGCCCTCCCAGAGGCCGATCAGGACGGCGACGACCGCAACTGCAGCCGCCGCCCGCGTTGCTGCAACCCGCATTCGGGAACGCGTAATCACACGGTACGGCGCCCACCTTCGGGTCGCCGCCGCGTTCGCGGCACCTGCCATGCGTGGTGAATATCACACATGCAATGGCGATGTAGAGTCATCAATCATGACGCTCGACCCGGCTCGCACCGTCGCGGAACTCGAGGAGTTGCGGGCGCTCACCGGGGACGAGAACGGCGCTCAGCGCGTCGCGTGGACGGACACCTGGGAGACCGCGCGCGCCTGGTTGCGAGACAAGGTCGCCGGCACCGGGGCGGTCGAGACGATCGACGAGGCCGGCAACCAGTGGTTCACCCTGCCGGGCCGCTCCGAGCAGGCGCTGCTGATCGGCGGCCACATCGACTCCGTTCCGAACGGCGGCTGGCTCGACGGTTGCCTGAACGTGCTGGCCGGCGTCGAGGTGCTACGACGGATTGCCGCAGAGGGCGAGCCTCCGGTCAGCGTGCGGCTCGTGAACTGGGCCGATGAAGAAGGTGCGCGCTTCGGGCGCTCGCTCTTCGGCTCCTCGGCAGCCGCCGGCTCGATGCGCGACCAGGAGGAGCTGCGCAAGCTCGTCGATCGCGACGGCGTCTCGCTCCCGGATGCGCTTCGAGAGCACGGCGTCTACCTCGACCGCGCGCACGAGGCGCGATCACAGCTCGCCGGAGCAGCCGCCTACCTGGAGCTGCACATCGAGCAGGGCCCGGTCCTGGAGTCGATGGATCTGCCGCTTGGCGTCGTCCTCGGCACGTTCGGAGTCGAGCGCTCGCGCTTCACGTGGCGCGGCCAGGCGGCGCACGCGGGCTCGACGCCGATGGACAAGCGCCGCGACGCGCTCGCCGGCGCGGCGAAGCTTGCGCTCGAGATTCGCGCGATCGCGCGCGAGGTCGGCAATGGCGCGGTTTGCACCTGCGGTGGAGTCACCTGCAAGCCGGGCATCGTCACGTCGGTCGTCGAGACGGCGGAGCAGCTCCTCGATCAGCGCCACCTCGACGCGGGATCGCTCGCGCGGATGCATTCGCTGGCTCGCGAAGCGGCCGACCGGTTCGCGGCCGAGGAGAACATCGACGTCGAGTGGGAGCGGATCTGGCAGATCGAGCCGATTCTCTTCGACGAGGCGCTGATCGAGCTGGCGGAAGAGTCGATCAAGGAGGTGGCAGGCGTCTCGCATCGCTTGCCGTCGGGGCCGCTCCACGATGCGGCCGAGGTCTCGCGCGCCGGCATCCCCACCGTGATGGTCTTCGTCCAGAGCCTGCGCGGCCTTTCCCACACGAAGCTCGAGGACACCAAGCGCGAGCAGCTCGAGCTCTCCGTCGCCGCGCTCGACCGTCTGGCAACGAAGACGATGGCCACGCTCGGGCGGTGAGATGCGGGCCGCGCGACAAATGACGCGTTCAGGAGTAGTCTCTTCCCCTTCATGGCTCTGAGCTTCGGCGTCACTGTCCTCCCCGACCCGCCGTACACGCGGTTTCTCGAGCTGATCGAGCTTGCCGAGTCGCATGGGTTCGAGTACGGCTGGACCTACGACTCACACGTTCTCTGGCACGAGTCGATCCCGTTGCTCGCGCTCGCGCTCGACCGGACGTCGACGATGAAGATGGGGCATTTCGTCACGAACCCGGCGACGCGCGACCCGACCGTGCTCGCGAGCGCCTACGCGACGATGCACGTGATGTCGGGCGGGCGGATGGTGATGGGAATCGGCCGCGGCGACTCGGCAGTGCGCGTGATCGGCCGCCAACCGATGAAGGTCGCCGAGTTCGAGGCTGCGTGCGCGATGGTCAAGGACTTCATGAACGGACGCAAGGTCACCTGGAACGACAAGGAGCTGCAGCTCGAGTGGGCGCTGACCGAGCCGCAGATCCCGATGTACATCGCCGGATATGGCCCGAAGGCTCTCGCCGTGGCGGGCCGTGTCTCGGACGGCGTGATCATCCAGCTCGCCGACCCGGTGATCATCGAATGGATCATGGCGACGGCGCGCGAGGCCGCCGAGGCGGCCGGTCGCGATCCGGACGCGCTCGAGTGCATCGTCGGCGCACCGTCCAAGGTGACCGACGACCTCGCGGACGCGCGCGACGAGGTGCGCTGGTTCCCCGCGATGGTCTCGAACCACGTGATGGATCTGATCGAGAAGTACGGCTGGGATTCGAACATCCCGTCCGAGCTGACCGACTTCGTGAAGACCCGCAAGGGCTACGACTACAAGGACCACTCGCGCGTCGGCGCCGCCCACGGCGAGTTCGTGACCGACGAGATCTGCGACCGCTTCTGCGTGATCGGGTCGGCGGAGGCGTGCACGGCGAAGCTGCGCGAGCTCGAAGGGGTCGGCGTCAGTCAGTTCAACATCTATCTGATGACGCACGGTCAGGAAGAGACGCTCGCCGCCTACGGCAGCGACGTGATCCCGCAATTCGCGGGCGTCACCTCCTAGCTTCCCTCGAGACCTTCATCCGAGACATCCGGCCGACCCGGCATCCGCCCGATCCCGGCATCCGCCTGAGCCCGGCATCCGGCCGACCCGGTCGGTCCAGCAAAAACCGCGCCTCTGAGTCCCGAACCCCCGCCCTGGGTGGGGAGCCGGCCCGCCGCCCACAAGGCTGATCCTATCGCCGAAGATCGAACGGAACTGTGCCGAAAGCGTGACGTTTTGGGGCAATTTTGTCCACCGTCTGCCACGTGGCGACATGAGTGCAGCAGAATCGACGACTGATGGCCGCGCGCGAAAACCCTAGGGCTGAATCAGGGTGACCACCCATGGCGGCGCGTCGGGCCGGGTCGCTAGTGTCGATGCCATGAACTCAACGAATTCTGTTGTCAGCGCAAGGGATTTGACTCGCCGGTACGGAGAAGGCGACACAGCAGTCGACGCCCTTCGCGGCGTCTCGATCGACATCGAGCAGGGCAAGCTCACGGCGGTCATGGGCCCGTCTGGATCCGGCAAGTCGACGCTCATGCACATCCTCGCGGGACTCGACAAGCCGACGAGTGGGGAGGTCACGGTCGCCGGCGAGCTGATCACGGGGATGAACGACAACCAGCTCACGCTCCTGCGCCGGCGCCACATCGGCTTCGTGTTCCAGTTCTACAACCTCCTGCCGATGCTCACCGCCGAGGAGAACGTGAAGTTGCCGCTCTCGGTTGCCGGCACGAAGGTGGACGAAGCGTGGTTCACCACGCTGATGGCCAAAGTCGGCCTTTCGAACAGGCTCGGGCATCGCCCGACCGAGCTCTCGGGCGGTCAGCAGCAGCGAGTGGCCGTTGCGCGGTCGCTCGTCTCGCGTCCGACGGTGATCTTCGCCGACGAGCCGACCGGCAATCTCGACTCACGTTCGAGCACGGAGATCCTCGCGCTCCTCCGCGATTCGTGCGACACCTTCGGCCAGACGATCGTGATGGTGACCCACGATCCGCGGGCGGCTGCCGTCGCCGACCGGATCCTCTATCTCGCCGACGGATTGATCGTTCTCGACAAGAGCGGCCAGACGCCCGCCGAAGTCCTGACGACGATGAACGAACTCGAGACGGTTCCCACTCCGGCATGACCCGCGTCGCGATCAGAAGTCTCCTCGGCCGCAAGCTGCGCTTCGCGCTGACCTCGCTCGCGATCGTGATGGGCGTCGCGATGGTCAGCGGCACCTACGTCCTCACGGACACGATCAACGCCGGCTTCCACACGATCTTCACCGTCGCCTACTCGAAGTCCGACGCGGTCGTGACGGGCAAGCAGGTGTTCGGAGGCTCCCAGAACGCACCGTCGTTCCCCGAGTCCACGCTCGCGAAGATTCGCGGGCTCTCGGATGTCGACCAGGCCGAAGGCGGTATCGGCGACACCGCCCAGTTTGTGGGGCGGAATGGCAAGGTCGTGTCGCACGGCGGCGCCCCCGGCCTGGCGTTCAGCGTCAATCAGGGAGCCGACAAGAGCCTCAATCCGCTCACGTTGCTGAGCGGCCACTGGCCGTCGACCTCTGACGAGGTTGCGATGGACAAGACGACGGCCGACGGGCAGCACCTCGTCGTCGGCGACACCGTGGGCGTGATTCCCCGCGGAGGTGCGGTGCGGCAGTTCAAGGTCTCCGGGATCGTCGAGTTTGGGCAGGCTGCCTCCCTCGGTGGCGCCACCCTCGCGATCTTCGACCTCCCGACCGCCCAGGCGATGTTTCACAAGCAGGGCGAGTTCGACGAGATCGACGTGTCCGCGAAGCCGGGCATCACCGGCACCGCGCTCGTCAACCAGATCAAGGGAGTTCTGCCGCCTCACACGCAAGTGCTGACGAGCCAGGCCCAGGCGAAGCAGAGCTCGGACAACGTCGGGTCGGGATTGAAGTTCCTGCAGTACTTCCTGCTCGCGTTCGGCGGGATCGCGCTCTTCGTCGGATCGTTCGTGATCGCGAACACGCTCTCGATCACCGTCGCCCAGCGGACGCGCGAGTTCGCGACGCTGCGCGCAATGGGTGCCACCGGGAAACAGGTACGGCGAGTCGTGATCATCGAGGGGCTCGTGACCGGACTCTTTGCCTCGGTGATCGGGCTCTTCGCGGGCTTCGGTCTCGCGAAGGGGCTCGACCAGCTGTTCAAGGCGTTCGGCGCCGATCTTCCTCAGACCGGGCTTGTCTTTGCAACCCGCACCGTGATCGTGTCGCTGCTCGTCGGGACGATCGTCACGGTGCTCGCGAGCCTGCGTCCTGCGATCCGCGCCACGCGCGTGCCGCCGATTGCCGCGGTGCGTGAAGGCTCGATCCTGCCCCCGTCGCGCTTTGCCAAATTCGGGCCGTTCGTCGCCCTGGGCGTCTGCGCCGTCGCGCTCGCGCTGGTCGGCTACGGAGCGTTTGGCCACGGTGCGACCGGGGTACGCCTGGTCATGCTCGCGGCCGGAGTGCTCGGCCTGTTCGTCGGCGTCGCGATGGTCGCGCCCAGCATCGTGCGCCCACTCGCCTCGATCCTGGCCTGGCCGGCCACCCGCATCGGCGGCGTTGCAGGCTCGCTCGCCCGGTCGAACTCGATGCGAAACCCCGGTCG
>DASZPQ010000099.1:0-14142 GCA_035550275.1 Gaiellaceae bacterium | reverse complement strand
AGTGAGATCGCCGACGAGCTGGCCGTTGACGACGGCCCCGAGAATCGCGACCGCGAGCACCCCGCCGAACTCGCGGCTCGTGTTCAGCGTCGAGGCCGCCATTCCCGACCGTTCCTGGGGCACGATCGCGAGCACCGCTGCCGTGACGGCAACGAGCGTCAGCCCGAGCCCGAAACCGACACCCGCAAGGGCGAGAGCGAGCGTGACCTCCGAGATGTTCGGCTTGAAGAGCGTGTCGGCCCAAACCATGGCCGCGCCCGCGACCAGGCACCCGGCGGTCATCGGGCCCCGTGGCCCGCGCGCCGCAGTCCAGATTCCGGCCACGCGGCCGGCGATCACCATGGCGAGCGACATCGCGAGAAACTCGAGCGCGATCTTCCAGCCCGAGAACTGCGCCACGATCTGCAGGTAGAGAGCGCTGAAGAAGAAGACCGCGAACAGCCCGAAGCTCGTGGCGAACGCGACAGCCGTCGCGCCGCTGAATGGCGGCAGCCGGAAGAACTCGAGCCGCAGAACGGGATCGGGAGCGCCCCGCTCGATCCAGACGAAGACGACTGCCGCGACCGCGGCCAGGCCGAAGAGCAGCGGCACCCACCAGGTCGAATAGCCCACGTTTTCGCCTTCGATGACCGCAAACGTGAGCCCCGTCACTGCGACCGCGCCGAAGAACAACCCGGGAATGTCAAAGCGGCGACCCTCCGGGTCTGCGCTCTCGGGAAGGAACTTCGCGGCGGCGAGGAACATTGCCGCGCTGAAGGCGACGTTGAACCAGAAGATCGCGCGCCAGCCGCCGAGTGCGACGAGCACGCCGCCGAGCACAGGCCCGAGCGCGAGCGAGATCCCCGAGACCGCGGTCCAGACGCCGAGCGCGCGGGCGCGCTCACGGCGGTCGGGGTAGATCTGGCGAATGAGCGAGAGCGTCCCGGGTTCGCACGCTGCCGCGCCGACACCCATCACGACGCGGCCGATGATCAATGTCCGCGTGTCGTTGGCGAGCGCTCCGACGAGCGAGCCTGCGCAGAAGAGCACGATCCCGGCCAGCATCACTTTCTTGCGTCCGAGCAAATCCCCGAGCGTCCCGCCGGCGAGCATCAGGCCTGTGAACGCGAGCATGTAGCCGTCCAGGACCCACTGGAGGCTCGAGACGCCGGCGCGAAGTGAGCTCTGGATGTCGGCCAGCGCGACGCTGACGATCGTGTTGTCGAGGAACGTCAGGAAGAGAACGGCGCAGAGCGCCCCGAGTGCGAGCCCGCGCCGGTTCAGGGACTCGTGCTCGTGCCGGCGCAAGCTGCAGGTTTCGAGCCCTGCAGTGCGAGCAGCTTGCAGAGGCTTCCAGCATCGACGAGCCACGACCCGTTCTGTTTCACGGCTGTGCCCTTGACGTTCTTCAGGACGGGCAGACCGGCGAGGGAGACTGAGAACGTCACCGTCGCGGTCGTCGGGCTCGTCACCGTGACGTTGCTGACCGTCGCCGAGGTCTTGCTTGCCAGAGGGTTCGAGCTCAGTGACTTGATCGTCGACGAGAAGTGGCTACCGCCGGCAAGGAGGGCGACCCGCTGCGCGACCGGTGTCGCGCCATTGAAGAACTTGATCCAGGCGGCCTTGATCGCGGCCTCGGGGCTTGTCGCCGAGCCTGCGGTGGTCGTAGTCGTCGTTGTCGTCGAGGTCGAGGGACCTGTTGTCGTTGTCGTCGACGACGATCCGCCGCCACCGCAACCAGCAGCCGCACAGACGAGCGCAGCGACGACGACCAGCTCACCGATCCGACGACGGAATCCCACTGCCTGCTGACAATAACCAAGTCGGGAGGGCTCGGACAGTGACGGGTTGGTATACAGGTCGGATGGTTTCGGAAGCCGCGACTCGTCCCGCGGCCGTTGCACAGCCGGCTGGGCGAGCGCTTCTGACGATCTTCGTCGCCCTCATGCTGGGGATGTTCCTGGCTGCGCTCGACCAGACGATCGTCTCGACCGCGCTGCCGACGATTGTCGGAGACCTCGGCGGGCTGAACCACCTCTCCTGGGTCGTCACGTCGTACCTGCTCGCGGCCACGGTCTCGACGCCGCTCTACGGCAAGCTCGGCGACATGCTTGGCCGCAAGCCCGTGTTCCAGGCGGCGATCCTGATCTTCCTCGCGGGCTCGATGCTGGCGGGGCTGAGCCAGTCGATGGATCAGCTGATCGCGTTTCGCTTCATCCAGGGCGTCGGCGCCGGTGGGCTGATGGTCGGCGCGCAGGCGATCATCGCCGACATCGTCCCGCCACGCGACCGCGGGCGCTACATGGGGCTGATCGGGGCCGTCTTTGCGGTCGCCTCGGTCGCGGGCCCACTGCTCGGCGGGTTCTTCGTCGACAACCTCTCGTGGCGCTGGGTGTTCTATGTGAACATGCCGCTCGGTGTGGTCGCTGTCGCGATCGTGGCAATGAAGCTGCACCTCCCGAGCGTGAAGCACCGGCACGAGGTGGACTATCTGGGCACGGTGCTTCTGTCGGCGGGCGTCGGGCCGCTGATTCTGCTCACGACCTGGGGCGGCAATGAGTACGCGTGGAGCTCGCCGGTGATCTTTGCGCTCGGCGCGGTCGGCGTGATCATGCTGGCGGCCTTCGTCTGGCAGGAGGGCCGGGCCGCCGAGCCGATCATCCCGCTGAAGCTGTTCCACTCGAAGGTTTTCGATGTCGCAAATGGCATCGGCTTCTTCGTCGGCCTCGCCATGTTCGGCGCGATCATCTTCATCCCGCTCTACCTCCAGCTCGTCTACGGCGCAAGCGCGACCAGCTCTGGCCTCCAGATGCTGCCGCTGATGGGAGGCCTGCTCGTCGCCGCGATCGCCTCGGGGCGCATCATCAGCCGGATCGGCCGCTACAAGATCTTCCCGGTCACAGGGACCGGGATCCTGATCGTCGGCATGTTCCTGCTCTCGCGGCTGCAGGAGGACACGTCGCATCTCATTGTTGCGCTCTACATGCTCGTCGTCGGCGTCGCGCTCGGCCTCGTGATGCAAGTGCTCGTGCTCGTCGTCCAGAACGATGTCGGCCGCGAGGACATCGGCGTCGCGACCTCCACTGCCACGTTCTTTCGCTCGGTCGGCGGCTCATTCGGGATCGCGATCTTCGGCGCGATCTTCGCGTCACGGCTCGCGCACGAGTTGAAGAAGCTGCCGCCGAGCTCCGTCAAAGGCCTCGGAAGCGGCGTGCACATCACCCCGGCGCAGGCAAAGCACCTCTCGCCGACCGTGCACGCACAGTTCCTGCACGCGTTTGCGCACGCGCTGCACGGGGTCTTCCTCTTCGGAATGGCGGTTGCGGTGATTCCGTTCGTGCTCTCGTGGCTCCTCAAGGAAGTGCCGCTGCGAACGACGCTCACTCCGGCCGAAGAGCCGGTCGTCTAGGTCTCTTCCGCGGGCACCCAGTCGCCTGGCGTGAGCCGGTGGAACGCATCCCAACCCGAGTCGCGCTCGCGCGCCGCATGCTCCGCCTCCGCGCCGCCCCGAAGTCCGAACAGACGCTTGGCCAGGAGGAGATAGAAGAGGATCGCCAGGTTCGCCGCGAGCGCCACCAGCTTCAGCGCGCTGATCGTCTCGGAGAGCTCGTAGATCTCCAACGGCAGGAAGAGGGCGGTTGCGACGAGGGTCAGGTACTCGGCCCACCGTTTCTGGAACCAGAGACCGACGGCTTCTGCCCCTTCGAGCGCCGCATATGCAACGGCGGCGTATCCGATCAAGCGCAACGTCGAGACGTTCAGCGTGACGAGCCGCTCGAGATCGTGCAGGACGCCGTGCGCGGGTTGACCATGGTTGCTCGATGACCCGTAGAACGCCGCGTCGAGCCGATTCACGAACTTCTGGAGCTGGGCGCGATGCGATGCGAAGGCGAAGATCAACACCGCGAGTGCCGCGAGGACGAGGAAGTGGATTGCGCGATCGATCGCGATGATCCGTAGGACGATCCGGTCGCGCAGCGCGCGACCGCGAAGCGGCAGGTCGATCTCGTCCTCGTCGGGAGGAAACTCGACCCGCGGCTTGGCCGGCGGCGACAGCGGCAGCCAGCTGTCACAGCGCAGGCACCGGTACCAGCGCAGGCCGCCGCTCTCGCGCACGAAGAACGCGTCCTCGGGCCGCACAGCAGCGGCGGTCGTGCCCAGAAGCTCGTGCCCACGCGCGCCGCAGACAAAGAGCTCGTAGTGAAACTTGGGCCGGAAGCGCCGTTTGATTCCCGGAGGGGTCGGTTCCTTCTGCCTGGCCACAAACGCAGTCTGACTGAGCGCGGACAGCGCCGGAGCAGAGCTGTTTCGCAGCTTCCACGAGGGAGACACCTATCCTGTCCACGTGGGTTTGACAAAACGTAGGCCGCGAATCGTCGACGTTTTCCTAGCGGTCGGAGTGATCGCGGTCGCCCTCTACCTCCTGACGACCCCAACGAGCCTTGTCCAGTCGGTCGTCTACGGACTGATTGGGTTCGCCGGCGTTCTGGCAATCGCCGCCGGGGCGCTTCGCAACGTTCCCCGTCACGCTCGGGCGCCCTGGCTGTTCTTCGGCGCCGGGCTGCTCATGTTCGTTTGTGGTGACGCCGTCTTCCACTATTACGTCGTCGGTGGAGGCACGGCGCCGTTTCCTTCGGCGGCGGATGCGCTCTATCTGGCCGCGTATCCGCTTCTGTTTTTCGGGATGGCGTCGCTGATTCGCCAGTTCGGCAAGATCGAAGGAAGCTTCGTGGTGGTCGACGCGCTGATCGTGACCTGCGCGTTCGCGCTTGTCCAATGGGTTTTCCTGATCCAGCCGGCCTCGCGTCTCGACGGGCATCTTCTGCAGCGCGTCGTGGATGTCGCGTATCCGGCGATGGACATCCTGCTCGTCGCCCCCCTCGCCCGGCTCCTGATGACTCCGGTCGCGCGTATCCCGGCGCTCGGTCTGCTCGTGTTTGCGACCGTCTTGCAGCTCGTCGGCGACGAGATCTACTACGGCCGCAGCAGTGCTGATTACAACTGGCTTGATGCATTCTGGCTGGGCTCGTATGTCGTCTGGGGAGCCGCGGCCCTTCATCCAAGCGCTCGCCGGCTTTCCTCAGGCCTGGTCGCGCTCGAGCCGGGCCTCGGCTTCTCGCGGCTCGTGCTGCTTGGCGCGTCGCTCATGTCGGCGCCGCTCGTCCTGCTGGTCGAGGACGCACGCGGCGACCATCCCAACCTCGCAGTGATCGGTGCCGGCGCGATCGTGATCAGCGTCCTCGTCGTGCTCCGGATCGGCGGCCTCTTGCGCGCGCTGGCGCAGATCCGAGGCGAAGAGCACGAGGCGCGACTCGAAACGGAGGCGGCGCGGGCGCTTCTCGCCGAGCAGAACGAGCAGCTGCGTGAGTTCGACCGGTTGAAAGACGAGTTCATCGCGCTCGTCTCGCACGAGCTTCGCACACCCCTGACGTCGATCGGGGGCTACGCCGAGTTGCTGGACGACGACGAGACCGGCCCGCTCAACGAGGAGCAGCGCAGCTTTGTCGAGATCATCGCTCGCCAAACCGAGCGCCTCCTGAGCATCGTCAACGATCTCCTCTTCGTCGCCCGGATTCAGGCGGGAGAGCTCGAGCTGAACCTCGAAGATGTCGACCTGGCCGAGGTGGCGGTGCGATCGATCGAGGCCGCCACGCCTCGTGCCGACGCCAAGCATCTGGAGCTCGTCTACGAACGAGACGGCGTGACGCACGTGCTCGGCGAGCCGCAACGCCTCGGGCAGCTGCTCGACAACCTGCTCTCGAACGCGATCAAGTTCACGCCTGACGGCGGTGAGGTGAAGGTGAGGACGGCCGCGACCAACGGCTCGGTGGTGCTCGAGGTGACAGACTCCGGAATCGGGATCCCGGCCTCCGAGCACGACCGGCTCTTCGAGCGCTTCTTCCGGTCCTCGAGCGCCGTCTCCGGCCAGATCCCGGGCACCGGCCTGGGCCTCTACATCACGAAGGCGATCACGGAGGCACACGACGGCCGTATCGACGTCGAGAGCTCCGAGGGGCAGGGCACGGCATTCCGTGTCACGCTCCCGCGCGCCGAGTTCCTGACGCCTGTGTAGCGAGCACGCGGATATCGTCTATCCGTGGCGCTCGCGCAGGCATTCACGGAGGCGATCGGACGCCTGCTTCCCGCGGAGGCCGTGCTTTCCGAGCCCGAGCAGCTGCGAACCTACGAGTGCGACGCCCTGACGGGGCACAAGGCGATGCCCGAGCTCGTGGTCCTGGCAGCGTCGGCGGCCGACGTCCAGGCTGTCGTTGCGCTCTGCGCGGAGCACGGTGTGCCCTTCGTCGCACGCGGCGCGGGCACCGGTCTCTCCGGTGGCGCGTTGCCGGTCGCCGACGGGATCGTGATCTCGCTCGCGCGGCTCGATCGTGTGCTCGACGTCGATCTCGAGCACGGGCGGGTCGTCGTCGAGCCCGGCGTCACGAACCTCGAGATCACGAAGGCCGTCGCCGGAGCAGGCTTCTACTACGCGCCCGATCCTTCGAGCCAGCAGGTCTGCACGATCGGCGGCAACGTCGCCGAGAACTCGGGCGGCGCGCACTGCCTGAAGTACGGCTTCACCGTCAACCACGTGGTCGCCGCGGATGTCGTGCTGCCGAGCGGCGAGCTCGTCACGCTGGCGCGGACGGACGACGGGCCCGACTTGCTCGGCGCGTTCGTCGGCTCGGAGGGGACGCTCGGAATCGCGGTCCGGATCACGGTGCGGGTGCTGCGTGTCCCGGAGACCGTGCGGACGCTCCTGGCCGGGTTCGAGTCGACCGACGCGGCCGGTGACGCCGTGTCGCACGTGATCGCCGCCGGAATCCTGCCCTCGGCGATCGAGATGATGGACGCGCTCACGATCGAAGCCGCAGAGGCGGCCGTTGCGCCGAACTACCCAGTCGGCGCGGGCGCCATCTTGATCATCGAGCTCGACGGGGCGATCGCGCAGGTCGCCGAGGACTCGGGCGTGGTCGAGCGGATCTGCCGTGAGAACGGCGCCTTCGAGATCCATGCAGCAGAGAGCGCCGACGAGCGGGCGCGCGTGTGGCGAGGGCGCAAGGCGGCATTCGCGGCGATGGGCCGCATCTCACCGAGCTACTACGTCCAGGACGGCGTCGTTCCCCGCACGAAGCTGCCCGAGGTGCTGCACAAGATCGGTGAGCTCGAGCGCGAGCATGGGCTCCGGATCGGCAACGTCTTCCACGCGGGCGACGGCAACCTCCACCCGCTCGTGCTCTACGACGACCGGGTTGACGGCGAGGCAAAGCTGGCTGAGCGCGTCGCGACGATGATCCTGGACATCTGCATCGATGCCGGGGGCTCGCTGAGCGGCGAGCATGGCGTCGGCGTCGACAAGGCCTGCTCGATGCCGAAGCTCTTCGGAGCGCGGGACCTCGAGACGATGCTTCGCCTGCGCACGGCGTTCGATCCCGAGGGCCTCGCGAACCCGGGGAAGGCGTTCCCGACCCCGCGCCTCTGTGGCGAGGTTCCGGGGCCCTACCGCATGCACCCACTGGAAAGGGCCGGCGTTGCCGACCGTCTCTGAGCCGGCTTCCCTGGCCGAGGCCGCCGAGGTGTTGAGCGGCGGCGGCAGCGTCTCGATCGACCGCGAAGGAGGTAAGATCGTGCTCTCGACGAGGCTCCTGAACCGGGTGCTCGAACACGAGCCCGGCGACCTGACCGCGATCGTCGAGTCGGGGATGCGCCTGTCCGAGCTGCAGGAGCAGCTCGCGCGTCATGGCCAGCGGCTCTCGCTCGACCCGCCCGGCGACCCGACGATCGGCGCCTGCCTGGCCGGTGACCTTTCCGGCCCTCGCCGGCACCGCTACGGCTCGATGCGCGATCTCGTGATCGGGGTGACCGTCGTCCTCGCCGACGGAACCATTGCGAGCTCGGGTGGGCGGGTCGTCAAGAATGTCGCAGGCTACGACCTCGGCAAGCTCTTCTCGGGCTCACGCGGCCGGCTCGGCTTGATCGCCCGGCTCGCGCTCAAGCTCCATCCACTTCCAGCGGCCGAGGCCACGGTCGTCGCAGAGACGGACGAGCCACGCGCCGTCTGGGGCGGGATCCAGCAGTCGCAGCTCGTGCCGAGCGCTGTCGATTTCCTGCCGCCCGAACGCATCGCCGTCCTCTTCGAGGGGGCCGAACGCGCCGTCGAGGAACAGGTGCGCGCCGCGCCGGGCGAGCGTGCCGGCCCGGAGATCTGGGAGGAGAGCGCGCAGCGCCAGCAAGCGGCCGGAGCACTCGTCCCGTTCGAGTGGGGCGATTGCTCGCTCGCCCGTCCCGGCGTCGGGATCGCCTTCGTCGACCAGCCCGTCGACCGGGCGTGGCCGCCGCTGGCCGAGCAAGTCCGTGCTCAGTTCGACCCACAGGGGGTGCTTGTCTAGATGGACCAGGAGTTGATCCGAGACTGCGTCCATTGCGGTTTCTGCCTGCCAACGTGTCCGACCTACTCGCTCTGGCACGAGGAGATGGACTCCCCGCGCGGGCGGATCTACCTGATGCAGAGCCTGATCGACGGCACGATCGAGCTGAACGACACGGTGACCGAGCACTTCGACCGCTGCCTCGGCTGTATGGCGTGCATGACCTCATGCCCATCCGGCGTGAAGTACGACCGGCTGATCGAGCTGACGCGCGAAAAGATCGAGCACGAGGTCAAGCGGCCGCTTCGCGAACGCGTTCTCCGCAACGCGGTCTTCGCCGTGTTCCCGCACCGCGGCCGCCTGAAGCTGGCGTTGCGCTTCGCGGCGCTTCCGGCTCCCGGCCCGTTCAAGCCGCTGAAGGAGCTGAAGCCGCCGTGGCAAGAAGCAGTCGCACCGCCGCCGGAGACCGCCGCGCAAGGTGAGCGGATCGGACGAGTCGGGCTCCTGACGGGCTGCGTCCAGAGCGTCCTGCTCGGCGAGGTGAACCGGGCCTCGGCGCGCGTGCTCGCTGCGTACGGGTACGAGACGGTGACGCCGTACGCAGGTTGCTGTGGCGCCCTCGCGCTCCACGCCGGCCGCCGTGAAGAGGGCCTCGAGCTTGCCCACCGCACGGCGAAAGCATTCGAAGCCGCCGGGGTCGACGCGATCGTGACGAACGCCGCCGGTTGCGGCTCACATCTGAAGGATGCCGAGCTCGGCATTCCGGTTTTCGACATCTCGGAGGCGCTGGTCGCGGGCCGCGCGCCGGAGCTGAATCCGCTGCCGGTCAAAGTGGCGTTCCAGGACTCGTGCCACCTGGCCCATGCGCAGCGAGTGCGTTCCGCGCCACGCGAGCTCCTCCGGTCGATTCCGGGCCTCGAGCTGCTCGAGCCTGCCGAGCAGGAGATCTGCTGCGGCAGCGCCGGCATCTACAACCTCGTTCAGCCCGAAGCTGCGCGAGAGCTCGGCGAGCGAAAGGCGGCGAACGTGCTTGCGACCGGCGCGGACGTCTACGCGACCGCGAATCCCGGCTGTCTGCTCCAGGTGAGCGCCGCGCTGCGCAACGCAGGCCGGCCGATGTCGGCCGCTCACCCGGTCGAGCTGCTCGACGCGTCGCTGCACGGCCCGCCGCCGCCGTCGAAGCGGCTGGTGCTCTGACCAGGGACAATCCGTCCATGACACGGAGCGAGGCCAAAGAGGAAGAGGTCGAATCTCGTTGGGAAGCGGCACCTGCCGTTCTGCTCGTGATCGTGCTCCAGCTGGGGCTTGCGCTCACGAGCCGCGTCCGTGGCTGGAGGCTCTGGGAGTTCCCGTGGTGGGCCTGGCTGATCTCGACCGTGCCCGCGGCAATTCTGCTGCTGGCGCTCGCCACCGACAGGTCGCGTGCCTGGCTCGACCGGGCCGGCCGCCGTCGCGAGGCCGGGCTGACCCTGTTCGGGATCACGAGCTTCGCGAACGCGCTCTCGCTGATCGCGCTGACCGGCTCGATCATCGGCGGCCATGAGCACAGCGGCGGTGAGCTCCTGATCAAGGGCGGAGTGATCTGGACGACGAACGTCGTCGTGTTCGGCCTCTGGTACTGGGCCTTCGACCGGGGCGGCCCTGGACGCCGCGCGCGGGCAAATCCGCCGCCGCCCGATTTCCAGTTTCCACAGATGGAGAATCCGCAGCTGGCAGCCCCTGGCTGGCATCCACGGTTGTTCGACTACGTCTACATCTCGTTCACGAACGCGATTGCCTTCAGCCCGACGGACGCGATGCCGCTCACTCGCCGCGCGAAGGTGATGATGCTTGTCGAGTCGTCGGTCTCCGCGATCACCGTGCTGCTCGTCGCAGCGCGGGCCGTCAACATCTTCAAGTAGGCAGTACCCGCTGCAAGCGGCGTTCGTGGCGCATATCCTTTCCATCGGATGAGCGGCCGGCGCACCTTCCTCTTCGCTGTGATCGCCGTGGCGTGCGCCCTTGGCCTTGCGGCGTGCGGTGGCGGCTCGGGCAGCGGCACGCAATCGAGCACGACAACGACGGGCGGATCGACTGGCGCGGGCAACAACGCCACCGGCGATCCCGTCGTCTCGAAGGCGTTCGAGTCGTACTCCGGAGAGAAAGACGCCACGTGCGTCACCTCGGGTGTCACGAATCTCTCGAACAACAAGCCGGTGTACCTCTGCACCGGCCAAGAGCCCGGCGGCAGCCCGGTGCCATGTGCGCCGATGGTGTGGGACGGCAAGAACGTCTCCAAGCCGGACGTGAACGGTGCATTCGACACCGGCAACGGCACCTTCTCCTGCTAGTCGACCCCTAACGACGCGAAAGGCCGCACTCGGCGGCCCCTCTCCACATTTCGCGTGCTGTTCGAGTGCTGTCTAGCGGGTGCGGGCGACGCCGATTCCGAAGACCCGGAAGGTGGCGAGACTCGCGGTGCCGAGCACTGCGACAACGAACGTGCAGACAACCAGATCCCAGACCGCTTCCATCAGTGAGTCTCCTTTTCTCGATCAGTTCAACTGAATCGATAGTAGAAGATCGATTTATAAAGCGCAAATAACAATTGCGACCAATTTAATAAGCAACAGTCGATAGCTTGCGAATCGGCTCGCGACCGCTGCTTTTTCACGCACACTTAGGACGATGGGACTGGGCGGTGTGATCGGAATCCTCGCCACGGGCTTTCTGCTCGGCGCAGCCGCACGGTGGATCGTCCCGGGGCCAGATCCGATGCCGCTCTGGCTCACGATCGCGATTGGAATGATCGCGTCGCTGGCCGGAGGAGGGATCGCAGCCGGAATCTTCGGCTCAAACCACATCACGACCAGCCGCGGCCATGTCTTCGTCACCCTGCTGCTGGAGGTCGGCGTCGCGACTGGTGTCGTTGTCGCCTATCGGCGCTTCGTGCAGCGCCGGGCAGTGATCGGGCCTGAAGCGCACCGGTTTCCGACTCGTGGGGTCGGCATCGAGCGAATGCGCGCGCGACTCCGGCAAGTGGGGATCGACCCTGAGCAGTTGACCGGCCGTCCCGACCTCCGGGCGCTGCGGCACACGGAGCGGCCCGCCGAGGAGCCGCCGGCCCCGAACGACGAGCTCGCCACGCTCCGCGAGCTGCATGAGAGAGGAATCCTCACCGACGAGGAGTTCGACGCCGCGCGCCGGCGAATCCACTCCGAGTAACTGTGTGGATTTCTACGGAGTTGGCCGGCGCAGAGGCGGTCTAGGATCGCCCAGATGGGCGTATGGCGCTTCGAGCTCATGCCGCTCGTCGCCGGAGCGGTAACCCTGGAGCTCTATGCCCAGGGCTTCGCGCGCCTCCGGCGCCGGCGCCGCGACCTCGTCGGCTGGGGGCACGCAGCGCTCTTCGGAGCCGGGGTGGTCGTTGCGGTGCTCGCGGTCACGTCCCCGATCGACGAGATCGGGGAAGACAAGCTGTTGTCGGTGCACATGATCCAGCACTTGCTGCTGGTGGACGTCTCGCCGCTCTTGATCGTGCTCGGCTTGCGCGGCCCGATGGCGTTTTTCCTCCTGCCGGCGCGTCCGCTTCGCGGGCTCGCCCACGTCCGTGCGCTCCGCGCGCTGCTCTCGTTCCTGCTTCGACCCTGGGTGTCGTTCGGCGTCTGGGCGCTCGCGATGGGCGCCTGGCACGTTCCAGCGGCCTACGACGCGGCGATCGCTCACCCCGATCTCCACATCTTCGAGCACGCGACGTTCGTGCTCGCAGGCCTGCTTGTCTGGACGCAGATCGTCGATCCGACCCGGCGCGCGCGCTTGACGCCTGGGGGCCGGGCCGTCTTCGCCGGCAGCATCCTGCTCGCCGGGATGGCGATCAGCGAGGTGCTGCTGCTCGCCGGTCCGCTCTATCCGCACTACGTGCAGGTGCAGAACCGGCCGTTCGGGCTCACCGCCGCCGAGGATCAGAACCGCGCTGCGCTGCTGATGATGGCCGAGCAGCTCGCGACCCTGGGCTCCGCGGCCGCGCTGCTGCTCTGGAGCCACGCGGAGCGAGTCGAGCAGGAGCTGCTCGCGCAGTTTCCGGCGAGCTGAGCAGAGCTAGCCCGAGCCCTCCGAGGAGACCACGAAGGCTGCGACATCCTTGATCTGCTGAGGTGTCAGCTGAGCCTTGAACGCCGGCATGACGCCTTTCCCATTCGTCACGCGATCGAGCACGAGCGCGAGCTGGGGCTTCGCCTGATCGAGGTTCGGGCCGACGGTGCCGGTCGCCCCGGCCGCCGCGAGCGTGTGGCAGCCGACGCAGCCGGCGCTCGCGAAGACGAGCTTGCCGGCGGCAGGGTTGCCGCCGCCGATGCTCGCCGAAGACGCGGGCGGCGTCGACGGCGTCGTCGCGGCGGCTGCAGCCTGGCCCGGCTCGTGAATCACGATCACCGCGGCGACCGCGGCGATCGCGACGACGCCGGTCGCGAGAACGAGCGTGATCGCACGGCGGCTGCGCGGGAAGAACTCGCGGGACGGCTCGACGACGCGGTTCACTCCCTTGCCGCGGATCGTCTGGACGATGTTCCAGGCGAAGAGGATCTGTGTCAGGCCAAGCCCGATCGCGAGCGGGATTCCCGCCTGCGTCACGGTGTCGTAGCGATGCGGCAGAACCGCGTAGCGCCTCGGCGCGCCATGGAGGCCCTGCCAGAGCCAGAGCGCGGAGTTGATCGTCCCGAGCGAGAAGGTCAGCCAGAGGTGCCAGCGGGCCATCGCGTCGCTGTAGAGCGGCTTGCGGACGAGCTCCGGCAGCCAGGCGTAGATCCCCGCGATCAGCACGAAGCCGATGTTCAGGAGGGCCATCTGGTGGAAGTGCCCGACGACCCAGAGCGTGTTGTGGACGATCTGGTCGAAGTAGATCGTCGCGTTGATCAACCCGGAGAGCCCGGCGGTCAGCCAGCTGACCAGTGCTAGGAAAAGAGCGGTTCCGACCGCGTTCCACTTGTAGTTCGAGCGGAAGATCGTGAAGAAGAGGCTGTAGAGCGAGAGCGCCGAGACGATCGTCACCGAGAAGGTCAGCGGCTGCATCGCGGTGTTGATCGCCGCCTGCGGCGAGCCTGCCGGATAGTCGATGTAGATGTGGTGGGCCCAGATGATCACGTTCGTGACGACGGCGATTGCCCAGCCGATCGTGATCACGTTCCCCGCGACGAGCGGACGCCCGGCCATCCGGGGCACGAGCACGTAGGCCACGGCGACCGCGGGGAAGAGCAGCAGGTAGACGACCGGGTGGCCGAAGAACCAGAGCACGTTCTTCGCGAGCAGCGGATTCACGTGCACGCTCGGGGAGAGCGACTGCACCATCATCTCGACGAGCAGCACCGCGAGCGGGATCGTCGCGATGATCATGTCGATCGCGATCACTGTCAGCGGGATCACGGCGTAGGGGACCGGCTGCTCGTTCGTCGCGAAGCGCTTCGGCGCCAGGTAGCCGAAGCCGAGCGCGACGCCGGTTCTATTGAAGATGTTGCCGCTCTTCGCGCGGAGCGCCGGCCCGAGCGTCGTGTCGAGGATCGAGAGGCACCAGGTCAGGATCGAGACGCCGACGATCAGGACCGAGAAGTGGAAGAAGAACGCCGTCCAGCGTCCCCATTCGCCGGAACCGTGGAACGAGAGCGGGTAGAGGAAGACCCACGAGGCTCCGAACTTGAAGCCGAGGCAGGTCACGACCACCCCGGCGACGCCGACCACCATCAGCCACCACGTCGCCTTCGCGAGCCACACGCCGCGCCGGCTGAGCGGGAAGCCGATCTGCGCGAGCACCCAGTACGAGAGGCCC
>DASZPQ010000098.1:0-14635 GCA_035550275.1 Gaiellaceae bacterium | reverse complement strand
GGAAGATTCCGCTCGGCGGTACCGCTGTCGGAACCGGGCTGAACACACATCCGGAGTTCGCCGAGCGCGTCCGGGCCCGCCTTGCCGCCGACACGGGGCTCGCGATCAATCCGCCCGCGAACGCGTTTGAAAGCATCTCGGCCCGCGACGGCCTCGTCGAGGCTTCCGGCGCCCTGAAGGTCGTCGCCGTCTCGCTGACGAAGATCGCGAACGACCTCCGCTTCATGGGCTCGGGCCCCCGCGCCGGACTGGCCGAGATCATGCTGCCCGAGCTCCAGAAGGGCTCGTCGATCATGCCCGGGAAGGTCAATCCGGTCATCCCGGAGGTCGTGACCCAGGTCGCCGCTCAGGTGATCGGCAACGACACGACGATCACGGTCTCGGGCCTGCAGGGCCATTTCGAGCTGAACGCGTTCATGCCGGTGATGGCGCGGAACCTGCTCGACTCGATCAAGCTGCTTGCCGCTGCGGTGCGTCTCTTGGACGAGAAGTGCGTCGCCGGGATCGAGGCGAATCGCGAGCAGTGCGAGCACTACGCGGAACTGACGCTCGCCGCCGCGACGGCCCTGAACCCGTACATCGGCTACGACAAGGCGACCGAGATCGTGAAGACCGCACTCGAGTCCGGCCAGTCATTGCGTGTCGTCGCGCGCCAGGAAGGCGTCTCGGACGCGATCCTCGACAAGGCGCTCGACTACGTCGCGATGGCCAAGCCGCACGGCTAGGCCGTGAACGAGTACGGCACCTGGAACGTCTGGTTCTTGACGGTCGCAGTGACGACCGAGGCGCCCGCCTTCAGCGGCGCGCCGATGTGGTCGCCGCGCGTGAACTGAACCGTCAACGTCCCGGGCCCGATCACGTCGCACATGATCTGCGGCGGCGCTGCGAGGCCGATTTTGACCGTGTGGCCAGAGATCGAGGCCGAGACAGCAGCCTTGCCGTCCACGAGCGCGGGCGTCGGGCCGAGCTTTGCCGGCAACCGCCAGCTCGCCGGGAAGGTCACCACGACCGGCCCGGGCCCCGGGTAGCCGCACTGCATCTCATAGCCGAGCTTCAACGTCAGCGTGACCGGCCGCGTCCCGGCGTGACTGCTCGAGATCGTCCCCGACGCCGACTGGCCGAGCCCGGCCGTGGCTGAAGCGGTGACCGCGCCGGCTGCGATCACCGCGACGGCGACGCTAGTACGCAAGCGCGCCGCGACCTGTCGCGGCAGCGTGCTGCTGCTCGTCGGCGCGGTAGCTGGAACGCACGAGCGGGCCCGAGAAAACAGAGCCGAAGCCGAGCGCCTCGCCCTGCTCGCGCAGCCAGCGAAACTCGTCGGGGTGCACCCAGCGGTCGATTTGCGCATGTTTCGCACTCGGTTGGAGGTATTGCCCGATCGTGACCACATCCACACCGTGGGCGCGGAGATCGCCGAGCGTCTCCACGACTTCCTCGTTGGTCTCGCCGAGCCCGACGATGATCCCGCTCTTCGTCAGGACGGGATAGTCGGCGATCTCCTTCGCGCGGCGCAGCAGCTCGAGCGCCCCGTCGTAGCTCGCCTTGCCGCCGCGCATCTTGCGGTGCAAGCGGCGGACGGTCTCGATGTTGTGGTTGAACACGTCAGGCCGCGCCCCGATCACGGTCTGGAGCGCCGCTTCCTCGACGCCCAGGAAGTCCGGCGTCAGCACCTCCACGGTCGACTCGGGCAGCTTGGCCTTCAGCGCGCGGATCGTCGCCGCGTAATGGCCCGCGCCCTTGTCGGGAACGTCGTCGCGGTCGACGGACGTGACGACCACATGCTTGAGCCCCATCTCCTTCGCCGTTTGCGCGACGCGGAGGGGCTCGAGCGGATCGACCGGCTCGTTCGGAGTGCCCGAGTTGACGTAGCAATAGCGGCAGGCACGGGTGCAGGTCTCGCCGAGGATCTGGAACGTCGCGGTGCCCCGGCCCCAGCATTCGGCGATGTTCGGGCAGCGTGCCTCTTCGCAGATCGTGTTCAGGCTGGCGCCGTGAATCAGCTTCTTGACGTCGAAGTAGCGCGTGTTTGCGCTCGGCGCGCGCACTTTCATCCACTCGGGGCGGCGCGGACGTTCGGCGACTGGCAGCGATCGTTCCATCTCGCTGGAGTGTAGAGGGGTACGCTCGCCCGACAGGGCGGTGGCTGCGTCATCTGATATCCCACGTTTCTCCGGTTGGCCGGGCGTTCGGTCGCTCTCGCGTAAGACCGCGTCCTGGCTGACGATCGGTTTCGCTGCGGTCGCCGTCTACTTTCTCCTCTCCGGCACAGTCCAGGAGATCGCGTATGAGGTGATCGGCGTCAGCTCGGTTGCGGCGGCCTACGCCGGCATCGTCCGCATCGCCGGGCGGACACGGCCCGCGTGGCAGTTCTTCGGCGCCGGACTCATCCTGCAGGTGATCGGCGACTGCGTGAGCACCTTCTACGAAGTGCATCTCGGGCATGAGGCGCCGGTCCCGTCGGCCGCCGACGTCTTCTACCTCGCCGGCTACCCGCTCTATGCGATCGGGATCCTCTTGGTCTTGAAGGAGCTCGGCGCGGAGATGACTCGCGCGACCGTGCTCGACGCGGTGATCGTGTTCGTCGCCGTTTCGACGGTGCAGTGGATGTTCGTCGTGGAGCCGGCGCTCCACATGGCGACGGCGACCAGCACGTTGGTCGTGAACGAGCTCTACCCGTCGATGGACGTGCTGCTGTTCGTGGCGCTTGTTCAGATCGTGATCGGGCCGATTCGGCGAAGTGCGCCGTACAACCTGCTGATTCTCAGCGTCGTTCTCGTCGTGCTCGCAGACGAGACGATCATGCTCTCCGGCTCGTATCACGTCGGCGGGCTGATCGATCTCTGTTATCTCAGCTCGTACGTGTTCTGGGGCGCCGCCGCCCTCCAGGCTTCGAGCGGCGAGGCGCCAGCTCACAGCACAGCGGGCACGCCGCGTCTCACCTATGCGCGAATGGCAGTCCTTGGAGCAGCGCTCGTCTCTGTTCCCGTCTCGTCGATGGTCGAGCATTACTTGCCTGGCCGCGCTCGTCACACTCCGGCAGCGGCGATCGGCACGGCGCTGATCGCGGTGCTCGTGCTGTTGCGGCTCGGTGGCCTGCTGCGCGCGGTCGAGGCCCAAAACGTCCAGCTGCGAAAGCTCGATCAGCTGAAGGACGAGTTCGTCTCCAGCGTGTCGCACGAATTGCGGACGCCGCTGACGTCGATCAGCGGCTACACGGAGCTGGTCGGCGATCCCGAAGTCGGGCCGCTGACCTCGGATCAGCAGAACTACATCGCGATCGTCTCGCGCAACACCGACCGGTTGCTGAGGGTCGTCAACGACCTGCTCTTCTTCTCCGGGATGCAAGACGGCCGCCTCGAGCTGCAGCGCGAGGACGTGAACCTGGCGACCTTGGCAGCGGAGGCGGTCGAGATGGCGCTTCCGAATGCGGAAGCGAAGGGACTGATCTTGAAATGCGGTTGCGCGACGCCGGCGCACGTTGTCGGCGACGCGAGCCGTCTCGCCCAGGTGATCGACAACCTGGTCTCGAACGCGATCAAGTTCACTCCGGCAGGAGGGCAGGTGATCGTCGGAACGTCGACGGAGCCGGGCCTGGCGACGATCGAGGTGTCGGACACGGGCATGGGGATTCCGGCGGCAGAGCAGGAACGGCTCTTCCAGCGATTCTTCCGGTCCTCGAACGCCATCTCCGGCGCAATCCCCGGCACCGGCCTCGGTCTCTACATCACGAAGGCGATCGCCGAGGCGCACGGCGGCCGCGTCGAGGTCGAGAGTCGTGAGGGCGCGGGAACCGTGTTTCGGATCCGGCTCCCGGCGGGGTCGTCTAGCGAGCCGCCAGCTGATGGTGGAGGGGCTGGGCCCACAGGCCAGGCTCGTCTCCGGGCAACTCCTCGAACGTGATCTCGAACACCTCTGCGAAGGCCTCGGTCGCCGCAACCCGCACCTCGTCGACGCCGACGTCTCTGCCGAGCTCGCGTGCAACCGATGTGAACATCGCGTCTTCGATCCCGCAGGCGGTGATCCACTCGGTGAACGGAGCGGGGTCGAGGTCGACGTTCAGCGCGTAGCCGTGGGTCGTGACCCATTTCGTGATGTGGATCCCGATCGACGCGATCTTGCGCGGCGGTGACTCGAGCCAGACGCCGGTCAGCCCTTCGATTCGCGCCGCGTCGAGCTCGAACGCGCCGCAGGTTCGGATCAGCGCTTCCTCGAGGTCGCGGCAGTACTTCTTCACGTCCTGGCCGTAGCGCTTCAGATCGAGGATCGGGTAACAGACGAGCTGCCCCGGCCCGTGATAGGTCGACTTGCCGCCGCGATCGGTCTCGACGACATCGACCTCGACTCCGTCGGGGATGTGGACCTCGCCCTCCTCCGTGCGCCGGCCGAGCGTGATCGTTGGCGGATGCTCGAGGAAGAGCACCGTGTCGGGGATCGCGCCCCGCGTGACGGCGGCAGCGAGCGAGCGCTGGAGGTCCCAGGCCTCCTGGTAGCCGACCAGGCCGAGGTTCATCAGGTAGGCGCCGCGGCTAATAGTCGGCTTCGCTCCACGTCTCGAGACGGTGTGCAAGGTCGCGCAGGAACTGCGCCCCGTAGGCGCCGTCGACGAGACGGTGGTCGTAGGTCAGCGTCAGGTTCATGATCGGTCGGATCGCGATCGCGTCCTGGCCGGCCTCGTCCTGGATCACCCAGGGCCGCTTCACGACCGCGTAGGTGCCGAGGATGCCCGACTGCGGCTGGCTGATCACCGGAGTGCCCATGAAGGTTCCGAAGCTGCCGGGATTCGTGATCGTGAACGTGCCGCCGGTGACGTCATCCGGGTTCAGCTTCTTCGAGCGCGCGCGTGCCGCGACGTCGGCGATCGCCCGCGCCATCCCGAGCAGGTTCAGCCCCTCGGCGTTCTTCACCACCGGCACGATCAGGCCCTTGCCCTCTTCGAGCGAGACGGCGAAGCCGAGATTCACATAGCTGTGGGTGACGATCGAGCCGTCGCGCAGCTCGCCGTTCACCCACGGCCAGTCGCGAAGCGTCTCGACGGTCGCGCGGGCGATGAATGCGAGATAGGTGGGGTTGACGCCGTACGACGAGACGTAGTCGCCCTTCAGCTTCTCGCGGATCGCGACGACCTTCGACATGTCGACCTCGATCGCGCTCGTCACGTGGGCCGCGGTGTCGAGCGAGCGGCGCATGTGCTCGGCGATTCCGCGCCGCATCGCGCTCATCGGCTCGAGCGATTCGCCGTGCTCGGCCGGTCGGGCGGCGGCAGGCGCAGGCTGGGCCGGCGGCGCTGCGGGCGCAGGTGCCGGGGGCGGCGGTGACGCCGGTGGCGGCTCGGGAATCGCCTCGGCTGCAGGTGGAGCGGGCGCGGGTGTGGCTGCAGGTGCAGCACCGGACTCGACCACCGCGAGGATGTCCTTCTTCGTCACGCGCCCACCCTTGCCGGTGCCGGCAATCGCCGCCGGGTCGATCCCGTGCTCGGCGGCGATGCGCGCAACGACGGGTGAGACGAACGTGTGCTCGTCGTCGTGCCCGTTTGCCTGCGGCGCTGCCGCCTCGACGGGCTCGGGCATCTCGACGGGAATCGGCGCCTCAACGGCCTCGGGCTCGACGGCCGGCGCGGGTGGCTGTGCGGGCTCGGCCTGAGGTGGCGCAGCCGCCGGTGCGGGGGCCTCAGCTGCCGCCTCTCCGATCCGTGCGAGCACCGTCCCGACCGTGACGGTCTCGCCCTCCTGGACGAGGATCTCGGTGAGCACACCTCCCGCGGGGCTCGGTACCTCCGTGTCGACCTTGTCGGTCGAGATCTCGAGCAGCGTCTCGTCCGGCGCGACGGTCTCGCCGACACTCTTCAACCACTTCGTGATCGTCCCTTCTGAGACCGAGACGCCCATCTGCGGCATGACCACGTCCACGATCGTTCCCGTCGCCACTTCTAGTACTCGGCCAGCGCGCGCAAACCGGCGACGACGTCGGCGACCTGCGGGATGAAGGCCTGCTCGAGCGCGGGTGTGAAGGGGACGGGCGTGTCGGGTGCGGTGATCCGGCGGGGCGGCGCGTCGAGATCCTCGAAGGCCTCCTCGGCAATCGTCGCTGCGATCTCGGCTCCGAAGCCGCCGGTGTGCGTGTCCTCGTGCAGGACGATCACCTTCGACGTCTTGCGCACCGACGCGAGCACGGCCTGCTTGTCCCAGGGAAGAATCGTGCGCAGGTCGATGATCTCGACCGAAAGGTCCGGGATCTGCTCGGCGGCCTCGGCGGCGGTGTGAACCATCGCGCCCCAGGTGACGAGGGTCACGTTGGTCCCTTCGCTGTGGATCCGCGCCTCGCCGATCGGCGTCACGTAGCGCTCGTCGGGAACCTCGCCCTTGATCCGCCGGTAGAGGTGCTTGTGCTCGAAGAAGAGCACGGGATTCGGATCCTCGATCGCGGCGATGATCAAGCCCTTGGCGTCCTCGGGCGTTGACGGGCAGACGCACTTCAGCCCGGGGATGTGCGCGAACGACGACTCGGGGTTCTGTGAGTGGAACGGCCCGCCCGCGAAGCCGCCGCCTGACGGGAGGCGCAAGACGATCGGCACAGGCGTGCCCGCGCGCCAGCGCTGCTTCGCCGCGACCGTGACCAGGTGATCCCAGGCGCATGAGACGAAGTCGGCGAACTGCATCTCCGCCACCGGGCGCATTCCCATCAACGCGGCGCCGGTCGCACCGCCGACGATCGCCGTCTCCGAGAGCGGCGCGTCGAGGACCCGCCACGGCCCGAACTCCTCCTGGAAGCCCTGGGTGACCTTGAAGGCACCGCCGTAGGCGCCGACGTCCTCCCCGATGATGAAGACGCGCTGGTCGCGCCGCATCTCGGTACGGAGCCCGTCGCTGATCGCCTGGAGGTAAGTCTTCTCGGCCATCTATTTGAGATGTGGCGTGTCGAGGTCGTCGGCAGTTGCGTAGACGCCATCGAGGAGTGTGGCTGGGTCGGGCATGGGCGAGTCCTCGGCGCGCTGGAGCGCGTCGTTCAGGAGCTTCTTCACCTGGACGGTGATCTCGTCCTCTTCCTCGTCGGTCATGCCGACCTCGTCGCGCATCCACCGGCGGTATCGCTCGACCGGATCGCGCTCGGCCCATTGCTCGAAGAGCTCCTTGGGGACATAGGACGCGTCGTCGTGGACCGCGTGGCCTTCCATGCGGAGGGTCAGCGACTCGATCAGCGTCGGGCCGCCTCCGTCACGCGCCTTCTCGATCGCGCGCTTGGCCTCGCGGTAGACGGCGAGCAGGTCGGTGCCGTCGACAAGCACGCCCTCGAAGCCGTAGGCGGCGGCCCGGTCTGCGAGGTGATCGACCGCATACTCGAGGTGTGTCGGCGTCGAGTAGGCCCACTGGTTGTTGTCGCAGATGAAGACGACCGGCAGCTTGCGGACGCCGGCGAAGTTCATTCCCTCGTGGGTGTCACCTCGCGAAGAGGCGCCCTCGCCGAACCACGTGACCGCGACGCGGCGCTCTTCCTTGATCCGGAACGCCAGCGCGCAGCCCACGGCGACGGGGAGCATCGCCGGCAAGTGGGAGACCATCGAGATCATCCCGAGGCGCGAGTCGGCCATGTGCATGTTGCCGTCTCTGCCCTTGGCAGGCCCGTCGGCGCGGCCCATGAAGTTCGCGAAGATCCGCCACGGCTCGACGCCGCGCGTGACGTGGACGCCCATGTTGCGATGCAGCGGCGTGCCGACATCATCCGGCCCCATCGCCGTCGCGATCGCAACGGAGGAGCCTTCGTTCCCACGGCCTGTGTAGAACGAGCCGGGGATCTTCCCCTGCTTGAAGAGGATGTGGCCGCGCTCTTCGACGCCGCGCGTGATCAGCAGGTTGCGGTAGATCCCGAGCAGATCCTCGTGATCGAGGCCCCACCCCTTCACTTCCTGCAACGAGCCGCTGGGCTCGGCCACGCGCGCGAATTCCATTGCGCTCGCACTCTAACGCTCACACGCGGCGTTACGCTGAGGCCGTGGGTAAGGCTTCCGACTGGTTGCGTGAAGAACGCCGGAAAGTGCTCGGAGACTGGACGGCGATCTGCCTCCGCTGCGGAGCCGCCCGGCGCTGGTTCGAGGAGTTCGAGGCAGAGATCCCGAGTGAGTGCGCGAGCTGCGGCGGCGCGCTGATCCACCGCTGCCCCGCGTGCTCGGCTCCGTTCTCCTCGACGTTCGCAGTCGACTGCGAGGAGTGCGGAGCACAGCTGCGCGAGCCCGAGCTGTTCGGGATCCCGATCCGGAAGCCCGATCCCGGCAAGGCGTAATCCGCGCTCCCCCTCGAAGGCCGATTTCGCCTCGGCGCACGCGCCCCGCGGCTACGCGCTGTGGAGAAAACGTTCCGAAGCTGACACAAAGGCGCCCAAACCCGGCTAGTAGAATCTGCTCTTGAGGGTGGCGGGGATGGCTCCCCACCCAGGGTGGGGGTTCGCGACCCATGGTGGGGCTCGTGTGGGGGCTCGCGGCTTTCGGGTCATGCCTGCGGGAGGCGCTCCGGACCCTGCCTCCGTCGATTCAACGGCCAAGCACGGGCGGCCAGGCCAGACCGCGCCGAGGACGGCCGGCGTTCTAGAGCCCGTTGTTCGGCCGGATGGCCGAGAAACGAATGACCGTCACCGTGTCTTCGTCAGACACGTCCCGGTTGTAGAGCTGGCCGAGGAAGTGGGCCATCTCCTCCGGGCGGCGGATCTCCGGATTGTCGTGCTCGATCTCTCGCGGCGAGAGCTCTCGAAGCTGTTTCACCTCGACCTTGTCGATCACCGCATCGAAGACGTGCTGCCTCGGCCCGTAGCGCGCGCCGACGAGCACCGAGACGATCATTCCCTTCGTGTACTTGTGCGACTTGTCGCCGAGCCGGATCGTGGCGGTCTTTCGATGCGAGCGAAGTTGCGCTTCGACGATCGGGGAATAGAAGTTCAGCGCAAAGGCCGGCATCAGCAGTGGTCGATCATACGTTGAGATTGCTCAGCGGTTAAGACTGTCCAGCGCGGCCGCCGCCTTCACGGCCATCTCCCGCTCGCCGTCGTAGGCCAGAAGGGCCGGCGCCTCGTCGAGCGGCAGCCAGCGCACGTCTGTCACCTCGTGCCGGAATGCCTCGGGCACGTCGCCGAGCTCGCCCCCTTCGTAGCGAACGAGGAAAAACGAGACGATCTTGAAGATCCGCTCGCGCTCCCAGTTGAACCAGTACTTCACATCGCCGAGCTTGCACACCAGCCGGCCATGCGCCCCGGTCTCCTCCGCAACCTCGCGGAGCGCAGTCATCTCGCCGGTTTCGCCCTCGTCGATCCTCCCCTTCGGGAGCGCCCAAACGCCCTCGGGCTTCCCACCCGGCTGGATGGCCGCGATCATCCAGCGTCCGTCGATTTGATGGACGAGCACGCCTCCCGCTGAGAACTCGCGGCGCATCGTTTAAGCCTATTCCCCAGACGTAAGGGTTTCGCTATGCTGGCCCCCGCTGGCACTCTCACGTCGAGAGTGCCAAAAAGTGTCACGAGACTGTCACAAGTGGAGGTCAAAGGAATGAATCTGAAGCCGCTAGGCGATCGCCTGATCGTGGAGCCCCTCGACGAGGAGCAGACCACCGTCGGCGGCATCGTCCTGCCGGACACCGCGCAGGAGAAGCCGCAGCGCGGCACCGTCCTCGCCGTCGGTCCGGGCTCGCGCAATACGGACACCGGGGAGCACATCGCCCTCGATGTCGAGGAGGGCGACGTCGTCGTCTACTCCAAGTACGGCGGAACCGAAATCAAAGTTGGCGCCGACGAGTACCTGATCCTGCGCGAGAGCGATGTTCTCGCCAAGGTCGTTGACTCCGGCAAGAAGAAGAAAGGCTAGGAGGAAAGATGGCTCACAAAGAGCTCAAGTTCAACGAGGAGGCTCGCCGCTCGCTTCAGCGCGGTGTCGACATCCTCGCCGACGCAGTCAAGGTGACGCTCGGCCCGAAGGGCCGCTACGTCGTCCTGGACAAGAAGTTCGGTGCGCCGACGATCACGAACGACGGCGTCACGATTGCCCGTGAGATCGAGCTCGAGGACGTCTTCGAGAACCAGGGCGCGCAGCTCGTTCGTGAAGTCGCAACCGCGACGAACGATGTCGCTGGTGACGGCACCACGACCGCGACCGTTCTCGCCCAGGCGATCGTTCGCGAGGGCCTGAAGAATGTCTCGGCCGGTGCGAACCCGATGGGCCTCAAGCGCGGGATCGAGAAGGCAGTCGAGGCGGTTACCACCAACCTGAAGTCGCAGTCGGTCGACATCAACGGCAAGGAAGACATTGCCCGCGTCGCGACCATCTCATCGCGCGAGCGTGAGATCGGCGACGTGATCGCGGACGCGATCGAGAAGGTCGGCAAGGACGGCGTCGTGAATGTCGAGGAGGGCCAGACCTTCGGCCTCGACCTCGAGTTCACCGAGGGCATGCAGTTCGACAAGGGCTACCTGTCCCCGTACATGGTCACCGATGCAGATCGCATGGAGGCCGTGCTCGACAACCCGTACATCCTGATCGCGAACCAGAAGATCGGCGGCGTCAAGGATCTCCTGCCAGTGCTCGAGCAGGTCATCCAGGCGGGTCGTCCGCTTCTGATCGTGGCCGAGGACGTCGAGGGCGAGTCGCTCGCGACGATCGTCGTCAACAAGCTCCGTGGCACGTTCCAGGCCGTCGCCGTCAAGGCGCCCGGCTTCGGTGACCGCCGCAAGCGGATGCTCGAGGACATCGCGATCCTCACCGGTGGCGAAGTGATCACCGAGGAGCTCGGCCTGAAGCTCGACAACACGAAGATCGAGCAGCTCGGCAACGCCCGCAAGGTCGTCGTCAGCAAGGACACGACGACGATCATCGACGGTGCCGGCAAGGGCGACGCGATCAAGGGCCGCATCAAGCAGCTGAAGTCCGAGATCGAGACGACGGACTCCGACTTCGACCGTGAGAAGCTTCAGGAGCGGCTGGCAAAGCTCTCCGGCGGCGTCGCGGTCGTGAAGGTCGGAGCCGCGACCGAGACCGAGATGAAGGAGAAGAAGCACCGCGTCGAGGACGCGCTCCAGGCAACCCGCGCAGCGCTCGAAGAGGGCATCGTGCCGGGCGGCGGAGTCGCGCTCCTGAACGCTGCGGATGCAGTTCGCTCGACGGCCGACGGCCTCGAGGGTGACGAGAAGACGGGCGCGCAGATCATCCTGCGCTCGCTCGAGGAGCCGCTTCGCCAGCTCGCCTTCAACGGTGGGCTCGAAGGCTCGGTCGTCGTCAATCAGGTGCGCGGCGCCAAGCCGGGCTTCGGCCTGAACGTCGACTCGGGCGAGCTCGAGGATCTCGTGAAGAACGGGATCATCGACCCGACCATGGTCACCCGCTCGGCGCTGCAGAACGCTGCGTCGATCGCGAAGAACATCCTCACCACCGAGGCGATCGTCGTCGAGGCACCGGAGAAGAACGGTGGCGGCATGCCCGGCGGCGGAATGCCCGATATGGGCGGAATGATGTAAGAACCGTGGGGGAACCCAGGGTTCCCCCACGAACCCCCTCCTTCCGGTTGCCGGTTGGCAGAGGGTTGCTCTGGTTCGCTCGGGCTCAGGGGCTCGAGCGTTGGATCTAGCGGAGGCGCCGGCTTAGCCGGCGCCTCCGCCTCTTAGAGAGCCGTACGAGAGCAGTTGTCGCTGGTATCGACGGCGCTTCTGGTTCCCCGCGTGCACGGCGTTGTCGCTAGCCGACGGGCTTCGCCCGCGACTAGCTCCGCGACTGTCTTCGTTGCCTAGAAGCCGTAACGCTCTTCTTTGAAGGGATCGGCGTCGTTGTGGTAGCCGTAGCGCTCCCAGAAACCGGGCTTGTCGACGGCGGAGAGCTCGATTGCGCGGAGCCATTTGGCGCTCTTCCAGAAGTACTTGCCGGGGATCACGAGGCGGAGCGGGCCGCCGTGCTCCGGCGTCAATGGCGCTCCGTCGGCATGCGTGACGAGCAACGCGTTCTCGGCCTCCAGGAACGAGAGCGGCACGTTCGTCGTGAAGTCGTGCTCGGCAATCTCGATCGCGAAGTGGGCGCTCGGCTTCGGGCTGCAGAGCGCCGCCAGCTCCCGCCAGTGCACGCCCTCGAACTCGGCGTCGAAGCGGCTCCAGCGGGTCACGCAGTGGATGTCCTGGACGTTCGAGCTGCGCGGCAGCTCGTTGAACTCGTTCCAGGTCAGCTCGAGCGGCTGCTCGACCTCCCCGAAGACCCGAAACGTCCAGGTCGCGAGGTCGATGTTCGGGATCGAGCCGGCATGCAGGACAGGCCATTTCTCCGTCAGGTGCTGACCCGGTGGCAGACGCGCCGGGTCGTAGCCGGCGTCCACCATCTTTCGCTCCGCCTTCGACCGGAACACGCTGCCTACACTAGACCAATGGCCTCGACAATCGTGACCGCCTATTCAAGGCCACGCGCCTACGTGAGAGTGAGCGGCCCTGAGGCCGGGGAGTACCTGCAGCGGATGGTCTCGAACGACGTGCTAGCCGGGCCGTCCTGTGAGGCGCTGCTCCTGACGGCCAAGGGCCGTGTGATCGCGCCGCTTGTGGTCTGGCGGCGCGGCGAGGACGACTTCCTGCTGTTGACTGAGCCGGAGCTCGGCGACACCGTCCTCGCCCACCTGACTCGGATGCGCATCGCCGCGAAGTGCGAGATCGAGCGCGAAGAGCACACCTCGACGATCGTCTTCGGTGAGGCTGACGGCATTCCGACGAACGACTACGGGGTGCCAGCGGTCGAGGTGCTCGATGCGGAGATCGACGCGTCGGAGCCTGACGTCGAGCTCGAGCGATTGCGGATCCTCGCCCGCACGCCACGCTGGGGGAGCGAGATCGACGGCGAGATCCTTCCGGCCGAAGCCGGCCTCGACGAGCGGGCGGTCTCATTCACGAAGGGCTGCTACCCCGGGCAGGAGCCGGTCGCGCGCCTCCGCTACCGCGGTCATGCGAACCGGACGCTCCAGGTCCTCGAGACCGACGCAGTCGATCCCGGTGCCGACGTGACGAGCGGAGAGCGCACGGTCGGCCGGATCACGAGCGCGATCCCCGGGCTCGCGCTCGCCTACATCCGGACGGACGTTCCGGAAGACGCCGATCTTGAGATAGACGGCCGCCGAGCGCGGCTACACTAACCGCGCTGCACCCCGAGCAATCGGGCGCCCGTAGCTCAGGGGATAGAGCGCTGCCCTGCGGAGGCAGAGGTCGCAAGTTCGAATCTTGCCGGGCGCATTTCCCGAGACGGACCGTACGGCGCCAGCGAGGCAGCCGTCTCGGTCATCCTTTTCGATTTTCGAAGGTCAAGGAGAGATCAGGCGCTCGGGCCCAGGCGGTTACACCTGTTTTGGCTCAACCAAGCCCTTTTGTTTCCTCGCGAGACCCTTGTGGCATACTGCTCGTATGGGGTTCCTGAGGGTATTTGCGGTGGTTTCGCTGATTTCGTGCATAGGGGCGAGTGTCGCGGCAGCCACGATCGCGCCGAAGTCCAAGCACATCGTCGTGCCGAAGAATACGAAGCTCTGCCCGATCGCCGAGGCGAACGGCGTGCTCGGCGCCTCGTCGGGCGGCTTTGCCGGAGGCACCCCGCTCGGGAAGAACGCCTCCGGCATGTTGACGCTCGATTGCGGCTACATCGCGCAGAAGCTGAAGATCACCATTCCCGGTCACCAGCTCGCCGCGGCGAAGCCTCCGTTCGTCGGGACGTCCTGCACGGTGAAAGGCGACGCGATCACCTGCGACCTCAACACCGCCGAGCAGAGAGAAGGCATCTCGGTTGCGGGCGCCTGGGAGAACACATTCATCTGGACTTTCAAGTCCACCGACCCGGTGGCGACGAACACGCGCACGGGCACCTGCGGGCTGAAGGTCAAGATCACGGTGATGGCCGCCGGAACGTCGAATCTGACGAAGGCGACGCACACCGTCTGCGCCTATGCGTACGGCGACGCGCTCGAGTAACACCAGTTCTCGAGCCTCTAAATCCGAGTACGAGCGCCGGACGATGTTTGCAATACTGCGCTCGATGAGGTCGCGCAAGACGTTTGCCCTGCTTGTTCTCGCCGTCGTCGCGGCGTGCTTGACGGCGAACGCCGTTGCCGCGACTCCGAAGGCCAAGGCGAAGCCGAACTTCTGCCCGATCGTTGCGGCGAGTGGTGTGCTCGGCGCGAGCAGCTCGGGTGGCACGTCCAACCTCGGTGGTGTCGCCGGTGGGCTCGCCCTCGGCGCCAATGCCGTCGGAGGCCTCTCGCTCGACTGTGGGTACGTGGCCGACACGCTCACGATTCAGGCTCCGGGCCACACGTTCAAGCCGTCAGCCCCCGTCAAGTGCTCCGGAGCATGTGGGACCTGCTCGGCGACCACGACCACGGTCACCTGCAAGTTGACCGCGAGCCCACAGAAGCTCGGCATCTCGAAGGTCGGCCTCTGGGCCAACGCGATCAACTGGACGTATGCGGCGAACGATCCCGCTGCGACCAACACGAAGACCGGAACCTGCGGGATCTCGGTCAAGGTCACGCTCGCCGTCGGAGGAGCAACGACCTACTCGAAGACCGCGCTCAGCGCCTGTGCGTACGCCACAGGCGACGTCATGCGCTAGCGGAGCGCGCTGTGACGCCGTGATCCGGCGTCCTCAGTCGCGGGG
>DASZPQ010000097.1:0-8275 GCA_035550275.1 Gaiellaceae bacterium | reverse complement strand
CCTCGCCGATCGCGTGTGAGCCGGTGGCGCAGGCCGAGACGACGGCGTAGTTCGGGCCCTTGATCCCGAGCGAGATCGCAATCTGGCCGGAGGCCGTGTCGACGAGCACGTTCGGCAGGAAGTGAGGCGAGACCCGTTCGGGGCCCCGGTCGCGCAGCGTGTCCTGCTGCTCGAGCACTCCGATCACGCCTCCCATCGCCGAACCGAAGATCACTCCAACCCGGCTCGGGTCGAAGCCGGTCAGCCCGGCATCGTCGAGCGCCTCGCGCGACGCGGCGACGGCGAAGAGCACGTTCCGTTCGAGCTTGCGAGCTTCCTTCGGCGAGACGACGCCTGTCGGATCGAAGTCCTTGACCTCGGCCGCGATCCGGATCGGCAGGCCTTCGACGTCGAAGGCCGAGATCCAGTTGATCCCGCTCTCGCCCGCGAGCGCCGCTCGCCAGGTGGACGGGGCGTTGAGCCCGAGTGGCGTAACGGCGCCGATCCCCGTGACGGCGACTCGACTCATTGTCTCCAGCTTACTCGGGTCTAGTGTTCTGGCTATGAGTGATCCGGCTCCGAGCCCCGCGCCAGATCCCGCCGTGCCGTTCCCTCCGATGGAGGCAGAGCTCGTTCGCGAATTGCCGACGGCCGCCGGGTGGCAGTACGAGCCGAAGTGGGACGGGTTTCGCGGCGTGCTCGAGAACGTCGGCGGCAAGCTCGGGCTCTGGTCGCGAAGCGGAAAGACGCTCCTGCGGTACTTCCCCGAGCTGGCTCCGCTCGGAGAGCTCTTGCCGCCGCGAACAGCCCTCGACGGCGAGATCGTGATCGTCCGCGGCGGGGCCCTCGACTTCGACGCCATGCAGATGCGCCTGCATCCGGCCGAGTCGCGGATTCGCCGGCTCTCGGGCGAGATCCCGGCCGAGTTCGTCGTCTTCGACATCCTGCTCTGGGAGGGCGAGGAGATCTGGCGGCTGCCGCTCGAGCAGCGGCGGGTCGAGCTCGTGAGGCGCGCCAACGGCTTCCGGCTCTCGCCGGCGACGCGCTCGATCGACGAAGCGCGCGGCTGGCTCGCCCGCTTCGAGGCGCTCGGCCTCGACGGAGTCGTCGCCAAGCGGCTCGGCGAGCCGTACCTGCCTGGCTCGCGCAAGGGAGTCGTGAAGGTGAAGGAGGAGAAGACTGCGGACTGCGTGGTCGTCGGGATGCGCTGGAAGGACGCGCGCGAGGAGATCGCCACGCTTCTGCTCGGCCTCTATCGCGACGACGGTGGGCTCGACTACGTCGGCACCTGCGCGGTGGCGGCGAAGACGCGTGCCGAGGTGGCGGCTCGCGTGCTCCCGCTCGTCGACGAGAGTGCCGAGGAGCATTCCACGGAGCCGAATCGCTGGGGCTCGGGCGAGCTCGAGCAGGCCTCGCTGCGGCCCGAGCTCGTTGTCGAGGTGCGCTACGACAAGGTGCAGGGCAACCGGTTCAGGCATGGCACCAAGCTGATTCGCTGGCGCGAGGACAAGAAGCCCGCCGACTGCACGTGGCTCGAGCTTCGCCCACCACGGGATCCGAACGCGCCCACCGTCGAAACGCTCTTCGCCTAGCGTTCGAAGTGCGAGAGCCGCGACGAGAGTGACGCGGCCCGTCGCCACATCCCTTGCATCGGGTCGCCGACCGCTGCGATTCGTGCGGCCATCGTCTCGAGCGTGAACGCCTCCGGCTCGACGCTCGCGACCTCGTCCCAGCGAAGCGGCGCCGAGACGCGCGCGTCTGGAGTCGGGCGCACCGAATAGGCCGACGCGATCGTGCGGTCACGGGCGTTCTGGCCGAAGTCGACGAAGACTCCTTTGCGATCCGCGACCCGCCAGGTCGTCGTCGCGATCCGCTGGTCGCCGATCCGGCGTTCGACTTCTTCTGCGAGCGCCTTCGCGAACCGCCGAACCTCGGGGAACGGCAGCTCGGGGCGGATCGGCGCGAGCACGTGCAGCCCGGTCGCGCCCGAGGTCTTCGGAAACGATGCGAGCCCGAGCTCGTCCATCACGTCGCGCACGACGAGCGCGATCTCTCGCACGAACGGCCACTGCCCGTCGGCGCTCGGGTCGAGGTCGATCAGCACGTAATCGGGCAGCTCGATCTCGGGGACGCGGGAGGCCCAGGTGTGCAGCTCGATGCAGCCGAGATTCGCGACCCACGCGAGCGCCGCGGCGTTGTCGACGATCGCGAAGACGGTCGAGTGCCCGCTCGGAAAGGACACGTGCACCTCGTCGACATAGTCCGGATGGTTCGCGGGCACCCGCTTCTGGTGGAAGAAGTCCCCTTCGACGCCGTTCGGGAAGCGCTTCATGTGGAACGGCCGCCTCCGCAAGTGCGGCAGCACCAGCTTGGCGACGCTCACGTAATAGTCCACGAGGTCGCCCTTGGTCAGCCCGCGGGCGGGAAAGAACACCTTGTCGGTGTTCGAGATCGCGACATCGTGGCGGTCGATTCTCATCCGGTAATCTCGCTTGCGACGTCCGGCCGAGCCGGCTCTGACACAGGAGGGTATGCACACGATGCGCGCAGGTTTGATCGCACTCACCGCGCTTGCGGCAGCACTGGCCGCAACCGCCACCGCGACGGGCACCACCGCGCGCACTGCCGCTCCCAGCGCATCGTGCGTGAAGGCCAGCCTGACGCTCGTCAAACCGGGAACGCTGACGATCGGAACCGACAATCCGGCCTATCCGCCGTGGTACGGCGGCGGCACGACGAAGGGCTCGAAGTGGCAGCTGAACGATCCGTCGAACGGCAAGGGCTTCGAGCCCGCCGTCGCCTATGCGGTGGCGTCGAAGCTCGGCTTCACGAAGAGCGAGGTGAACTGGGTCTACGTCCCGTTCAACAACTCGTTCGCGCCCGGGAAGAAGAAGTTCGACTTCGACATCAACCAGATCTCGTACACCGCCGCCCGCGCGAAGGTCGTCACGTTCAGCTCGTCCTACTACGACGTCGACCAGGCGCTTGTCGTGCTGAAGGGCACGCCGATCTCGCACGTCCGCTCGCTGGCAGGGCTGCGCGGCTTCAAGCTTGCGGCCGAGCTCGGGACGACGAGCTACTACGACATCCTCGGGGCGATCAAGCCGACGAAGCAACCATCCGTCTTCGACACCGACGCGGCGGCGGTGCAGGCGCTGAAGAACAAGCAGATCGACGGGCTCGTCGTCGATTTGCCGACCGCCTTCTACATCTCCGGTGCTGAGGTGCCGAACTCGACGGTCAGCGGCCAGTTCCCGCCCCCGAGGGGCGGTGAGCACTTCGGCATGGTCTTCCAGAAGGGCAATCCGCTCGCCTCGTGCGTCGACGGTGCCCTGAAGACGTTGAAGGCGAACGGAACGCTCGCGAAGATCAAGAGCACGTGGCTGTCGAAGGCGACCGGCGCCCCGGTCCTGAAGTAGCGGGGCGCCGCTCGAAGCTCCTCGCGGGCTGGGGCCCCGGCGGCGACGGCCGTCGTAGCGTCGCGATCGCGCTGCTCAGCACGATCGTCTTCTTCGCGATCGTCGTCTTCGCGGTCACGCACTCGCCGGGCTGGCCGGAGGTTCGGAAGACGTTCTTCGACTGGGGCGAGTTCCGCAGCTCGCTGCCCGAGATCGCGAGCGCGTTCAAGCTGAACGTGAAGATCTTCTGCATCGCGGAGGTCTTCATCCTGATCTTCGCGCTGCTGATCGCCGTCATCCGCAGCCTGCCGGGGCCGGTGTTCTTCCCGCTGCGGGCGCTTGCAATCGCCTACGCCGACTTCTTCCGCGGCGTGCCGACGATCCTCGTGATCGCGATCCTCGGCTTCGGGGCGCCGGCGCTCCAGCTGAAGCACGTGCCGACCTCGACGACGTTCTGGGGGATCGTCGCGCTCGTTCTCATCTACACGGCGTACGTCTCCGAGGTCTACCGCGCCGGCATCGAGTCGGTGCATCCATCCCAGGAGGCTGCCGCGCGCTCGCTTGGACTGAGCCGCGCGCAGACGCTTCGTCACGTGATCCTGCCCCAGGCGGTGCGACGCGTGATCCCGCCGCTCTTGAACGACTTCATCGGCTTGCAAAAAGACACGGCGCTCGTCGGGATCCTCGGGGCTGTCGAGGCGTTCAAGCAGTCCGAGATCGATACCGACGCAACCTTCAACTACACCCCGTACGTCACAGCCGCGCTGCTTTTCGTGGCGCTGACGATTCCGCTGGCGCGGTTCACGGACTGGTTGATCGCCCGTGATCGCCGTCGCCGCCAGTCTGGGGGAGTGGCATGAACGAGGCGCTCGTCGTCGACGGCGTCCACAAGCGCTTCGGCAAGCTCGAGGTTCTGCGCGGCATCGATCTCGAGGTCGCGGAGCATGAGGTGGTCTGCCTGATCGGCGCGTCCGGATCCGGGAAGTCGACGCTCCTGCGCTGCGTCAACCTGATCGAGCCGGTCAGTGCGGGGCGGATCGTCGTTGCGGGCGAGGAGATCACGGCGCGTGGGGTCGACGTGAACCGGGTCAGGCGCCGGATCGGGATCGTCTTCCAGGCCTTCAATCTCTTCCCCCATATGAGCGTGCTGCGGAATGTGACGCTCTCGCCCTGCGCTGCGCTCGGCCAGTCCCGTTCCGAGGCAGAGGCGAATGCGATCGAGCTGCTCGAGCGTTTCGGCCTGGCCGACAAGCGCAACGAGTACCCCGACCGGCTCTCAGGCGGGCAGCAGCAGCGGGTCGCGATCGTGCGAGCGCTTGCCATGCGACCCGAGCTGATGCTGCTCGACGAGGTGACGAGCGCGCTCGACCCGGAGCTCGTCGCCGAGGTCCTGGAAGTGATCCGCGAGCTCGCCGCCGGCGGAATGACGATGGTGATCGCGACCCACGAGATGAGCTTCGCCCGCGAGATCGCGAACCGCGTCTGCTTCCTCGACGACGGCGTCATCCTCGAGCAGGGCCCGCCAGAGCAGATCTTCTCGAGCCCACGCGAGCCGCGAACGCAACAGTTCCTGGCCCGAATCGTCGCTGCCGGCCGAATGTGACCCGTTTGGGGACAGTCCCCGAGGCATGTCTCTTTTGGGCGTGTCTGGGGGACAGTCCCCCAGGCATGTCTCTTCTGACCGTGTCTGGGGACAGTCCCCTAGACATGGCTGATCGGGGCGTGGCGGTACTCTGAAGCTGTGCTCGATCCGATGCGACAGCGAACCGAGGTGACGCTCGAGCCGCTCGACGACTATCTCGTCCTGCAGCCGCTTGATGAGACCGAGACGCCGTCGGGTCTGATCGTCCCGATCAACGAGGCCGCGCAATGCGGCAGCGGGATCGTTGTCGCCGTGGGCCCCGACGTGGTCGCGCTCGAGCCCGGGGACAAGGTGCTCTATCCCCGGGATGCCGGCTACGAGGTTCGTCTCGCCCGCTCCAGCCATCGCGTCCGCGTGTTGCGGCGTGAAGAGCTGATCGCTCGCATCCACGACTGAGTCGGTTCGGCGGTACCCTCAGGAGCGCCGGGAGAGGTGTCCGAGCGGTCGAAGGAGCGCGACTGGAAATCGCGTGTGCGCCGAAAGGTGTACCGAGGGTTCAAATCCCTCTCTCTCCGCTAGCGCGGGGGAAAGCCTGGCGGTTTTCCCCCGCGAACCTTTCTCTCGTCCCTGCCATCGCGACGCGGAGCGCAGCTCTCGCCGCCGGCTGGTCTCAATGCTCTCCTGCCGTGGCCTGGGCACAGATCGATTCTTGACTAGGACCCATAAGAGTTTCGGCATAGGTCTCAGTCCTCATGAAGCGTTAACACTGGGTCGGTTTTTGCGCTCTAAAGTGGGGCCGCTGCGACGAGATCTTCGCAGGCGCACTCGGTCCAGCTCATACGGGAAAGGAGCACGTTCTTCTCATGTATCGCCATCGCATCAGGGTTGCGTTCTGTGTCTTTGGGGTGGGCTGCGCAGGCTTCATGGCTGCGTTGCTCGGATTTCAGGCCGACTCGGCCGCCGGGCAGGTGCACGTGGCAAGGGCGACGGTGGTCACCGTGACGGCCGGCAAGCCCAGCGAGCTCGGGTTCAAGCTTTCGAAGTCGTCGAACATCACGGCCGGCTCCGTCACATTCAAGGTGACGAACTCCGGCGCCCTTTCCCATGACTTCAAGATCTGCACCAAGGCGGTCATGAGCGACAAGGCCAACTCGTGCACCGGCAAGGTGACGCCGATGCTCGCGAAGGGCAAGACAGCGACCCTGACCGTGACGCTGAAGAAGGGCGAGTACGAGTTCCTTTGCACGGTGCCCGGACACGCCAGCGCCGGCATGAAGGGCCTGATCGGTGTCGGTGAGAAGCTCGTCTCGGCGCCCGTCACCACGACAACTGCCGCGCTCGGCACCGGCTCGACCTCCGCTCTTGGCAGCAGCGGTTCGAGCGCGGGGTCGGTCACAAGCACGACGACGGCGCTTGCAGCGCTGGTCGGCGACCCTGTCGCCGGCGCGGCTGTGTATGCGAGCGCCGGCTGCGGCTCTTGCCACATCTTGAAGGCGGCAGGCTCGACCGGTCAGGTCGGCCCGAGCCTCGATGACGTGGCTCCCGATCAGCAGACGGTGATCCAGCAGGTCACGAACGGCGGCGAGATCATGCCGGCGTTCAGCCCGCAGCTGAGCTCGACGCAGATCAACAACCTCGCTGCGTACGTCTACAAGTCGACCCACTAAAACTAAAGCTCAAGTCGAGGTAGAGAGAGCGAGGCCGCGGAAGGCAACCCGGCCTTGCTCTCTCTAGAGCGCGAGGGGAACGGCCGGCGCAGCGAGGCGCGCCAGGCAGATGTCGACCGCCTCGCGTCGCTCGTCCACGAGCACGAACCGCCGGTCGAGCTTGGCCGCGACCGCGCCTAACGTTCCCGAGCCCGCGAAGAAGTCGAGGCACCAGGCGCCGGGCTTGGTCGAGGCGCTGACGATCCGGCGGAGGACGCCTTCCGGTTTCTGGGTCGGATAGCCGGTCTTCTCCTTGCTGTTCGTGCCGACGATCGTGTGCCACCAGACGTCTGTCGGCAGCTTCCCGCGCGCCGCCTTCTCCGGAGTCACGAGCCCGGGCGCCATGTACGGCTCGCGGTCGACCTCGGCCGAGTCGAAGTAATAGCGATCGGGATCCCTCACGTAGACGAGGATCGTGTCGTGCTTTGCGGGCCAGCGGCTCTTCGTGCGCGCCCCGTAGTCGTACGCCCAGATGATCTCGTTCAGGAAGCACTCGCGGCCGAAAATCTGGTCGAGCAGGACCTTGCAGTAGTGAGCCTCGCGATAGTCGATGTGGAAATAGAGCGTCCCGTCATCGCGGAGAAGCCGGTGCGCCTCCCGCAGCCTCGGCTCGACGAAGCCGAGGTAGTCGTCGAACGCATCCCCATAGGCGAGCGTTCCTCGCACCGTCGACTGGTAGCGGCGTCCACCGAATCCGATCCGCTCGCCGTCCGGGGCGGCGGCAACGGCGAGCTCCGTGCGCGCCTGATCCCGGCCGGTGTTGAACGGCGGATCGATGTAGACCAACTGAAAGGCATTGGACGGCAGCTTCGGGAGCACCAACCCGTTGTCTGCATGGATCAGAAGGTCGTCATCGAGCCGGATCTCGCCGAGCGCCTCGATCTCGGAGCTCGAGTGGACCCGCATCGCGCCAATGGTACGGAGCGCCGCAGACGGTCCGTCGTGCGCGTTCGTTGCACAAACCATCGACCCAGGTGACTAAACTCTCGCCTCAGTCGGACGGTGTGGCAGGTGTCCGGAGTCCAGGTCAGTTCTGAAAGGAGCCGTCTGTTCATGCATCGCCATCGGTTGACGATTGCGTTCTGTGTCTTTGGGGTGGGCTGCGCAGGCTTCATGGCTGCGCTGCTCGGATTTCAGACCGACTCGGCTTCGGGTCAGGTTGGGGTGGTGAAGGCGACTGTCATCACCGTGACGGCCGGCAAGCCCAGCGAGCTCGGATTCAAGCTTTCGAAGTCCTCGAACATCGCGGCGGGCTCCGTCACGTTCAAGGTGACGAACTCCGGCACGTTGTCCCATGACTTCAAGATCTGCACGAAGGCGGTCACGAGCTCGAAGGCGAACTCGTGCACGGGGCCGGTGACGCCCATGCTTGCGAAGGGCAAGTCGGCGACTCTGACTGTGACGCTGAAGAAGGGTGAGTACGAGTTCCTCTGCACCGTGCCCGGGCATGCCAGTGCCGGCATGAAGGGCCTGATCGGCGTCGGGCAGGCAGTGACCGCTGCCGCCACAACCACGACGACGGCCGCTCTCGGCACCAGTTCGGGTGGCAAGACGACGACATCTGCCTCGGGTAGCGGCGGGTCGTCCTCGACCACGCCGCTCGCTGCCTT